>JAZQQE010000086.1:0-14443 GCA_045628845.1 Oscillospiraceae bacterium
TGTCTCCGAAGAAGAGCGTAAGGCGCTGCGGATGCGGTCCCGTTGCCGCAGCGGATGCAATAGTTTATCTTGCGCGCCACGAGGCAAAATGCCGCAGCCCTATCGTGACCGCGCTCGCAGAGAGATCTTCACTTGATAAAAAGGATTATTTCAGCTTTCTCGACCTGCTCTGCCGCCGCTTTATCCCGATGATATATCCTTTCGGTACGAACGGCTTTTTTCTTGCAGGCGGACTCAACCTCTTTTTTCTTCGGAACAAAATGCCGTACCGTGCAGGTTGGGGCGTTTTATTCGGAAATATCCGCAAAAGGATAGACCGCATGCTCGCTCAGAATATTCCCGCGATACTGTCCATTGGTCCGAATTTCCCGCTCATATTCTCGCGAAAACATAAGCTGACGCTCTATACAAAGCTCGGAGATGAGTTTATTCCGCGCACAAGCGTAAACGCCCACTACGTCACCGTTACTGCCGCAGACGGCAAATGGCTGCGTATTTCATCGTGGGGGAAGGAATACTACATTAACGAGGACGAATACGACGATTATCTGAAAAAGCACAGCTGTGCTCTTTTCACCAACGTTCTTTACATTAGGAAGAAAGCGTGAGATAATATTTGAAGATCAAGGTCAATCCCGATAAGGAAATAGCCGACACTGTCAGGGAAGGGCTTAAACAGACTGGTGGTTACTGCCCGTGCAGGCGCGAGCGCACGGATGATAATAAATGTATGTGCAGCGATTTCAAGCAGAAGATAGCAGACCCGGACTTCGAGGGTTTTTGCCATTGCATGCTTTATTACAAATCGCTTGAAGAATAAGGAGGAGAGACCATGCAGAATCTAACGTCTGCGAATTTTGACAAGGAAGTCTTAAAGTCTGACAAGCCGGTGCTTGTGGATTTCTGGGCGAGCTGGTGCGGCCCCTGCAAGAAGCTCGCTCCCATAATAGATGAGATCGCCTCGGAGTATTCCGAAAAGATCAAGGTCGCCAAACTGAACGTCGATGAAGAGCCGAAACTTGCGGCAAAGTACGGTATCGACAGTATCCCGACGGTCATTCTTTTTGAAAGCGGCTCTCCGCTCTGCGCATCGATTGGTTTGGTCGAGAAGGAACGGATAACTTCCATGTTTGAAATATAAGCGTAGGCCCCGGCCCTGAATGAGCCGGGGCCTATTTTTCATATTTCGGGGAATTCGAGCATATCAACGAAAATATCCTGGAATTTCGGGTCTGCCGCGAGCTCGAGGTAATTCATTCTTGCCGCGATATCAGCCGCGCGTTTATATTCGCCGTCGCTGAGAAGAGCGAGCTTTGCGCCCTGACCGGCGGCGTTTCCGATCGCCGTGACCTTGCCCTCGAGTACCGGCGGAATGAGAGCAATACCGCACGCGCTTTTCGGAGACATATAGCTTCCGAACGCGCCCGCAATAAGCACCGTGTCAATATCATCGGATCTGACACCGAGATAATCGGACATCATTTCTATACCGGCCGCCATGGCGCCCTTGGCAAGCTGCACCTCGCGTACGTCGCGCTGTGTGAAATGTACCTGAGTTTTCCCATCCTTGAATATAAGGAAAGCGCGCTGTCCTTCGACGGTGATTATCCTGTCCTTGTAGCATTCTGCGTCGGTCCCGTCAAGCTCGTCGGCCTCGATTATCCTGCCTCCGGACTCTACGATGCCGACTCTTATGAGCTCACTCAGAAGGTCTATCAGGCCGCTGCCGCATATACCCTGAGGGTCGCCGCCTCCGATGACGGAATAATCGAGCATTTCGGCCGTTAGCTTTATATGGTCGATAGCTCCGTCGGCTCCACGCATTCCGCAGCTTATCAGCGCTCCTTCAAACGCGGGACCCGCCGCAGTAGAGCAGGCGACAAGTCTGTTTTTATCGCCCATCACCATCTCACCGTTCGTTCCGATGTCAATGAGAAGCGTGAGCTTTTCCTTCGTATCCATTTCAGCGGCAAGCGCGGCACCGACCGTATCGGCACCGACAAAGCCCGCGATATTGGGAAGCAGCAGGAGCTTGGCGCACGGAGCGAGCTTCAGGCCGCATTCGGAGGCTTCAAGAGTCATCGGTCTTGCTATCGCGGGAGTATACGGCGCATAGGCGAGAGAAGCGGGGGATATGCCGCTGAAAATGTGGTGCATGCACGTATTTCCGACTACCGTCACGACAAATACGTCGGCAGAGTCCGCTCCCGCCTCGGTGAGAGCACTTACCGCCATATCGGAAAGAGCTCCTCTGACAGCGGACGTAGGCCCTTCAAGACCGTTTTCAATGGAATACTTCATCCTCATTATGACGTCGGCGCCGTATTTGACCTGCGGGTTCAGCAGGCTCTTCTGAACGACGTCGGCGCCTGTGCGCAGATCGACAAGATACGCAGCTATCGTCGTCGTACCGATATCGTAGGCAAGGCCGAGGATCGGCTTTCCTTCGGGGCGTACGGCGATTATCTCGTTTCCGAACAGGAGGACTTCAACTCTGAACCCGTTTTCATTCATCGTATCATAAAGTCCGGAAACGATGGCAGGAACGGGCTTAACGGAGGAAGCATCAACCCCGGCAGCCTCAGCGAGAGCGTCCGTCACACGGTCCCAGCAGGAACGCAGGTCGTTCGTAGACGGCTTGGGAACGTCGAGCACGAATGCCCTGACGGCAGGGGAAAGGCTTACGGAGCGGGATATGCCGCCCATGAGGATGCGGTGACCCTCGTCCTGGCCCGAGATATCGACCGTCATATCGGCTTCGACCGGAGTCTGGCAGGCAAGTACGGGCTCTTTTTCGGCGCCGCGCAGAATATTTACCATGCATTTCTTGCATACACCGCGGCCGCCGCAGGGTGCATCGACGGAAAGCCCCGCCTTGATAAGTGCGTCCATTATCGTGACGCCGGACGCGACTTCTACTTCTGTTTTTGATGGAAGAAACGTTACTTTCATTTTATTCTCCATGGAATTTCATTCGTTGAAAAGGAAGCAGCCTACGTAGGTAAGCGTTCCCTTGCCGTGATTATATACTATATCGTTTTTCTTGCAGACGTCGCTGATGAGAATGCCGTATCCCTCCATGGGATGCACGAGCCTGTCCGGAAAACGGCAGGGCGCATCGGGGTAAGTACATTCTTTGCACTTTCTGCAGCCGCCGCTTCCAAGGGCAAGTAGAGGCTCGTCGGTAAGCTCGCGGATTCGGTCGAGCATCTTGATGAAGTTCTCTCCGTGATTTTTTGCGGCGTCGGCCATCCCTTCGAAATCAAACTCATCTTCGAGCTCTGCGATGGTTTGGACGAGAACACCGCTGTTGAAAGACTTGATGGCGGCGGCACAATCTTCGACGGTACCGCAGGCGGGAGGGCAGGCCCAGTTTTTATCATAGCTTTTGCACTTGTTCACGGCACACATATCACGGACCTCGTTCATCGGAACGATCGTATCAGTTTTGACAGCACCTGCGAACGTGAAGCCGCTTTCAAGCGCGATATCGATAATATCCGAGGTTTTCATTCAAGCTGCCTCTTTTCTTTTTTATTCTTATTTCATTATACATTAGATTTTGTATTTTGCAATCCGATATGGTATAATGACACAAAGCATAAACATCCGGGAGGTCATTATGGCTCTTTTTAAGAAAAACTGGGAAAAAGAATCGGGCAAGAGCACGATTTTCAGGCTTGCCTTCAAGGTTTTCTACGTTCATATAATGGCTGTCATCATCTTCGTCGTGATAAGCCTCATCTTCGTCGCGCTTGATAATCTCCTGAAGACCGACCTTACCGCCAGACCGTGGTATATGCTGATGGTAAATATTATATGCCTCGCGTTCTACCTTCTTGACGTATACGTTGAGTCGTGGCGCACCGGAGCACGCGACCTAAACCTTGTGACTTATCAGCACATCAAATACAATGCCGCAAAGCCCGTCATCGCAGGCTTTGCCTCGCAGATACTTGGATTTTTGGGTGCCATTTTCGCACTTATAACGTCGCTCGCGTTTTCAGGCGTTGCAAAGCGCTTCCTGACCTTTTTCTATCTCAATTTCGTTTATCCGATTTCGCTCGCCAACAAGGGCGAAGCCTCCAAGATATTCTATTTTCTGCCCATTCTTATCGGGCCCATCGTCTGCACGATAGCCTATCATCTCGGATACAGAGAGATAAGGCTGCTTGATAAGATCATGTATAAATCGGCAGGGAAAAAGAAAAAAGCGAAATAACGCCCGCCGTCCCGGCATATAATCCCTCAAAAGGGGAGGGACGTATGTGAAGACGGCTACTTATCTCGCTTTCATCGCAGCCGCGGCATTCGCGCTGCTCATGCTGGCACTCAAGCTCGATATAATTCCCGCCATGAAAGCTTCTCCTGACGTATTGGACAGCAGGGAAGTGCTTATTCTCGATGCCGGTCACGGCGGGGAAGACGGCGGCGCCGTCGCGTCAGACGGCACGGAGGAGGCTTCGCTGAATCTCGCCGTTGCACAGAAGACGGAGCTTATCGCATCATTCTTCGGAGTTGACGTCATCATGACGCGCCGCTCTGCAGAAATAGACTATCCCGAAACTGCTCTTACCGTCAAGACAAGAAAAACAGCCGACCAGAAGGCAAGGCTCGCGCTAATTAACAGATACCCGAACGCGGTACTGATAAGCATCCACCAGAATAAGTATACCGGAAGCGGCCCGCGCGGCGCGCAGGCTTTCTTCGCGGGTACAGACGGCAGCAGGGAGCTTGCCGAAATGATACAGCAACTCTTTTGCAGGCTTCCGACGTTAGCAAGCGACAGGGTCGCGATGAAAGCCGATAACGGCATATATCTTATGAAGAACGCAGAATGTACGGCCGTTCTCGCAGAATGCGGCTTCATATCCAACCCGGAGGAGCTCGAGCTTCTCAAAAGCGACACTCATCAGACTAATATTGCCGCCGCCCTGTCGGCGGCATATCTTTCGACTCGTTTTGATTCGGGGGTCAGGATAAATGGCTAAAAGCAAGACTGTATTTTACTGCACCGACTGCGGCAACGAGACACCGAAGTGGGCGGGCAAATGTCCTGCCTGCGGAAGCTGGAACACGCTCGTCGAGGCCGAAAACCGTCCGCAGAAGGCGGGATGGGAGAATATCGCTCACGCAAAGAGCAAGCCCGTTCCCATCAGCGAGGTCAATACGGACTCCGAGATCCGATTCTCGACGGGCTTTTCCGAGCTCGACCGCGTCCTCGGCGGCGGAGTCGTCGACGGCTCGCTCGTACTTGTCGGCGGCGCTCCCGGTATCGGAAAATCAACGCTTCTTCTGCAGCTTTGCGGAGTCTGCGCCGCGGAAAAGACCGTTTTGTACGTTACCGGCGAGGAGTCCGGTCGTCAGATCAAGCTGCGCGCGGACAGGCTCGGAGTAAATGCCCCGAATCTTTTGATACTCGTTGAGACCGATCTCTCTGAGATCCTTGCCGCCATCAGTTCGGTGTCGCCCGATATCGTGATAATCGACTCCATTCAGACGCTCTATAACCGCGAGCTTGACAGTATGCCCGGAAGCGTCGGGCAGATAAAGGACTGCACCTCCGCGCTCATGCAGGTCGCTAAGGGCGACGGAATAACGGTCTTTATAGTTGGACACATAAACAAAGAGGGAAATATCGCAGGTCCGAAAGTCCTCGAACACATGGTCGACTGCGTATTGTATTTCGAGGGCGACAGAGCGGCCAATTACAGGATACTCCGTGCCGTAAAAAACAGATTCGGCTCAACGAACGAAATAGGTCTCTTTGAAATGATCGAATCCGGGCTTACGGAAGTACCGAATATGTCTGAGCTGCTATTGTCGGACAGGCCTTCGTCTGCGCCCGGAACCTGCGTGGCGTGCGTTATCGAAGGCACAAGGCCGATATTGGCGGAGATCCAGGCTCTCGTCACGCCCACAAGCTTCAACGTACCGCGCAGGACTTCGAATGGCGTGGATTACAGCCGTGCCATGCTGCTCATGGCCGTCCTTGAAAAAAGGGGAGGCCTCCGTCTTTCAAACAGCGACGCATACATCAACGTCATCGGCGGAATAGAGCTCGACGAGCCCTCCGCAGACCTTGCGACGATACTCGCTCTAGCATCGAGCGTCCTCGACCGTCCCGTCGGAGACAAGGTCGCAGCGATCGGCGAAGTCGGACTATCAGGCGAGGTACGCTCCGTGTCATCTCTTAATCAGAGACTTACCGAGGTAAGCAGGCTCGGCTTTGAGACCTGCGTTATTCCGAGAAACAACAACGCGAATGTTCCAAAGGGTCTGCGCGTTATCGAAGTAAGCAATATAGGAGAAGCGCTCGCGAGCGTTCTCGGAGTCAGAAGAAAAAATGCAGATAATGAATAATTATCTGCATTTTCCGAATTTGCCCGAAGAAAGAGTCAAAACGGTCATCATAGGCGAAAAGTATTCGAAGTACATTCAAGCCCTAAAAAGGCTCGGAATTGATACCATAAGTGCTCCCAAGAACTCTGATATTGACCCTGCAATAGCGTTTCACGCGGATATGTCGGTCTTTCACGCAGGCGGAAATGATTTTTTCGTCACCGAGAGCAATCGTGTACTATGCATATTTATGCAACGCATAGGCGTAAATGTGCATAGTTGTGAAAAATGCGGCCCGAAATATCCGGATGACGTGAAAACAAATTGCTGCATAGTCGGCAAAACACTTTTTTATAATGAAAAAGGAACGTCACGCCGAATAATCGAATACGCAGAATCAAAAGGCTTCAAAATGCTTCCGGTCAAACAGGGATACGTCAAATGCTCGATATGCGTGCTTGACGAAAATCATATAGCGACCGAAGACCGTTCGATAGCTGACGCCGCAGAAAGACACGGAATATCGGTCCTGAAGCTCGATAATGAAGGAATAATCCTTGAAGGCTACGATAAAGGATTCATCGGCGGCGCGAGCGGAAAAATATCGCGTAATGAACTGATACTTACCGGACGACTCAAAACAGATTCATTGGAACGCTACGCAGAAAATATCGGAATCAATATTACATATTTAACTGATGAAGCTGCGCAGGACATCGGATCGATAATTCCGATCACGTATTAAACTATTTCAATACAAAAGTCCATTTTTAGCGTTGCAGAGCTGAATCAGGCCGGAAGAGCCCCAAAAACCGTCGGATAACGCCAAAAACCTAAAAATCGATAAATAATGATAAAAACAGCCTCTATAATTGAACAAAATTTTTATTTTGTTCAATTATAGAGGAATTCAAGTCAGGTCTTCCCTTCGGGAAAAAACAAGTTGTTTTTTCTACGATCCTGTGGAAAACTCAAGTTCTTTCTAACCGATCAGGCTTTGCCGGTGCTTCCGAATCCGCCGCGGTCTTCACTGTCGAGCGAATCGACTTCTTCAAAAGATACTTCCTGCATTTTTTCAATTATCCTGAACTGACAGATCCGGTCATTGATTTTTATTTCGGTATCCCGAGTCGCATACGCAGAAAACTTCCAGATATCATTAGTTCCGCTGTAGCTGTTATCGATAACTCCGACTGAATTCGTCATCAATATGCCCCAGTTTTTGAACGTGGAGCTTCTGGGAGCGACGTGGGCTTCATATCCCTCCGGCAGCTTCATGGATACGCCGAGCGAAATGAGCCTATGCTCCCCTGCCTTCAGAGTGACGTTCTCTGCGGCGCGCAGATCTATCCAGTCGCCTTTTTCGATTTTTCCTATTTTGACCAGTTCATCATTATGATATTTTATCTTAATATTCAATATTATCACCTTTTTGAAAGGATCCGTTTATGGAGCTTACAAATCCAAATGAAATTAAGCCTCTGCTTGCGCGGCACGGCTTCCATTTTTCCAAATCCCTCGGACAGAACTTTCTCGTAGCCAAATGGGTACCGGAAAAAATAGCCGATTCTTCCGGCGTAGACATGGAAACTTCCGTGCTTGAAATAGGCCCCGGAATCGGTGTGCTGACGAAGGAGCTTGCTCAAAGAGCCTGCAAAGTGACCGCTGTCGAGCTCGACGGGGCCCTCATTCCCCTGCTCGGCGAGACTCTTGCCGATTATGACAATATCAGCGTTGTAAACGGCGATATCCTCAAGTTCGACCTTGAAAAATGGTCGTCAGATAACGGGTCTCTCCGCCCCGCCGTATGCGCCAATCTGCCGTATAATATAACGTCTCCGGTGCTGACGTTCCTTCTGTCATCAGGGAAATTCGATAAGATAACCGTCATGATCCAGAAAGAAGTCGCACAGCGCATCTGCGCAAGGCCCGGGACCGCCGAATACGGCTCGTTTACCGTCTTCGTAAACTTCTACGCAGAGCCCAGGATACTCTTTGACGTCTCACCCGACTGCTTCATGCCGCGTCCGAAGGTCACGTCAAGCGTCATCTCGCTAATTAAACACGCCCCGCCGGAGGGACTCGAGGACGAACAGCTCTTTTTCAAGGTCGTCAGAGCCGCGTTCGCGCAGCGCAGAAAGACGTTGATAAACTGCCTAAGCTCAGCTTTTCCCCATACGAAGGAGGAGCTCACTTCCCTTTTGATTTCCTGCGGCCTCGACGAGAAGGTCCGCGGAGAGACGCTTGGGATCGCCGAATTCGTACGGCTTTCCAACGGTCTGAGAGCATTGGCGTCCAAGTAAAAACGACTATATAAAGAGCGGAGCCTTTCGGATGGCGAAAGGCTCTGTTCTTTATTATTGTTCGATTCAGTCAAGAGGGATAACGGCGGGAGCGGGATAATTCTTTCCGTAAGTCTCGACTGTGCAGGACTTGATGTAAATCTCGTCTCTCGGGACTTCGTTGGCGTCAACGTCCATTTTGGATATCTGCTGAACGTAGTCCATGCCGCGGATGACCTTGCCGAAGGCCGCGTAATCGCCGTCAAGTGAGGGTTTATAGTTCAGGCAGATGAAGAACTCGGAGCTCGCGGTATCGTAGTTTCCGCTGTCCTGATCCTCACCCACTGCGGCTATGCGAGCCATGGATACCGTACCCTCGTCATGCTCGATATCATTCTTGGAAAATCCGTTATTGGAGAATTCGCCATAGATATGGTATCCGGCGTCGGGTGCAGTCGGATCGGCTCCGTTCTTCCCCATCTGAATGACGAAATATTCCTTTATCCTGTGAACCGGAGAATTGTCATAGTAGCCGGAATTCGCCAGGTATATGAAGTTATTCACGGTATTCGGTGCCTTGTCGGGATACAGACGGATCTGTATTTCCTTGCCGTTACTGAACGTTATGGTGGCGATGGGCTTTCTCTCACCGAGAGTATAACAGCCGGCAAACATTGATATGAGCATAAGAACGAGCAGCGAAAGAACTGCAACTCTTCTGGATTTTTTCAAGTTTGTCTCCTCCGAATTACAACAGGATACTTAACAGGAATGAATTACTTGATGTCGTCGTCGTTGAACGGATCGCCGCACTCAGGGCAGAACTTCGGCGGGTTTGCGGGATCTTCAGGCTCCCAGCCGCACTTGTCGCACTTATAGAGAGGCACTCCGGCAGGCTTCGGGCTGCCGCACTCTGCGCAGAACTTGCCCTTGTTCACGGCTCCGCACTTGCAGGTCCAGCCGTTGGCATCAGCAGGCTTCGGGCTGCCGCATTCGGCGCAGAACTTACCGGTATTGCCGGTCGCGCCGCAGGAGCAGGCCCAGCCGGCAGCGGGAGCCGCGGCGGGAGCGGCCGGGGCGGCAGGAGCGGCGGCAGGCTGCTGCTGACCCATCTGGAAGAGCTGGGCGGCATTGGCTCCACCGGCGTTCTGGGCCATGTTCATGCCCATGAAGGCCATAGCGGCGCCGGCGTTCTGATTGTTCGCAGCCGCCTGCATGGCGCTCGCCTGAGCACCGACAAGGTGCGCGGCGGCCATGTTGGGATTTCTGAACGCAGCGTTGCGCTGAAGCTCCTTGATCATGGCTTCGTCTTCCTCGGAGGCCTTGACGGAGGAAACACCGAAGCTGACTATCTCTATACCGCGAAGCTCGCTCCACTTCTTGCTGAGGACGTCGTTGAGAGCGTCGGCAAGCTCCATGGTGTGGCCGGGCAGAGCGCTGTATCTGATGCCCATCTCGCTGATCTTCGCGAAGGCAGGCTGCAGAGCGGTCATCAGCTCGCTCTTGAGCTGACCGTCGATGGTGGCGCGCTCATACTTTTCGGAGACGTTGCCGCAGACGTTGGTGTAGAACAGTATCGGGTTGGTGATACGGTAGCTGTATTCGCCGAAGCAGCGGATCGCTATATCGACGGCGAGACCGACGTTAGCGTCGACAACGCGGAAAGGCACGGGGCTCGGAGTGCCGTACTTATTGCCGATGAGCTCCTTCGTGTTGACGAAGTAAACTCTCTGATCCTTGCCGGTGTCACCGCCGAAGGTGAAACGCTTGCCGATCTGCTTGAAGGTCGCGAGGATGTTCTCGCCGAGCTTTCCGTAGAAGATGGAGGGCTCGGTGGAGGTGTCGTAGACGAATTCGCCGGGCTCGGCGCAGATATCGACTACCTTACCCTGCTCGACAATGATCATGCACTGACCGTCATTGACGGCGATGATCGAACCGTTGGAGATGATGTTGGACTCGCCCTTAGTATTGGAAGAGCGCCCGGAGGTGCGCTTCTCGCCCTTGGTCACAAGGACCTCGACGGGCATGGATTCACAATAGAAGTATTCGCGCCACTGGTCGGCGAGGACTCCGCCGAGAGCGCCTATGCCGGCTTTCAAAAGACCCATTTTTCTGTTATCCTCCCTAAAAATTTAAAACTTGTTTTTCAGAATTTTCCTCCACCGCCGCCGCCGTGACTGTGTCCGACGGAGCTGCTTCCCGTTCTCGGAGCGGAAGAAGTCGTGCTCGTCTGTCTCGGCGTTTTCATTACGTTGCTGTATTGGAAAACCTCGACAGCATTGACCATATTCAAGCTGCCGTCTCTGACGTAATTATTGGCCTGCACCGCGATCTGCTGCGTCTTCATCTTGCGCTTCATGGAAGAGACGATAATAAGCGCGATGATGATGCCGATCACGGTGAGGATGAGGAAGAGTGTGACCTGACCTCTGTCAAGTCCGCCCTGCTTTACGGGATGAGCTTCGTTGTATTCGAGCGCGTCCTCTATCTCGTTTATGAGCTTATCAAACGCTGAATAATAGTTGCCGTTGCTGAGGTCGGGAACTATGCGCTGACCAATGGCATCGGTTTTCTTGGATGTGAATATCTCTGAGCCGATACCGTCCGGAGAAAGATACCAGTCGCGCTGATCCATATCGATAAGGAAGAGGATGCCGTCGTAGGAATCTCCGCATCCATAATCCCTGCCGTCGTAATATTCTATCGCGTAAGAGCGGGGATAATTGCCGCCGATAGAGGATTCGGTCAGGATTACGATATCAAAATTGTATTTGGCCATGACGCGGGAGATGCTGTCAGAGAGGCTCTGCTCCTCACTGTCGGTCAGAATATCTGCATTGTCAACGACACGTTCGAGCCACGGGTCTCTTCCCGGTCCGAAATCAGCAGAAGCAGCAAACGCAAATACCGAAACAGACAGAAGCATCAGCAGGCAGAGAGCAAAGGTGAGCAGTCTTTTTATCATCGTACGCTCCTCCCCTCTCAGCCCATCAGCATCGCGATGCCGAAGGAGACAGCGGCAAAAACCGCGGAGAGTCCGAGGAACCAGCCCCAGAACTTGCCCTTGGAATAAGGTAGCTCTCCGATGAATTTACCGGTCTGCCCGTTCATCGCGAACGTGTAGGTCTTGCCCTGATAATTACTGTTTAGCATCCACACGGGAAGAAGCGAATAGTGCGCGCCGCCGTGATTCAGCTTGATATTCGTCGATGTCGGCGTGACAGAGCTGAAGCCCGTCACGGTCTGCCCGAACGCGCTTACCACGCTGCTCTGTATCCTGCTGTTGGCACGGGGCTTACTTTCATCCAGATCTACATCGTACTTATCTCCGATATATCCGGAGAGATAAGCCATATTGAACGGAACGAGGCCCGAATAATCATAGGGCTCGATAGCGTCCATATAGGCATCTTCCATCTTCTTCGATCCGTCGACCGGGACCTTCGTGAAGCCCATGGAGCCCTGACGGATGATGGAGTATGTATCGGTCTTCGTGTAATTGTAGCGCATATCGCTCCACGTCGTTATCTTCGTGCCCTTATACTGCATATCCGCATCGATATCGCAGTCATAGAGCCAGAACGGAACGTACACGCCGGTTATGCTCTCGAGCGTATGCTCGGAGAGGAAGGACTTCGGAAGGAGCTTTTTCCCCTTGCAGTTATTCTTGAAGGCCTCTTTCGCCTGCTCCTTGGTGACCTGGAACGGGATGACATACTCGGGCCTGAGAGCTCCGGAGAACTGCTGCGGGATGATCGTCGTGTTGCCGCAGTAAACGCAGGAGGTGGCGCCCGTCGTTATTTCGGCAAATAGCTGAGCACCGCAGGACGGGCAGTTATAAACGAGCAGACCCTCTGCTTCCGTATCGATGAATTCGGGATCGGAAGGCTCGTCCCAATCCATGTTGATGGTCTCCTGCTCTTCCGCGGGAAGACCGGCGTTGAGCTCCTGAAGAGCTTCAAGCGTATAGACGCTTTCACAGTAATCACAGCCGAAAAGCTGCGTATCCGCCCGGAACGTAAGTGGCGCACCGCAAGCCGGGCATTTATAGTTTACAGCATCCAAAAAATCACCGCCTGTCTAACGAGTCTGAATTATGTAATTACTTTCTTATTTATAGCACATTTTATAACTCTTTTCAATTAAGAATAATTGAATTTTACATACTTGTTTCATGGTCCGGCCGAATAGTTCTTCTTTCATAAGGATTTTTCAAAAATTTTTTACAATAGTTATAATGCCTTCCTTGACTTTTTTGAGACATTAGAATAGAATGATAAAAAATATCCGAAAAAGGAGAACAGTTATGAGCAAAACTTATATCGAACCCGCAAATACCCTGCCCGTATATGACGAGTGCGACGTGCTCGTAGTCGGCAGCGGCGCTGCCGGTCATAGTGCTGCTGTTGCGGCTGCCCGCGCCGGCGCGAAGGTCATTCTCATGGAGCGCTACGGCTACTTCGGCGGCGATGTCACCGGTGCTTACGTGCTTCTCATCCCCACCCTCAACTACGGCACTCACTCCATGAACCGTGGTCTTCTCGAAGAGTGGTTCACCCGCCTCGACAAGAACGCCCCCGGTTCCTACATCGGACCCGCCCTCAAGTATGTCGGCAAGGACGTCCCCTATATCTGCGACAAGTATATGCCCTATGAAGGCTGCGTAAACAACCGTCAGGAGCCCAACACTCCGCTTCGCTCCATGTACATAGAGCCCACTCAGCTCAAGCTCGAGATGGACGCCATGGTTCAGGAGCAGCCCAACATCAAGGCTCTTCTCCACAGCTGGGGCACCAAGCCCATCGTCGAAGACAACGTCGTCAAGGGCGTCATCTTCGAGTCCAAGGAAGGCCGCAAGGCTATCTTTGCCAAGGTCGTTATCGATGCTACCGGTGACGGTGACCTCTTCTCTCAGGCCGGCGTCCAGTCTCAGGACAGCAAGATCAGCGACTTCGATCACCGCGACGACCAGACCGCCCTCGTTTGGCGTGCCGGCGGCGTCAACTACAAGGCCTTTGCCGATATCCGCCTGAAGAGCCAGAAGACCTTCATGTCCTTCCTGAACGAGCTGTGGGAAGTCGCCGGTTACAAGACCGTTCCCTTCTCCACCGGCCGTGACGGTGTTGTCTGGTTCAACAACTGGCTCCTCGGCTATAGCTGCATCGACCTCGATGACATGCGCAAGACCGAGTTCCTCGTCCGCAACTCCATCCGCCCGATCCTTGAGTTCTGCAAGACCGCTCTTCCCGAAGTCTTCAAGGATGCTTATCTTTATGACGTCGCTCCTCAGCTCGGCGTTCGCTGCTCCAGAAAGCTCGACGGTGAGAAGATCATGACCACCCTCGACTTCGCCACCTACTCCAACTTCGACGATGTCATCGCCTGGAGCCAGACCGGCGGAAGCAACGTTCCTATCGAGATCCCCTACAGCTGCATCCTTCCCAAGAAGATCGACAACCTCATCTGCCCGGGCCGTCACCTTTCCGCCGATGCCGGCGCGATCGGTGCTCTCCAGCTCATTCCTCAGTGCGCTGCTACCGGCCAGGCCGCCGGCGTTGCCGCTGCTGTCGCCGCTCTTGACAACAAGACTGCCAAGACCGTCGATATCAAGAAGGTCCAGAAGATCCTCTGCGAAGAGCAGGATGTGCCCCTTCCCCGTCAGGCCAACACCGACAAGAGCCTCGTCGAAGAGCTCGAGTCCGTCAACTACGGCCGTGACACCGAGCGTGCCAAGAAGATCCGCGCTGCTGCCGGACTCAACTGGTAATCGCTTTTTCAGGGCAAACCGAATAATTAAAAACGTCGGCTGTTTTCGT
>JAZQQE010000087.1:0-4447 GCA_045628845.1 Oscillospiraceae bacterium
GGCCGAGGTGAGCTTATTGAAAAGCAAGGATCTGCGGCGCATGGGCCGGAGAGAACTGCTCGAAATGCTCATCGCTCAGGAAAAGGAAAACGCGCGTCTGCGCGCGGAGCTCGGCGTCCTTGAGAAGGACGCGGACAGCCGCACGATGCAGATGCTCGAGGCGGGCTCGCTCGCGCAGGCCTCCCTCTCGCTCAGCGGGATATTCGAGGCGGCGGACGCAGCGGCGAAGCAGTATCTCGACACGATAGAGCGCCTTAAGGCCGACACCGAGGCGGAATGCGCAGAGCGCATCGCGGAGGCGAAGGCCGAGGCCGAGGCCATCCTCGCTGCGGCGCGGCGTGACGCGGAGGCGCCCGCGGCGAAGCTCCCCGAAGAGCCGCGTGAGAGCGCCGACGCTCCCGCGGACGATGACGACGCCGTATCGCGCATACTGCGCGAATTCTACGAAAACAAGTGATCTCATTTTGAGGCGAAGCAATGAACAAAAGAAGTAAAACACGCTCCGCCCCGGAGCTCGAACAGCTCGAAGCGGAGCTCCGGCGAGTAGACCACAACAGGCGCTTCCGCAAGCTGCTGCGGAGCACGATATACACGCTCATAGTCGTCGCCGCGTGCGCGGTGCTGATAGCGGTGCTGTTCATGCCCGTACTGCGCATATACGGCACCTCGATGACCCCGACACTCAACGAGGGCGAGATAGTCGTCTCGATAAAGGGCGCGAACGTCGCCCCGGGCGACATAGTCGGCGTGTACTACGGGAGCAAGCTCCTCATAAAGCGCTGCATCGCGCTTGAGCACCAGTGGGTCAGCATAGACCCGGACGGCACGGTATACGTAGACGGCGTACCCGTCGACGAGCCGTACGTCTCCGACAAGGCGCTCGGGCAGTGCAACATAGATTTCCCCTATCAGGTGCCCGACTCCTCCATCTTCGTCATGGGCGATCACCGCGAGAGCTCGGTCGACAGCCGCAACACGGCGGTCGGCTGCATAATGGACGAGGACGTCGTAGGCAGGATAGTATTCCGCGTCTGGCCCCTCAGTGAATTCGGTACGATCAAGAGCGGGAGCTGAGCTTCCGTGGACTATTAATCCGTGAGGTAATCTCTATGGACAACGCCATCAGGCCTCTGGCCGAACGATTTACAACTCAACACACGAAGAAACGGCGATGGCAGAAGCTCGTTACCGTCCTCGCCGCCCTCGTCGTGTTCTGCACGACGTACGCGCTCATCATCCCCGCCATCACGTGGGACCGTACGCTGATATGCGAGCTCCCGGAGCACACGCACTCGGAGGAGTGCGGTGTCACGGAGGTGCGCGTCCCCGCCGAGCGCGTGCTCGTCTGCACGGATGAGAGCCACGAGCACACCGACGAGTGCTGGGAGGTCATCCCCGAGCATACCGTGACGGTCTACGCCTGCGGGCTCGAGGAGCACGTCCACACCGCCGAGTGCTTCGACGCGCCCGCCGCGGCAGTCGACGGCTTCTACTGCGGAAAGAAGGAGCACGTACATTCCGAGGAGCTCGGCTGCTTCTTCTCCGACGGGACGCTCAAATGCACCGCCGAGGAGCACGTGCACACCGATGAGTGCCGCCGCGCGCCCGACGTGGAGACCGCGGCCGAGTGGGAGGCCACCCTCGCCGGCACGGAGCTCACGGGCAACTGGCGCACGGACCTCATCGCCATCGCCGAAACTCAGCTCGGATACACCGAGAGCACCCGCACCTTCGAGGTATTCCCCGACGGCTCCGTCGGAGGCTATACGCGCTACGGCGACTGGATGGGCGCCCCGTGCGAAAACTGGTGCGCGATGTTCTGCTCCTTCTGCCTCAACTACGCGGAGGTAGACTCCGCCGCCTTCCCCTATGCCGCGAGCTGCTCGGCCTGGGTCGAGGAGCTCTCCGCGCTCGGCCTTTATCACAGCGTTTACGACTTCTATGAGCCCCACGCGGGCGATCTCGTCTTCTTCGAGACCGACGGCGAGGAGGGCGCCGACCACGTCGGCATCGTCACCGGCACCGCCGAGGCGACCGCCTATGCCGACGCGCAGCTCTTCACCATCGAGGGCAACTCCCTCGATCAGGTCCGCAGGGTCACTTACAGTCTCTTCGACGACCGCATCTGCGGCTTCGCCTCCCTGCCCGAGCACGTCGCGCTCCGCGCTTCGGCGGACGGGCGTCTCGTAACGCTCCGCGCCGTCTACACCGGCGACGCAGACTACGACTGGCAGTGGCAGGTCTCCGACGACGGCGAAAGCTGGGCGGACGTCCCCGGCGCCGTCGGCAGTACGTACAGCTTCATCGCGACCGACGCCGACCTTGAGCGGCTCTACCGCGTGACCGGCACTCCCGCCGCCGAGCCCGTGATGCTCCGCGCCATGGCGTTCGCGGCCGCGCCCGCCGGTATCGCCTCCGAAGCGGACGGCGGCCTCGTCTCCGAGCCGATGAGCATCGGAAACCTCCTCTCCGCAGCGGGCGCGCCCACTCCCATCCTCATCGTCGCGGCTTCGGACTTCCAGGATCCGAAAACGTCGAATAAAAATTCCGGTACTCCTAGCAGCTATGCCGACCAGAACGCCCGCCTGACAACGATTTCCACGAACATCAAAAATTATTACAGTACCATTGACGCCTATGCGTTCTTCGCGGGCGGCGACTACGGCTTTGACAGCAATCTCAGCGAGACCAATACCAACACAGGCATCACGCAGGTCAAAAACACCATCGAGGCGGTATTCTCGGGTCTGACGCAGGAAATTTATCTGCAAGGCAACCATGACAGCTCTTCGAGCAGCAGTTACTGGGACGCGACCAGCGAATACAGCACCGACCAGAATCACTTTGATACGGATTATTACGGCGTATTCGCAATCAGAGAGGACGAATACGAATCCAAGCCCACGAGTGCTACGAATTCGATAGCAACGGGCAACAGACTCCGTACCTATCTCTCGGCAAAGGCCGAAGCGAATTACGACAAGCCGATATTCATTCTTTCGCACGTTCCTCTGCATTACAGCACGAGAACTGCAAAGGAAAAGGACGCAATGTATGCGTACTACCTCTATGACGCCATTTACGATTATGCGGATGACCTGAACATCATCTTCCTCTTCGGCCACGACCACGCGTGGGGCGACGACGATTACCTCGGCGGCTCCTCCGTATTCCTTACCGATGGCGATAACATCAACATAGCCGGAACGAAGTCCGGCGATACGGTGACTCCGAGTCAGAACGACTACGTGGAGCTCCCGCTCAACTTCACCTACATGAACTTCGGCTACACGGGCTATTACTGGGCAGAGTGGAAACAGGCTCTTACGTCTACGCTCACCAACGCCGACAATACGCTGACGATGACGTCGTTCCTCATCTCGGGAAATTCGGTCGAGATCCGCCGATGGGATGCAAGCGGTCAGCACGACCTCAAATCCGCGGGCGCGGCGAGCAAGGGTCTGCGTCCTCAGACCGAGGTCTGCACGCCTGATACGACCGTCGTCGCAAGCCCGCAGACGGTCGGCACGACCGGCGGCACAGGCGGCGGAGACGAGCCCGGCGGAGACGAGCCCGCGCAGCCCGATTCCACTTACTCGCTGCGCACGTTTACCGATACCGACACCGGGATCACCGTGACCGCGATGGCGACGGCAAACGCCGCTCTCACCGTTACGCCGCAGCAGTCGAGCACCGTGCTTGCCGCGGCGGGATGGGAGTATTACGACAGCTACTCCATCACGCTCACCGATAACTCGCAGACCGAACACACGGCCTTTATCGATAACGTCACGGTCAGCTTCCCCTACGAAGAGGACTACGACACGCTCGGCTACGAAGCAGACGGCGAGTTCGTTCCCGTCCGCGCGGTGCGTATCGGAGACTATTTCACCTTCCGCACGAATCATTTCAGTGTCTGGGATTACGGCGCTGCCCCTGAGCCCGAAGCCCCGACGCCTATCGATCCCAATCTCCCCACGGAGTCGGGAACATACTGGGTGAAATGCGACGCCGCCTCCGAAATCACCACCACCGACACATACATGATCGTGTACCACCAGGTGAACAACAATGGGAGCGTCAATGATTTTGCCTTAGGCGTGAACGGAACGGGAGGCAACGCAGGTGTAGCTGCCTCCACGGTCTCCACGGTAACTTTCACCGAAAAAGGCACAGTAGATGGCGACAAATACTATGCAGTTTCAGGCGACGGGTCGTCCAATCTGTTCCGATGGAAATTCGGAACCGCTTCGACAGGCGGCATAGTTCAAAACGCCGGCAACACGAGCAGATATCTACGTCTCAGCAGTAACACGATAATAACTAGTAACGAAAACGCGACGACCAATACTTTTGCTCTCCAGAGCAATAATACATGGAAGATCAGCTACAGCACCCATTCTTCGACTTATTATTTGCGTTTTGATAGCTACTTCCAACGCGGTAC
>JAZQQE010000088.1:0-27664 GCA_045628845.1 Oscillospiraceae bacterium
CATACGCCTTCGTTCGAAAACGAAAATTCCGCCTGCGCCTCTCTCCTTATCTGGCTGTCCCGTTCAGCGTCCCCTGTTTTTTGTTTTTACATTGAAAGCTCCGTGCGCCGGATAAGGTCCTTCTGACCCTCTATGTGGAGCTCGACGAAGTAGGCTGAGAAGCCCGCCACGCGGACTATCAGGTCCTTGTACTCGTCGGGGCGCTCCATCGCGGCCTTCAGAGTCTCCGTGCCGATGACGTTTATCTGCATCTCCATGCCGCCCATCATGAAGTACGTCTTCATGAGCTGCGAGAGCTTGACGATGCCGTCCTCCCCGTTCATGCACGACGGGCTGAACTTCATGTTGAAGAGCGTGCCGTTCGGATAATCAGTCTGCTTTATCTTCGAGACGGAGTGCAGGATATTGGTCGGGCCGGAGGTGTCCATGCCCTGAACGGCGGAGATGCCGTCGGACAGGGGCTCGCCCCTGCGGCGTCCGTCGGGCGTGGCGATGGTCATGCGGCCGAAGATGACGTTCGTGGTGACGGGATAGAGGCCCGCGGAGAATCTGCCGCGCGGCCCCGTTATGGCGTTCACCGCGTCTGCAAAGAGCTCGGCGGCCCAGCCGGCGTAGTAGTCGACCTCGTCGATGCCGTTGCCGTAGTGCGGCGCCTCGTTGACGACGTAGTCGTGCAGGTCCTCATAGCCCTCCCAGTTTTTCAGCAGGGCGTCGAGGAGCTCCGCGCCGGTGCAGCGTTTGGTGTCGTATACGAGGTGCTTTATCATGTGCAGGCTGTCGGCGACGTTGCCTATCGCGATGCCGGCGATGCCGGTGGAGTTGTACTTCGCGCCGCCGTACATGACGTCCATGCCCTTTTCCATGCAGCCCTCGACCGTGCAGGAGACGAGCGGCAGCGGGAGGTTTTCCCTCGCGACGTACTCGAAGCAGTTGATGCAGTTGGCGTGCCAGCGCACGAAGAACCTGACCTGCTTTTCATATGCGTCGAGGACGTCCTGGAACGTCTTCATATCGCCGAGGTAACCGGTCTCGAGTCCGACGGGCTCGGTCGCGGGAGGCTGACCGTAGCGTCCCGGCATGGGGTTGATGCCGTTGTTGATGGCGAGCACGAGGGCGTTGGCCATGTTCCAGTAGCTCTCGGTGCCGGTGCCGCCGCAGGCGGGCCATTCGTCGCCGCAGCCGGAGGGCTCGACGCAGCCGATGAGCGTATAGTTGCGCGCACTTTCGAGCGAGAGTCCACGTCCCATGAGCGCGGGGATGATGACATCGTCGTTTTCGAACGTCGGCACGCCGCCGGCGCGCTTGGTCGTCTCGATGGCGGCCTCCCACAGCTCGGGCGGGGTGTTCTTGTGTATTCTCAATGCCTGCGGGGGATCGTGCAGAAGCAGTCTTCCCGAGGTCTGGAGCATCATGAAGGTCACGGCATTGCTCGCGTCGTTACCGTCCTTGTCCACGCCGCCGAGCGTCATGAGCTGGCCGGAGGTGTAGCCGGGGTTGGACTGCGTCGCGCCGTAGCTCCAGGGCTTGTTCATCTCGGCGACCTTGAGGTACAGCAGGTCCATTATCTCCTGCGCGTACTCGGGGGTGATGCGGCCGGCGGCGATATCGGCGTCGTAATATTCGCCGAGGTACTGGTCTACACGGCCGAAGCTGATGCCATGCATGCAGGCATCGAGGCACATCGCCGTCTGGTACATGAACATCGTCTGCGCCGCCTCGTAGAACGTGCGGCACGGCTTCTCGACGCACCAGCTGAGGCCCTCCGCCATCATTTCGAGCTCCGCCTTGCGGGCGGGGTCCTTCTCGGCGGCGGCCTTTTCGGCGGCGAGCGCGGCGTAGCGCTTCGTGAGCGTGATGATGCCCTCGCACACGATGCTGACGGCGCGGTAGAAGTTATACTGAGTCACGGAGGTGCCGTAGATGCCGTTATCCTCGAGCGCCTTCATCTTTTCGAGAGCTTCCTCGCGGATGGCGCCGAAGCCCTTTTTCATGGCGACCTTGTAGCCCGCGCAGAAGTGTCCCACGGGGCTCGGGGTATTGTCGCTCGGGCCGAACATGCTGATGCCGTTTTTCGTGTGGGCTAAAAAGCCGTCCGGCATGGTCGCGTCGGTCTTGGCGGACATGCACTCATGCTGCCAGTAGCCTATCGTGTTCAGGACGTACTCGCGGTCCTCCTCGGAGATTATGTACGGGTCTATCTCACGGGTGGATATGTAGCGGCTTTCGAGCTCTTCCTTGAGCCAGTTGACGCTGTTTTCCGGATAGAGCGCCGCGGCGCGGTACTTCGACGACTGCGCGCCGACTATGACCTCGCCGTCGTCTATGCGGATGGGGATGTTCGTGAGGATGTGCCGCAGGCACTTGGCGCGGCGGAGTATGCCCGTCTGCTTGGAGTTTTCCGGGTCGGTATAATACTCGGTGATGAGCTTATAGCGGGCGATGCAGAGCTCGGGCTTCGTCTCTCTGTACTTCTTTCTCATCGCCGCCACGCGCGGAGAAATTGGTTTTAACACGTACGCCATACTGTTACCTCCCTGATATATTGAAGAGTCAAAGTTCCTTATACATGGCGGGGGCCTCGTCCTTCTTCGCGTTTTCCGCGACGGACACCACCTCCACCTTCGTCGTGCGGCTGCCGAGAGTGAGCTCGATGACATCGCCGGGCTTTACCTCGAGCGACGCTCTCGCCTGCCTGCCGTTGACGCTGACGCAGCCCGCGTCGCACGCTTCGTTTGCGACCGTGCGGCGCTTTATGAGCCGCGAGACCTTCAGGTACTTGTCAAGTCTCATCTTTTTTCTCCTCCAATTCCGTGCTCAAGAGCGGTATCCTCTTCTGGAACGACAGGAACACCGTCACGAGTACGGCCATGATGGCGAGACAGCCTATCAGCACGAGCTCGCCGCCGCGCTCCTCCTTTGGGCACACTATCGCCGTGAACAGTATCTCGAGTATCTCGCTGAGTATCGAGAGGCCGAGCGCGAACCACGACGAGACGAACATGCGGCGGAAGCCGCGTTTGTACTGCAAGGGGGTCATTTTCTTCGCGAACGGTATCGCATAGACGAGCGACGCGATGAGGAAAACGACCGGTATCGCAAGCGCGATATACGGGATCATAACGTATATGCGGCCCTTTCCGATCGCGCCGCTGAGCCCGCCGACGACGTACGCCGCGGTTATCAGCGCCGTGAACGCGCCGCAGGCTATGCGCGTGCGGAGCACGGTGTCCCCTTCTCCGGAGACGCGGAGGTAGGGTCCCTTGTAGTCATATTCGCCCGTAAGACCGAGTGCCAGGTCTGACATTTCGTTTTTCATGGTCTTCTCCTTCGGCTCATTCGAGCCGGCCTGCTTCCCGCAGTGCTCTCTCCGCGGCGCTGAGCGCCGTCCGGAAAGACTCCGCGTCGTACGGCGAGCCGAGCCCTGCCGTGCCGAGAAGCTGTGTATAGCTCTGCGTACCGCCCGCGCCGGCTGCGCGGAGGTACGCCTCCCACGCTTCGGGCCCGCCGTGCTCCCCGTCGGAGAGCTGCAGCGCGGTGCCTCGCGCGAGTGCGTATTCAAGATAATAGAACGGTTCCCCGTATATATGCGCCACGGTCTGCCATCCGCGTCCCGAGGCGAAAAACGGCGGCGCTGCGCTCAGGTCGAGCCATGGAGCGTACTGCTCCGAGAGGGCGAGCCATAGCCCGCAGCGCTCACGCGGCGTCATCGACGGGTCTGCGTATACCTCGCGCTGGAACCTGTCCGCCATCGCCTCTGCGGGTATGGCGCACACCGTCTGCGCAAGATGCGCGTGTCTGAATTTCTCCGCGTCGCCGCCGAATATGCGCTCCGCGTACGGGCGCATGAAAAACTCCATGCACACGGCGAAGGTCTCGCACGCGGCGGGAGACGGGATACGGAGCCTCGCGGGGACTATCCCGCGGGCGGAATATACGGCGAACGCGTGTCCGAGCTCGTGGAAAAGCGTCTGCACGTCGTCCCCCGTTCCCGTAAGGTCCGCGAGCACGAACGGCATCCCGCTGTCCGGCAGGGCTATGCAGAAGGTATCACCGGACTTGCCGGGGCGGTGCTCCGTGTCGGCGTAACCGCCGCCGAAGAGGGCGTCAGCAAGCTCCGCGGTCTGCGGAGACATCTCCCGGAGAATTCGCGCGGCGACCCCGGGCAGCTCACGCGCCGTGCAGGCAGGCCGCGGAAACGCGCAGGCGAGCTTCGCGTCCATCGGAGAGAGCGGGTAACGAAGGCCCGTGCGCTTGGCAAAGGCTCTGAAAATACCGTCCGCGAGAGGTACTGCCGAGCTGAGTACGGCCTTGCGGAACAGGTCGTCCCCGCTCATATCCCTGCCGAGAGCGCGGCACCGCATCGCGGCATAGCCGCCTTCCCCGGCTGAGCGTGCGCGTATACGGACGAGGCGTTCGAAAATACCGTCGAGCTCGCCGGCATGGGAGCCGAAGTAACCTGCGACAGCCTCCCAAGCGGCATATCTGCGCTCCGGGTCGGGCGCCTTCATGAGCGCGGCGGCCTCCGTTAGCGTCACTTCCCCGCCGCAGAGGGTTACGCGCGCAGCGCCGAGGATATCCTCGTATCTGCCGACGAGCGCCGCCTCGCGCCTTTGCGCCGCGGGCGGAAGCTCCGGCGCGGCATCGAAGAAGTCTTTTCCGTATTTTGCCTTGAATCCGGCGCTGAATTCACTTTTTCCGAGCGCGGCGAGCCATTTTTTCTCCGCGAGCTCGGCTTTCGGTGCGGCGGCCGCGAAGCTACGGAAGTCCGCGCGGCAGGCTTCGTCCTCCGTGTCAGCGTTGAAACGGATGAACGCGGCGGCGTACGCCGTGTCGAACCGGCGCACCGCTTCGTCTGCCGAGAGCATGACGGCCTCGGCCGCTCCGAACCCGTCCGCCCGCTTCAGCTTCGCCGCGCTTTCGCGCAGTGCGGCCGACAGAGCGCGCAGGTCCGGGCGTTCGTGCGGCATTTCCGAAAACTTCATCGCAGGCCTCCGAAGGAACGTATATCGATACTATTTTATTATCCTCTTTTTCCCGCTCTCCGTCAAGCGCATTTTTCCGGAGGGACGCCTCCCGCCCCGTTTCCGACAGGGGATATGCAAAATATACAAAATTGCTTTTCTTCTCCGAAAACCTTTGCAAAACCATCCGTTTAGGTGTAACATAGCGATGTCAACAAATGCGGTGCGAGTCCGCATTTACTATTTTATACAAACAAAAAAAGGAGCAATCAGTATGAAGAAGTTTATAGCGCTTCTCATCGCCGTGGTCATGGTGTTCTGCCTGGTCGCGTGCGCCTCGACCCCCAAGACCCCCGAAGCCCCCGCAAACGAAGCCCTCACCCTTGAAAACATCAAGATCGGCTTCGTCCACGTATCCGACCCCTCCGACATGGGCTACACCTACAACCACGACCTCGGCACCCAGAAGATGATCGCCGACCTCGGTCTCCGCGAGGATCAGATCGTCAACAAGTACAACATCCCCGAGGGTTCCGAGTGCGAGACCGCGCTCCGCGAGCTCGTTGAGGCCGGCTGCAACATCATCTTCGCCACCAGCTTCGGTTTCGAGGATTACGTCATCAACGTTGCCACCGATTACCCCAACATCGAGTTCTGCCATGCCACCGGCTATCAGGCTTCCCTCTGCGGACTGCCCAACGTCCACAACTACTTCGTCTCCGCCTATGAAGCCCGTTACCTCGCCGGCATCGCCGCCGGTCTGAAGACCCAGACCAACAAGCTCGGCTACGTCGCCGCCATGGAGCTTGCCGAAGTCGTCTCCGGCTACACCGCCTTCTATCTCGGCGCCAAGAGCGTCAATCCCGACGTTACGATGGACGTCATGTATACCAACGAGTGGAACAACCCCACCGTTGAATCCCAGGTCGCCCAGGCCCTCATCGACGGCGGCTGCGACGTTCTCGGCCAGCACTGCGACTCCACCGCTCCCGCCACCACCGCTGCCGCCAACAACGTTTGGCAGTGCGGCTACAACTCCGACATGATCCCCGCTGCTCCCAACGCTTCCCTCGTATCCTCCCGCGCCGATTGGAGCATCTACCTTGAGTATGCCGTCAACTGCATGGTCAAGGGCGAGAAGATCAGCACCGACTGGTGCCAGGGTCTCTCCGAGCAGGCCGTCTACCTCAGCCCGCTGAACGAGGACATCATCGCCGAGGGCACCAAGGAAGCCATTGACGCCGCCACCGCGAAGATCCTCAGCGGCGAGTGCCACATCTTCGACGGTCCTCTCACCGGTACCTCCATCACCGCAGGCGCCGAGGACCTCAACATTCCCGAGGGCGAATACTTCCATGAGAGCGAAGCCGTCTCCGCTCCCTCCTTCTCCTACATCATCCCCGGCATCAACATCATCAGAGGCTAACTCCCGACACGCTTCGCCCCGGAGCCGCAAGGCTCCGGGGCTTGGTCTTTTATCATGAATATTGATATATTCATCCCCGGATGGTAAAATAAATAAAAAACTTTCCGGGAGGCGTCACGAATGGCCGAGACCGATGGAAGAAGTGCATATCAGAGCGCGCGAAAGCTTGCAAAAAAGTATCTGTCGGAGCACAGCGGCGACGAGGCGCACGGCTATCTGCCCGTATTGGAGGACAGGCTGCACGGCGTCGAGATAATGGGCGAAATAAACCTCGGGCTGCACGAGATCCCTCTGCGCCGCATCATCGGCACGAGGACGGCCATGCGCTCGAATTCCTTTGCAGGCAACTGGATGCCTCTCTTTGCCGACGACACCGAATTCGCCATCAAGTGGCAGAAGCTCTACATGAGCCAGCTCGAGGAGGGCATACGCGAGCCCATCCTCGTCTACGAGTATCTCAACAGATACTACGTTCAGGAGGGCAACAAGCGCGTCTCGACGATGAACTACGTCGGCGCCGCCTCCATCTACGGCAACGTCATCCGCCTCATCCCGGAACGCGACGAGAGCAGCCGCGACATCTCCATCTACTACGAATTCCTCGATTTCGACAAGCGCCAGTTCTTCGATAATCTCTGGTTCTCCTACAAGGGCATGTTCACGAAGCTCGTCGAGCTCACGGAGAACTACCTCGCCGAGCATCCCGAGATAAAGGACTCCGTCGGTGAGGTCATAAACCATGTGCACAGGAGCTTCCGCGCCGCGTACAGGAGCGTCAATCCCGACGTCAAGGGCATCACGAGCGGCGACGCCCTGATGGTCTACAATCAGGTATTCGGCTACCCCTACGGCGTGAGCGCCAAGGAGCTCAAAAAGAACATCCGCAACATGACCCCGCAGCTCCTGCTGTTCAGCGGTCAGCGCTCGACGGACACCGTCGAGGTCACGGACATAGTATCCGCCGGCGAGTCCCGCCGTCTCAAGCCGCGCGGCAGGCTCCACGTCGCCTTCGCGTTCGACAAGACCCCCGACACCCACGTGTGGACCGGATGGCATTCCGACGCGATAGAGAGGATAGAGCGCAGGTACGGCAGCGTCATCAAGCTCACGAAGCACTACAACATCGGCGACGGGCCAGACGGCGCCTACGGCGACCTGAAGGCGATAGCCGACCAGCATCCCGCCATTCTCTTCTGCACCTGCCCGACGCAGTCCGACGCGGCGCTTCGCATCTCGCTGGAAAACCCCGACATGATAGTCATGAACTGTGATATGCCGAGCCTCGGGAAGGACCTCAACACGTATTTCTGCCGCATGTACGACACCACGTTCCTCTGCGGCATACTCGCCGCCTCGCAGAGCGAGACCGGCATCCTCGGATACATGGACACCGCCATATACGGTTTCTCGCCCGTGTATGAGATAGACGCCTTCGCCCTCGGCGCGAAGCTCATAAATCCCCGCGCGAAGGTCCTGCAATACGTTCTGACCGGCGTCAACAAATTCAAGGATCACGACGTTGCCTGCAAGCTCTTTGCCGAAAACGGCGCGGACGTCGCCTTCTGCCGCCACTCGCCGGAAAACCGCATGGAGAACAAGGCCTTCCCCGAGGTCTACGCGCAGATATACAAGCTCAGCAGGACGAGCGGTGCGCCGCTCGAAAGCCTCGGCGCGGCGACGCTCGACTGGGAGCCCTTCTATGACAAGGTCATCAGCGACGCCATCGAGGGCCGCACGAACCTGCTCGACAGCGGGCACATAGGCGGAAACCCCATCCACTTCGGCTGGGGCATCTCCACCGGCATCATGGACCTCTTCACGAACGACGAGGTCATCGGTGAGAGCAGCCGCAGGCTCGTCCACATCTTCCGCGACCTCGTGCGCGAGGGGCGCTACAATCCCTTTGAGGGCCCCATCTACGACGACAAGGGCGATCTCCGCATAGAGCCGCACACAGTCCCCTCACTGATGCAGATACAGAATTTCCGCTGGTTCGAGGAATCGGTCAGCCGGATAGAGGAGTGAGTTTTTGCCATGAAGCTGCTTGAAGATATGATACTCGAGCGCGGCGAAACGCGCCCCGGCGGGATCATCAAGGTCGATTGTTTTCTCAATCACAGGCTCGACTATCAGCTCTATCACGAGATAGGCATTGAGTTCAGGCGTCTCTTCGAGGACGTGAAGCCCACCCTCGTCCTCACGGTGGAGGCGAGCGGCATCGCGCTCGCGCTCGCCGCGGCGCAGAATCTCGGGCTTCCGATGGTCTTCGCAAAGAAGTCCCGCACCTCCAACATAAGCTCCGACCTCCTTCACGCGGACGTGACCAGCTACACGCACGGCAACGTCAACGACATCGTCGTCGATAGGAACTATATCTTCCCCGACGACCGTGTCCTCATCGTGGACGATTTTCTCGCCACGGGCTCCGCGACGGACGGGCTCATCCGCATCGTAAATCAGGCGGGCGCGACCGTCGTAGGCATAGGCATCGCCGTTGAAAAGGCGTTTCAGGAGGGCGGCAGGAAGCTCCGCGAGGCGGGCTACAACGTCCACTCCCTCGCCCGCGTCATGCTCGATGACGACGGGAAGGTCTATTTCATCCCTGACGAACAGTAAAATAAGCCCGCACGGAAGCAACGTCCGTGCGGGCTATTTACATATTATGTATATTTTACTTGTAGATCCGCCCATGACGTGATATAATATATCGTGAAGATGTGAAACAGACTCTTCTGATCAAGACCGGGAGGTGTTGTATATGGCAAGCGGAGTAGATTACGAGGCTATAAAGCTGCAGGAGCAGGCCATGCGCAACAGAGTGCTCCAGAGAGCCAAGGACCATCCCCCGAAGCCCATGTCCGCTAAAAAGCTCTTTATCATTCTCGGCATCGCCTTCGTCCTCCTCATAGCAGTGTTCGTCGTTCTCTCTATCAACTGGTATACCATTTGAAAAAGCCAAAAAGCCCGCCGGAGGGATATCCTCCGGCGGGCTTTCCTTGTTATTTTTCCGTCAGCTCGAGATACTGGCCGACTATCGCGAAGTTCTGCAGATCGTCTGCGTCGAGGCCCCTCGTGACGAAGAGATCGTCGTAGATAGGCACGCACTTTCCGACATCCTCGCACTCAACGTGGATGAAGCCGGAATCGAGGTCTATGCCGACGGTCACGCCGTCGACCGAATACACGGCGATATGCGCGCCCGCGTCCGCTCCGTAGCGTTCCATGGCGCTGAGCGAGACCGTCTGCCGGAAATTCTCGTCCTCTGCTGTCTGCGGAGCGTACTTCCCGCGGAAGTATTCGTCGAGCTCTGCTCCGCTTATCCTGTTCGGGCGAAGCTGCAGGCCCTTTTCATCAAAGAGCCGCTTCCAGCGCTCCACCTGACTTTTCGTGACCATTGACGTGACCATGGCTCACCGCTCCTCGCGGAAATAGTTGAGGCCGCAGGAGGCGGGCTGCGCGTGCTCCTTGGACTGGCGGATGCCTGTCACGATGAGTACGATGACCGTCGCGAGGTACGGAACGATGTCGTAGAGCTGCGACTGCGCGTTATTGAGGCCGAGGTGCAGGTAGTAGCGGAGGATGGAGAGGCCGCCGAACACGAACGAGCCGAGCAGCGCGCGGCCGGGACTCCACGTTGCGAATATGACGAGGGCGACCGCTATCCAGCCGTAGCCGTTTACGCAGTCGTGCACCCACACGCCGGAGCACGTCACCATGACGATATACATGCCGCCTATGCCGCAGATACCGCCGCCTATGCACGTCGCAAGATACTTCATGCGCGTCACGTTGATGCCCGCGGCGTCCGCCGTGGCAGGGCTCTCGCCGATGGCGCGGAGGTTGAGTCCGCTCCTCGTCCTGGAGAAGTATATCGCGGCAAGTATGGCTATGAGTATGCCGAGGTAAACGACGAAGTTATACGAGAAGAGGAGCTTACCGACGACGGGGATATTGCTCAGGCCGGGTATGCCGACGCTGAAAGCCTCCTTCGTCTGGTTCGTGACGACTACGAAGCCGCCCGCCTTGTTGCCGAGCACTTCGCCGAAGAAGTTGCCGAAGCCCGTGCCGAAGATGGACAGGGCAAGACCGGTGACGTTCTGATTGGCGCGGAGCGTGACTGTGAGGAAGCTGTAAATGAGAGCCCCGAACGCGGCGACGAGAAAGGCCGAGAGCACGGCAATTATCGCCGCTACCCAGCCTATCGGATTTACGGACACCTGCTCGTATATGTATGCGCCCGCGATGCCCGCAACGCCGCCCATGTACATCATGCCTTCGACGCCGAGGTTGAGGTTGCCGCTACGCTCGGTGATTATCTCGCCGACCGTGCCGAACAGGAACGGCGTTCCCGCAAGCACCGCCGCACAGAGGAATTTGATGATCGTATCGACTATTCCGTTCATGCTTCATCCTCCTTTACGGCCGCAGCGGGCTTTTTGCTCCGGAAAATGAGACGGTAGTTGACGAAGAATTCGCCGCCGAGCATGCACAGGAGTATGATGCCCGTCAGCACCTCCGCAGCGGAGGCGGGGATCTTGAAGTCCGTCTGGATGGTGTTCGAGCCCTTGGAGAGTATCGCAAGGAACGCCGAAATGAACACCATTACGAACGGATTGAGCCTTGCCAGCCACGCGACCGATATCGCCGTGAAGCCGACGCCGCCCGCCGTGGATTCATTGAGCGTGTAGTCCGCGCCCGAAACTATCAGGAAGCCGACTATGCCGGAGATGACGCCGGAGATTATCATCGTGCGGATGATGACCTTCTTGACGCTCATGCCCGCGTACTGCGCCGTGCGTACGCTTTCGCCCACGACGCTTATCTCGTAGCCCTGCTTGGTGTATTTCAGATAGAAGAACATCATCACCGTCAGCACGAGCACGATTATCCAGCCTATATTGACCCCGAGCACCTTCGGAAGCCTCGCGGCGGGATTGAACATCGCTATCGTCGGGAAGGTCGTGCCCTCCTTTATCCACGGGCCGTGCTGCAGGTACTTCTCGAAGCCGAGGATGATGTAGTTGAACATCAGGGTGAACAGCGTCTCGTTGACGCCCCACTTCGCCTTGAATATGGCGGGGATGAGGCCCCATATGCCGCCGGCGATGGCGCCCGCCACGAGCATCACGACGAGCAGAAGCGGCCTCGGCAGCTTATCATACCAGAAGAGCGCGAAATAGGTGGCTGCGATGGCGCCCGCCATTATCTGGCCCTCGGCGCCGATGTTCCAGAATTTCATTTTGAACGCAGGGGTTATCGCCAGTGCCGCGCCGAGCAGCGGGATGGCGATCTTCACGGTCTCTACCCGGGCAGTTTTCGTTGCCAGAGAGCCGCGCAGCATATCGCCGTATACGGCAAACGGATCGTGTCCGAGGGAGAGTATCACTAACCCTCCGACGATGAGAGCGACGATTATCGCAAGTATCCTTATTACCCACGCTATGCCGACGGGAACGTCCGTCCTCGCGGTGAGTCGTACGAGGGGCTCCGCGGCCTCGCGGCGCGTTCTTGCTTTATCCACCGTTCTCGTCCCTCCTCTCGCCTGCCATCATGAGTCCGATCTCGTCCTTCGTGACCGTGCGCGGGTCGACGATACCGGCTACGTGCCCTCCGCATAGGACCATTATCCTGTCGCACAGCTCCATGAGCACGTCAAGGTCCTCGCCGATGAACATCACCGCGACGCCCTTGCTCTTCTGCTCGTTGAGCAGGTTGTATATCGTATACGACGAGTTGATGTCGAGGCCTCTGACCGGGTACGCGACTATGAGCACGTTCGGCGCGGAGGCTATCTCGCGCCCGACGAGCACCTTCTGCACGTTGCCGCCGGAGAGCCTGCGCACCGGCGTCGTCACGCCCGGAGTGACGACCTCGAGGGAATCCTTTATCTCCTCCGCCATAGCGCGCGGGGTCTTCCTGTCGACGAACATCCCCTTGCCGCGCCCGTAGGATTTGAGCATCATGTTGTCGACCATGTCCATGGAGGCGACGAGGCCCATGCCGAGCCTGTCCTCCGGGACGAATGCCATCGCAACGCCCTTTTTGATTATCTCCGTCGGCGTCATGCCGACTATGTTTTCGAGCACCTCGCCCGCGGAGTTCTCGCTCTTGCAGAGTATCGCACCGCCCTGCACCGGGTACAGGCCCGCTATCGCCTCGCAGAGCTCGCGCTGACCGCTTCCCGCGATGCCCGCGACGCCCATTATCTCGCCCGAACGGAGCGAGAAGCTCACGGCGTCAAGCGCCTTGTGGCCCTCCGTGCCGAGGCAGGTCAGGTCTACCACCTTGAGGAAATCCTTACGCTCGAAGCCGACCTCCGGGCGCTCTATCTCGAGGCTTACCTTGCGGCCTACCATGAGGTCCGTCAGAGTCTGCGCGTCGGTCTCGGACGTGTTCACCGTCGCTATCGAGACGCCCTTGCGGAGTATCGACACTCTGTCGGAGACGCTCATGACCTCGTTGAGCTTGTGTGTGATGATGACGACCGCCTTGCCGTCGTCGCGCATATTGCGCAGGATCTTGAAGAGCTTTTCCGTCTCCTGTGGGGTGAGGACGGCGGTCGGCTCATCGAGGATGAGTATGTCCGCGCCTCTGTACAGCACCTTGATTATCTCGACGGTCTGCTTCTCGGAGACGGACATATCGTATATCTTCTTCGTCGGGTCGAGATCGAAGCCGTACTTCTCCGTCAGCTCCCTTATCTCGCGGACGAGCTCGCGGCGCTTGACCGTGAAGCTGCCCTTGAGTCCGAGGGTGATGTTCTCCGCGGCAGTCAGCACCTCGACGAGCTTGTAGTGCTGGTGTATCATGCCGATGCCGAGGTCGAACGCCTCCTTCGGGGAGCGTATCGCCACCTCTCTGCCGTTGACCGTGATGCGGCCCGCATCGGGATAGTATATGCCGGAAAGGATGTTCATCAGCGTCGTCTTTCCGCTGCCGTTTTCGCCGAGAAGAGCAAGGATCTCGCCCCTGCGTACCTGCAGAGAGATGTTGTCGTTGGCCTTCGTCGTACCGAAGCTCTTGCAGATACCCTCAAGGCTTATCGCGTTTTCCTGTGCCAACCGAGCGCCTCCATTCTGTATGGACTCTTGATTATTAAAGTATACTTTATTTAAAAACATATTACAACGGAAAATTTGATATTTCGACGCTCCGGATGCCTTGCGGGCCCGCCGCGCGGGGCGAGTTTTGATTGACAAAACGGTCAAGTTAGTGTATCTTGTTATGAGCGGCGCACCACGCCGTAAAATTGCACGGAAGCGTATCGAAGCGGTCATAACGGGCCTGACTCGAAATCAGGTGTACGGCAACGTACCGTGGGTTCGAATCCCACCGCTTCCGCCATAAAAAGGCGGGCAGCACCCCTGCCCGCCCATCAATTTCGGGAGGTAAAACAAATGAGTTCTTTCAAGAAGTATCTCGCAGAGTTCATCGGCACCCTCGTCCTCGTTCTCTTCGCCTGCGGTACCGCTGCCGTCGTCGGCTGCGCTACCGATGACCCCAACGTCGCGTACCTGCTCACCGCCCTTGCCTTCGGCCTCGTCATCGTCGCCATGGCGTACTCCATCGGCAACGTCTCCGGCTGCCACATCAACCCCGCCGTCTCCATCGCGATGCTCGTCAGCGGCAGGATGTCCTTCAAGGACTTCATCGGCTACATAATCGCCCAGTTCGCCGGCGCGACCGCCGGTGCCGCCCTGCTCGGCTGCTTCGCCGGCTGGGACTGCGGCTTCGGTGCCAACGGCCTCTTCAACGGCCAGATCGGCATCTCCTTCTTCATTGAGGTCGCCCTCACCTTCGTGTTCGTCATCGCCATCCTCGGCGTGACCTCCAAGGTCGAGAACAGCGGCGTCGCCGGTATCGTCATCGGCCTCACGCTGACCCTCGTGCACATCTTCGGCATCCACTTCACCGGCACCTCCGTCAACCCCGCCCGCAGCTTCGGTCCCGCCCTCTTCGCCGGCGGCGACGCGCTCACCAACCTCTGGGTCTTCATCGTTGCTCCTCTGGTCGGCGGCGTCCTTGCGGCTCTCGTGTATAAGCTCATTGCCGGAACGAAGAAAGCCAAATAATTTGAAAAAAATGCGAAAAAGCACCGCTTCGGCGGTGCTTTTCGTGTATAATGGAACTGAAAGGAAGTGCCGCGATGACAGCAGAAGAGCTCATGAGCCGTTTCTCGATGGAAAAGCATATAGAAAACGGAGCGTTCGCCGAGCGGCACTACGTCCACGAGGGCGAGGGGCGCCCCGCCTCCGGCTCGATATACTATTACGTCGCGCCCGGCGAGGCGACGCAGTTCCACCGCATCGACTGCGACGAGTACTGGTCCTTCAACCACGGAGCTCCGCTCGAGGTGTGGCAGTTTTCTCCCGGCGGCGCTCTGACCGTAACGATGCTCGGGACAGAGCCCGGATGCGAGCCCTTAGTTTACATAAAGTCAGGTGTCATCTTTGCCGCGAGGCATCGTGCCGGCGGCTCCGAGGGCACCTTCCTCACCTGCATAACCGTTCCGCGCTTTACCTACGACGGGTTCGAGCTCATCGGCGAGGACAGGATGCGCGAAGCCTTCCCCGCGAGCGCGGCGTTTTTCGAATGAAGAAAGGAGCGTGAGGCATTGAAACGCAATCACGGCATCGACCTGCTCCGCATGGTGTCGATGCTCATGGTCGCCGTACTGCACGTGCTCGGTCAGGGCGGCGTGCTCGCGGCGTCGGGCGCGCTCTCGTGGCGGCACGGGCTGTGCTGGCTGCTCGAGGCGGCCGCGTTCTGCGCCGTCGACTGCTACGCGCTCATTTCCGGCTACGTGGGGACGGGCAGGAAGTTCAGGATATCCGGCATCGCGCTGCTTTGGCTCCGCGTCGTATTCTGGACGCTCATAATTACTACGGTCACGCTCGTCATCGCGCCGGAGCTCGTCGGTATCCGTCAGTACGTGCGCGCAGTACTCCCCGTGACGATGAAGCAGTACTGGTACTTCACCTCGTACTTCTGCGTTTTCTTCCTCATGCCGTTTCTCGACAGCGCGGTCGAGAACCTTCCGCGCAGGCTGATGACTTTCCTGCTCGCGGCGCTCGCGGTCATCTTCACCATTCTCCCGCTCGCGGCGAGGACGGACCTCTTCGGCGCCGCCTCGGGCTACACGCCCGTTTGGCTCGCCGTCCTCTATCTGTTCGGAGCCTACGCGCGCAAATACGAGCTGCTCGAAAAGCTGCGCGGCGTGAAGGCGCTCGCCCTCTTTGTCCTATTCACGCTCGCAACGCTTGCGGTCAAGCTCGCAGGCGAGGCGCTCGGCATATCGCGCTTCGACCCGGGCTTCCTTTACAGCTACACCTCGCCGACCGTACTGGCCGCGGCAATATGCCTGCTCGGCTTCTTCGCCTCCCTGCGCATCGGTGACGGTGCGGGGCGCGCGATATCCTTCCTCGCGCCGACTGCGTTCAGCGTATATCTGATACACACGCATCCGCTCGTCTGGATGTACCTGCTCGAAAACCGCTTCGTCTCCCTCGCGGAGCTTCCCGCTCCGCTGTGCGCGCTCGCGGTACTCGGCTGCGCGCTCACGATATTCGCCGTCTGCTCGGCGCTCGATCTGCTGCGCGAGCTCCTCTTCCGGGCGCTGAAGCTGAAAGAGCGGCTTACGGTACTCGATGGAAAGATCACAAAATAAAAAGATACCGGCATACGACGTATGCCGGTATCTTTTCTTTTAAGTAAGTTATTTCTGCTCTTCCTTGACGACAGGAGCCTCGGGGGCGTTCCTGCGGATAGAGTCGATGCCGTTGAGGCAGGAGGCCTTAGCCTTGTAGCCCTCGCCGACAGCGATGATCTCGCCGTTGCGGGCCTTCAGGCGGAAGCGGAACTCGCCGGCCTTATCGGTGTAAACTTCGAACTTGGGGTTGGTGACGGCTTCGTAGCCGGCGACGGTCTGGTCTTCGAGCTTGGCTTCGGTGGAGTTCTTGCGGACGCTCTCGACGCCGTTGAGGCAGGCAGCCTCGGAAGAATAGATCTCGCTGGTGGCGATGACTTCGCCGTTGGCAGCCTTGAGATTGAACATGAAACCGGTCTTGGTGGTCTTAACTACGAATTTTCCCATTTTTATTTCTCCTCCTGTTATTTCTTGCCCAGCAGTCCGCCGATCTTATCGGCCACGCCGCCGAGCTTATCTCCGAGATTCTCGCCGCTGAGCTTGGACTTGACGAGCTCAACGACCTGCTTGACCTGCTCGTCGGGAAGGTCGATTCCGATCAGCTTCTCGATGGTCTTGACGGGGTCCTTCTTGAAGTCCGCACCGAGGGACTTATCGTTCTTGATCTTATCCACAATATCCGAAACGGTCTTTTTGATATCGAATGCCATTTGTTTGACCTCCCTTTTTGTGTCTGTACGCTGATTATAACACAATATACAGTTTTTTCAAGAGCATTTATGTTCTTTTTTGTGTTCGTTTTCAAAATGAAAAGGCAGGAGAGCGCAGGCTCTCCCGCTTCGTTTTCTATGCGTTCTGCTGCCACCGCCAGCTGTCGCGGCACATGTCGTCAAGCGTCTTTTCAGCACGCCAGCCGAGCACGCGCTCTGCCTTGCGGACATCCGCGTAGAAGGAATCTATGTCCCCCGGGCGGCGCGGTGCGATCTCGTACGGTATCTTCACTCCGTTGACCCGCTCGAAAGCCGTCACGACCTCGAGGACACTCGAACCTTTCCCCGTGCCGAGGTTTATTATCTCCGTCCCGGCATGCTCCGAGGCATATTCCAGCGCCTTCACGTGTCCCTTGGCGAGGTCCACGACGTGGATATAATCGCGTACGCCCGTACCGTCGGGTGTGTCGTAGTCGTTCCCGAAGACGTACAGCTTCTCGCGTATCCCAGCGGCGACCTGCGTTATATACGGCATGAGATTATTCGGGATGCCGTTCGGCTTCTCGCCTATCAGCCCGCTCTCGTGCGCGCCGAGAGGATTGAAGTAGCGCAGGAGCACGACGGACATCTCCGGGTCGGCGGAGGCGGCGTCTGCGAGTATGCGCTCGACCATGAATTTCGTCCACCCGTAGGGGCTCGTACAGCGCCCCTCCGGCATATCCTCGACGTAGGGAGAGGGATTCTCCTCACCGTACACGGTCGCCGAGGAGCTGAAAACGATGCGTTTGCAGCCGTGCTCGGCCATGACCTCGAGCAGGGTCATCGTCGTGTCGAGGTTGTTGCGATAGTACATTACGGGCTTGGCGACGGATTCGCCGACAGCCTTGAAGCCCGCGAAGTGGATGACCGCGTCTATATCGAATTCGCTGAAAAGGGCGCCGAGCGCGGCGCGGTCGGATACGTCGATGCGCCTGAACTCCGGCCGTCTGCCCGTTATCTCCGCGATGCGGTCTACGACGGACTCCTCGCTGTTCGAGAGGTCGTCCGCGATGACGGCGTCATACCCCGCGTTCAGGAGCTCTACGGCCGTATGCGAGCCTATATAGCCCGTGCCGCCGGTCAAAAGGATCATGTCAGTTCTCCTCCCCGGTCTTTCCGGTGTTGGTGTCGATGCTTTTTCTGAAAACTACGAGCCTGTCGAACAGATACTCCGTCACGAAGTTGACTACCATGTTGATGATAGTCACGACGTAGTCGTTCCAGCCGAGCGTCTCCGCCGCCCAATTGCCCCACAGCGTCGAAAGCGGGGTGAAGATGCAGTAGTAGCCGAGGACCTTGAGCATGGCTATCGGCACGTTCGCGGCGGATTTGAACGTATACTTTCTGTTGAGCGTGAAGTTCCATACTATGGACAAAATGAGCGCGATGAGATAGCTCGGCCAGTACGACCAGTGCGTCACCTCGTTGAGGAGCGTGAAGACGAGTATCTCGATGACGCCTGCGGAGATGGAGAAGAGCGTGAACTTGACAGTCCGCCATAGCTCCTTGTTCTTCATTTCCCTCGCCTCTCAGTAGCCGAGCGGTTCGCGGATGAGATAGACATCCATCTTCCCGATGCCGCCCATCTTTTTATAGAGGACCGCGGCACCGCAGCATATCCTGTCGGGACTCGAGCAGTCGTGGCAGCGCATGGGCTCGGAGAGCGCGCACGGCGTTTTCCTCGCGAGCCTGCGGGCGTTGAGCGGCGCGGCGACGTTGCGCGCTCTGTCCATCGCGGAGGCGAAGTCCGGCGCTATCTTGTTCGTTCCCGCGACGATTATGACTCTCTCGTGCCCGTACAGCATGGAGGCGACGCGGTTGCCCGAGCCGTCGATGTTGATGATCTCGCCCGTTTCCGAAATGGCGTTGGCGCTCGTGAGGTACACGGCAGCCTTCGCCGCGGCGTTCCTCGCGGCGGCGGGGTCCGTGCTGCGCCAGTGCCAGCTCGCCTCGTTGTGCGCGGCAAGACGCTCGTATATGCCGAGCTGCTCGAGCGTTATGCTCCCGCCGAAGCCCACGGTCGTCCCGTCAAGCTCGCGGTCGAGCTCGTCCGCCGCCTCGGCGGCGGTGTCGAATATTTTTACGCCGAATCCGTTTTTTTCAAGTGTGTTTTTCAGCATTTCCGGGTCCATGACGATACCTCCGAACGCTTTTTTCTTTAAGATACCACATTGATCCCGTAAAATAAAGACCAACGCGCGCATGCGTGCAAATCTTCCGCGCGCAGGGGTTTACAATATATGCCGTCTGTGCTATGGTATGCAGACGAGGTGAAGTCCATGAAGCAGGACCTTACGGAGGGCAGCATAGGCAAAAAGCTCTTCCTGTATTTTCTACCGATCGCCGCGGGAACTCTGTTCCAGCAGCTTTATAACGCCGCCGACGCGATAATAGTGGGCAAATTCGTCGGCACCGTCGCGCTCGCCGCCGTCGGCGGAAGCGCCGCCAACGTAACGAACCTGCTCATAGGCTTCTTCGTCGCTCTCTCCGGCGGCTCGACCGTCATAATAGCACAGCTCTTCGGTGCAAAGGACGAATCATCCATGCAGAAGGCCACGGGAACAGCCGTCGCATTCTGCCTCATCGCGGGACTCGCGCTCACGGCGATAGGGCTCGTTCTCACGCCCGCGTTCCTGCGCCTTCTCAAATCCCCCGCGGATACCATGACATACGCGACGGCTTATCTCCGCATAGTCTTCGCGGGCGTCATCCCCCAGCTGCTCTACAACATCGAGGCCGGCATACTCCGCGCCGTCGGCGATTCGCGCAGTCCCTTCATCTACCTGCTGATAAGCTGTGTTTCCAACATAGTGCTTGACCTTGTATTCGTTGTGGTATTCCGTCTCGAGGTCGTCGGCGTCGCGGTCGCGACCGTTCTGTCGCAGGTCATAAGCGCCGTCCTCGCGACCGTCAAGCTCATGCGCTGCCGCGAGGCCTACCGCATCACTATCCGCGGGATACGCATAGACAGGCATCTCCTGCGCCGCATGATGCACATAGGCATCCCCGCAGGACTGCAATCCTCCATGTACGGCGTATCGAACATGATTTTGCAGGTTTATGTAAACCTGCTCGGCACGACCGTCGTCGCCGCGTGGTCACTCTCCGGCAAGCTCGACGGCTTCTACTGGGCGTGCTCGAGCGCCGCGGGGACCGCCGTTATGAACTTTGCCGCGCAGAACTTCGGCGCAAACCGCATGGACCGCGTTAAGTCCGGGACAAAGAAGAGTCTGTGGCTCTTCGTCGCGGTCACGCTCGGCTTCTCGGCGATCCTGCTCGCGATAGGTCGGCCCGTGCTCCCGGTATTCACGGACGATCAGTCGGTCGTCGATACGACGTGGCTGATAATGCTCTACATAGTGCCCACATACTTCACGTGGACGTTCATCGAGATACTCTCCGGAGTACTGCGCGGCGTGGGCGACTCGGTCATCCCCGTCGTGATATGCGGGCTCGGGATCTGCCTGCTCCGTGTCGTGTGGATAATGATAGCGTGGAGCGTCGCTCCCACGCTGCTCACGGTCAGCCTCTCCTACCCCATCTCGTGGGTCGTCACGGATATCGCGTTCCTCATCTACTACAAGAGAGGCCGGTGGCAGCAGCGCCTGCAGGGCGCCGTACCCCGACCGTCAAAATAAAAAAAGCATAAATAAACCGGGCACGGAAGAACGGGACAGTCAGATAAGGAGAGAGGCGTAGCCGGAATTTTCGTTTTCGAACGAAGGCGTATGCCGATACGTCGAGCGAGAAAACGGAAATAGGCAAAAAAGCCTTGTAAAATCCTTGCGAAGCAAGTCCTTGCTCATAAAAACAGTAAACCCGGGATAGAAGTTTTGCTTCTGTCCCGGGATTTTTTATAGCTTTTTGCCGCTCCGGCAAGAAAAATCCTTATCCGGCTGTCCCGAAAGCCGTGGCTGCTCTTTTTAAGTGGTCATCGGGAGTTACTCTTCCCACGGAGCGTTTTTCGAGAGGGCGAGGAATCTTCCGACGAGGTCGCGCAGGCGCATATCCCGGCTGTGGAAGCGGCAGACATCCCCGTCGGCAGAGTCGAAACGTATCAGCATCCCTTTCCCGTCTTTGTCCTCCCACAGACGCAGGACCGCCCCGTCTCCGTATTCGAGGATCACGCCGCCCTGACGCGGTGTAAAGAGGGCGTTGGCTCCGAGGCTGCGGACGGACATGAACTGATATACGTCGTAGGCGTGCTCCCCGCTCACGTGCACGTCGTCGCCCTCCACCCGGGCACGCAGGCAGTCGTTGTTATAGGCATATATCGTGCTGTTGTTGAGGTCGATGCGGAAGTCCCGGACTCTCGTCTTGTACCCCGCGAGGCGGAGGATGATGAAGCCGGCCGCAAGCACGATGAGCAGCGCGACGGCACACACGCTCACCGACTTGTCAGACTTCGGCTTCCCGCGCTTCTCGGGCGGTGTCGCCATATCGTAAAAATCTCTCACGGCCCTTCGGCTCCTTTCATGAAATGCGCCCCTTACGGACCTCAATATTTTATGTAAAAGCGCTCCGCTTGTCAAGCTCGAAGGCCGAATTCCAGGCCGCGTCAAGTCTCTTTTGAATCGGGACTTCGCGCATGAAAACGTGCTGTGTTCCTGCGTACGTTCTCCCGAAAATCTTTGCCAATCTTTCCCGTATATTTGCATACATTTCTAATATGTGCCATAGTTTTCCTTTTTGGCACGCAATATGCCATTTTGGCACATTCTACTCCGAAACAGTCATAGCCATATATTTCATAAATATTGCGGATATCATATCCGGCGTCTATAATGTCCATGCCGAAAGGCAACATTTTCGTAAAATCCATGAAAGGAGACCCTCGCAGTGAAAAAGATCCTCGCACTCGTGCTGGCTGTTGTTCTCGTCCTGGCCCTCTTCGCGGCCTGCGGCACCAACGCCAACAACCCGACCCCGGATACCCCGACCGCTGCCCCCGCGAATCCGAGCACTCCGGATGCGCCCGACGCTCCCGATGCGCCTGACGCTCCCGTAGTTCCCGAAGGCCCCTTTGCCGTTGACGAATACGGCATCGCGACCGAGCCCTATGAGTGGCCCCTCCCCCTGACTGAGGATGACGAAACCGTCCTTACCTACTGGTGGTCCACTTACTCCCCGCAGTACATTCCCGCTGACAAGGAATACGGCGATACCGAGCTGCCCCTTGCCATTCAGGAAGCCACCGGTGTCAACGTTGAGTACATCAATGTCCCCACCACCAGCCGTCAGGAAGCCTTCTCCGTTCTTCTTGCCTCTGATGATCTGTCCGACATGATGACCTACGCCACCGCTTACTATCCCGGCACCCCGCTCCAGATGGTCGAAGATGGCTACTTTGCCAACATCTACGACTACAAGGAGTTCATGCCCAACTACCTCTATGAGTCCAAGTATGCCAATCCCGACGACAAGGCCACCTACGAGTCCGTCTTCTATGAAGATGAGCTTATCCCCGTCTGCTGGTCCATGTGGCAGGGCGCCATCATGACCGACAGCGGCTGGGGCGTCCGTCAGGACATGCTCGAAAAGGTCGGCATGAATGTCGAGGACCTCGTGACCTGGGATGATTTCCATGAAGCCCTCGTCGCCGTCAAGTCCGCCATCGACACCGTTGAGTTCCCGATGTGGATCGCCTCCATCATCGAGACCAACAACTACTGGCAGTTCAACTCCTTCGAGAACATCTCCGTTATCACCACCATCGCTCTCCCCCCGATATTCTTCCGCGACGGCGAGCTCGTCATGGGCTGCACGAGCGAGGGCGACAAGCAGTTCGCCGAAACGCTGAGCGGAATGTTCGCCGAGAAGCTCGTCAACCCCGACTGGCAGGGCTACTTCTACGCGCAGGCCTTCCAGGCACACACCCTCAACAACGAGGTGTTCTGGCAGGGCCACGGCACGACCTTCCAGAAAACCAATCAGGACTGCCCCGATCCTAACTGCAACTGGGTACCCGTCGGCAAGCCCCTCGTCACCGCCGATCAGGTGGTACACGCGGGCACCATCCGCAGCCGCACGAGCACAGGCAACTGCACCTTCTCCGTCAAGAACCACGACCTTGAGCTCGCGATGAAGTGGGTCGACTACCACTACTCGCCCTCCGGCTGGGAGCTCTTCGCATACGGCCCCGAGGGACTCATGGTCGAGAAGGACGCCAACGGAGTGCGCCACAACACCGAGTGGGCGCTGCACAATCCCGACGGCATCGAGCTCTCCGGCCTCTTCAGCATCTACGCCGCGAGCCGCTTCATCGACCCGTGTCTTTGTGTATATGACGCGGCGCTCCTCAACCCCGACGGTGAAGTCGCTCTCGCCGCCATCGACTACTGGACCAACTTCGACAAAGAGCACTACGACAAGGCCGGCGCGCTTCCCGTCGGCGTCCGTCTTACGACGGAGCAGAGCGAGGAGGTCGGCAAGTACCGCGCGGATATCATCACCTACGTTGCCGAGTCCTTCGCGAGCTTCTGCGACGGCTCCAAGCCCATGAGCGACTGGGATGCCTATCAGGCCACCCTCGACCAGATGGGCCGCAGCGAGATACTGAAGGTCTATCGGGAAGCCTACGAAGATTACCTCGGATAATTATCTCCTTTCATGGGAAGGGGCACGGCGGAAACGCCGTGCTTCTTCTTTTTCCGGCAGCGGTTCTTTGCTTCCATATTCAGGCATATAATGTGCCATATTGGCACATTTGGACAGGGCTTTTGCGTTTGCAAACCAGGGCACGTTTCCATATAATATAGTTATCCGTAACACTATGTTCATATACGGAAACTACTGAAAGGAGAATGTCAAAGTGAAGAAGATCCTCGCATTGGTACTGGCTGTCGTCTTCGTGCTGGCTCTCTTTGCCGCCTGCGGCACAAACGCCAACAACCCGACACCCGCGAATCCGACCGCTGCACCTTCCGGCCCGGACACTCCGGACACGCCCGATACTCCGGACGCGCCCGATGCGCCCGACCTCCCGTACGCGGTCGACGAACTCGGCATCCCCATGGAGCCCTACGACTGGCCCCTCCCGCTGACCGAAGATGACGACCTGGTACTTACCTACTGGTGGTGCACCTACTCCCCCCAGTACATCCCCGCTGACAAGTCCTACGCAGAGACCGACCTTCCCGTGGAGGTCAAGAAGCGCACCGGCGTCAACGTCGAGTACATCAACGTCCCCTCCACGTCCCGTGAGGACAACTACTCCGTTCTCCTTGCCTCGGATGACCTCTGCGACATGATGTGCTTCGGCGACCGCTACTATCCCGGCACTCCGCTCCAGATGATCGAGGACGGATACTTCGCCAACATCTACGATTTCAAGGACTGCATGCCCAACTACCTCTATGAGGCCAAATACGCTCACCCCGAGGACAAGGACACCTACGAGTCCGTCTTCTACACCGATACGGCAGTCCCCGTCGCCCACGTCATGTGGTCCGATCACGTCGTCACCGATACCGGCTACTGCGTGCGTCAGGACTTCCTTGACAGGGTCGGCCTCAAGGCCGAAGACCTCGTCACCTGGGACGACTACACCGAAGCCTGCAAGCTCGTCCAGAGCGAGATAGAGACCGTCGAGTTCCCCCTCTGGATCGCCCAGATGATCGAGACCAACAACTACTGGTACTTCCACTCCTTTGATAACCTCAGCATCCTCGCCGGCATGCCTCCCGTCTACATCCGCGACGGTCAGCTCGTGCTCGGCTGCACCTCCGAAGGCGACAAGCAGTTCGCTGAGCTCTTCCATCAGTACACGCTGGATAAGATCCTCATCCCCGACTGGCAGGCCTACTTCTATTCCATGGTCTTCATGCCCAACACCCTCAATAACCAGACCTTCTGGCAGGGCCTCGGCTCCACCGCCATCACCGACGCCAACAACCAGTGCACCGACCCCGACTGCAACTGGGTACCCGTCGGCAAGCCCCTCCTCACCGAAGATCAGATCATCCACGCCGGCACCATCCGCAGCCGTACCACCACCGGCAACTGCTGCTTCGCTACCAAGAATCACGACCTCGAGCTCTGCATGAAGTGGATCGACTACCGTTACAGCCCCTCCGGCTGGGAGCTCTTCGCTTACGGCCCCGAGGGCCTCATAGTCGAGAAGGATGAAAACGGCAACAGAAGGAACACCGACTGGGCTCTCAGCAACCCCGACGGCATGGACCTCACCGCTCTCGTCTCCCTCTACATCTCCAGCCGCATGGTCGAGGCCGGCCTCACCGCCTATGACGCCCAGCTTCTCAATCCCGACGGCGCTCCCGCGCTTGCCGCCATCGACTACTGGACCGAATTCGACAACCAGCACTTCGACAAGGCCGGCTGCCTGCCCATCGGCGTCCGCCTCGACAACGAGCAGAGCGAGGAGCTCGGCATCTACCGCAACGACATCTCCACCTACGTCGCTGAGAACTACGGCATGTTCATCACCGGTGACAGGCCGCTCTCCGATTGGGATGATTACATCAGCACTCTCAACCAGCTCGGACTTCAGAACGTCCTCGCCATCTATCAGGAAGCTTACGACGCTTATCTGAACAAATAAGTACACCCTGATTCAGGAAAAAGGACGCGGTATCATACCGCGTCCTTTTTATGTTTCCTGATCCTGCACATATTTGGCACATTTTCTCATTTCCCGTGCGATACTGGCACACCATATTTTGACACAATTGTTGTTTTCTGTTAACAAAATATATATAATACACTTAATACGTCATGAATAATGACGCAATTTTGTAATATTTTACGAAAGGAGACTCCCGCAGTGAAAAAGATCCTCGCACTCGTGCTGGCTGTTGTTCTCGTCCTGGCCCTCTTCGCGGCCTGCGGCACCAACACCGGCAACCCGACCCCGGATACCCCGTCCGCTGCCCCTGCGAACCCGAGCACTCCGAATGCGCCCGACGCTCCCGATGCGCCGGATGCTCCCGATGCTCCCGTCGTTCCCGAAGGCCCCTACGCCGTCGACGAAGTCGGCATCGCCAAGGAGCCCTATGAGTGGCCCCTCCCCCTGACCGAGGATGACGACACCGTCCTCACCTACTGGTGGTCCACTTACTCCCCGCAGTACATCCCCGCCGACAAGGAATACGGCGATACCGAGCTTCCCCTTGCCATCAAGGAGAAGACCGGCGTCAACGTCGAGTTCATCAACGTCCCCACCACCTCCCGTCAGGAAGCTTTCTCCGTCCTTCTCGCTTCTGACGACCTGTCTGACATGATGACCTACGCCACCGCCTACTATCCCGGCACCCCGCTCCAGATGGTCGAAGACGGCTACTTTGCCAACATCTACGACTACAAGGATTGCATGCCCAACTACCTCTATCAGTCCAAGTGGCTCGACCCCAACGACAAGGCCACCTATGAGTCCGTCTTCTATGAAGATGAGCTCGTTCCCGTGTGCTGGTCCCTCTGGGAAGGCGCCATCAAGAACGATACCGGCTGGGGCGTCCGTCAGGACATGCTCGACAAGATCGGCATGAAGGCTTCTGATCTCGTGACCTGGGATGATTTCCATGAAGCTCTTTCCGCCATCAAGTCCGCCATCGACACCGTTGAGTTCCCGATGTGGATGAGCTCCATGATCGAGACCAACAACTACTGGCAGTTCAACTCCTTCGAGAACATCTCCGTCATCACCACCATCGCTCTTCCCCCGATTTTCTACCGTGACGGCGAGCTCGTTATGGGCTGCACCTCCGAAGGCGACAAGCTCTTCGCCGAGTACATGAGCGGCCTCTTCGCCGAGGGTCTTGTCAACCCCGACTGGCAGGGCTACTTCTTCGGTCAGGCCTTCTCCGCCCACACCTACAACAACGAGACCTTCTGGCAGGGCATCGGCCCGACCTACAAGGACACCAACAAGCAGACCACCGATCCCAACTGCGACTGGGTCCCCGTCGGCAAGCCCCTCCAGACCGCTGATCAGGTCGTTCACGCCGGCACCGTCCGCAGCCGTACCGCCACCGGCAACGTCTGCTTCGCTACCAAGAACAACGACCTCGAGCTCTGCATGAAGTGGATCGACTTCCGCTTCGCTCCCAACGGTTGGGAACTCTTCTCCTACGGCCCCGAGGGTCTCGTAGTTGAGAAGCTTCCCGACGGCACCCGCCAGAACACCGAGTGGGCTCTCAACAACCCCGACGGCATCGAGCTCTCCGGCCTCATGAGCCTCTACTGTGCCAGCCGCATGGTCGAAGCCCTCATCTGCGTTGAGGATTCTCAGTACCTCAATCCCGAGGGACACTTCGCCATGGAAGCCATCGATTTCTGGACCGCTTTCGACGAAGCTCACTATGACAGAGCCGGCGCGCTGCCTCTCGGCGTCCGCCTCTCCACCGAGCAGAGCGAAGAAGTCGGCAAGTATCGTGCTGACATCATCACCTACGTTGCTGAGTCCTATGCCGGATTCATCGACGGCTCCAACCCGATGAGCAACTGGGATACCTACCAGGCCACCCTCGACCAGATGGGCCGCCAGGAGATCCTTGCCGTCTACGCTGAAGCCATCGAAGATTACAACAACAAGTAATCTCAACTGATTCTACGGCAGCTCGTCTGCCATGAATACGGAAGACCGCCGCATTTGCGGCGATCTTCTTTTTATTATAAGCCCGGGACAGAAGTTCCTGCTTCCGTCCCGGTCTTTTTCAAATTCCATTTGCTGCTCCGGCAAGAAAAGCTGTCACGAACTGGACAGCCAGATAAGGAGAGAGGCGTAGCCGGAATTTTCGTTTTCGAACGAAGGCGTATGCCGATACGTCGAGCGAGAAAACGGAAATAGGCAAAAAAGCCTTGTAAAATCCTTGCGAAGCAAGTCCTTGCTCATAGAAACAGTAAACCCGGGATAGAAGTTTTGCTT
>JAZQQE010000089.1:0-8684 GCA_045628845.1 Oscillospiraceae bacterium
GACGACACCGTTTACAACGGTCACGGGCTCGCCGCGGACGGTGACCGTACTGCTGCCGAGCGCGTTCACGGTGTGAAAATCGGTGTTGGACGCTTCGGCTTTGCCGAAGGTCGCTCCGACTGCGGCTATCGCGGCGATAACATCGGCCTTTTCATCGTCGTCGAAGGTCTTGTCGGAGAAAACGTCGAACGTGCTGTCGGTGGTGGAGATGACGAAAATATCGCCGGCACCGATATCAGCGGTGATGGTCTTTTCGTTTCCGCGGTTGATGATGACGAAATCGCCGATGATGGTCCCGGCTTCGACGACGGTGACGGAGCCTTCCGCTTTGGTCGGGGCGATGTAGCATTCAACTTCTGATCCACTTTCCTCGTAGTCGTAGTCTCCTGCTTTGACCGGCTGTACATTCCAGGTCCAGGTCAGGCCGTTCTTGGATACTGTATTTGCGCTGTTGAGCACGTATGTTTCGGTGCCGTTTGTAAGCGTCAAGGCGTAACCGTCGGGGATCTCGCTTACTTCGAGACCGGTGAACGTCTTGGACACCGTGATGTAGTTGGGGGTCGCATCCGTGTCGGGACCGGCAGCGATGGCGCATGTAAACAGGCTCATCGTCAAGCAGATCACTAAGAGAAATGCAAACACTCCCTTGATAGCCTTTGTCATTGTTTCTTCTCCTTTCGATTCTGGGTGGAGCGGAAAATCCGGCAGCCGGGCTGACATGGCTTATGCGTTAGTCCCCGTGACTTTGCGTCGCGCCCTTTCGGACGGTTTGCTGTTTCTTGACTTATCCTGATCGTATATAGATATTGTATTCAGGTCTGCGTCATGATGTGCTTGTGCGATGCGAGAATATCAGGACCCGTTCCTGCGAAAAATGATAGCATATCATATGACCTGATTCCATGGTAAATGGCAACACATCTGGATTATTATGCCAATTCACTTGGAAGAAATCGAAAGGTCCTGCTGATTTTTACGTCTGCCTTTTGGCAAACGACAATAAAACGAAAGAGCCGGGCTCCCTTGTAAATAAAGAGATCCCGGCTCTTTTCATATGGCACCCCCGACGCGATTCGAACGCATGCGTACGGCGCGGTGCGCCGTGCGCGGGCTTATGGCCCCACTCGCTCGCCGCTTCGCGGCAACCGCTCAGGGATGCCGCGGCCATGCGTTCTCACGCTCCGGGAAAAAGGAAAGACCGGAGCAAAAGCTCCGGTCTTTGTGGCACCCCCGACGCGATTCGAACGCATGGCCTTTCGCTTAGGAGGCGAACGCTCTATCCTGCTGAGCTACGGGGGCATCAAGGGTTATAATATCGGTTGGGAGAGCGTTTGTCAAGTCTGCTTTTTGTTTCGCGGCGGGTCGGGTCATATTGAAAAATCCTTTTTTTGTGGTAAACTGTAAACAATGAAAAAAATACGTCAGAAAAAAGACGGAGCTTCCGCCGCCGCGCATACCGCAAGGCGTGCCGTTGCGTGCGTTGAGACGTCCGCCGAACAGGGGCTCAGCCGCGCTCAGGTCGAGGAGAGACTTGGGGGAGGCTGGGCAAACACGCCCGTTGAGTCCCCGACGAGGTCGGTCGGGCGCATAATCCGCGACAACGTGCTGACGTACTTCAACCTCGTGTTCACGGTACTCGCGGTGCTCGTGCTGATAGCGGGCGGCCTGCGCGACCTGCTGTTTTACGTGACGATAGTCGTCAACGCGCTCATCGGAATAGTGCAGGAGCTCCGCTCGAAGAAGACGCTCGACGCGCTGTCCCTCGTCGCCGCACCGAAGGCGACCGCCGTGCGTGACGGCGCGGAGGTGACGGTGCCCGCCGCGCAGCTCGTGCGCGACGACGTCGTCGTATTCTCCGCGGGTGACCAGATATGCGCGGACGCGGTCGTGCTCTCCGGCGACGTGCAGGTCAACGAATCGCTCATCACCGGCGAGGCGGACGAGATACCCAAGACTCCGGGCTCCGAGCTCCTTTCCGGCAGCTACGTCATATCCGGAACGTGCCGCGCGCGCCTGACCGCCGTCGGCGCCGACTCCTTTGCCTCGCGGCTGACGCTCGAAGCCAAGCGCCATCAGAAGGCGACCCAGTCGGAGATGATGAGCTCTCTGACGAAGCTCGTCAAAATAATCGGTATAATCATCATCCCGGTCGGCATAGTGCTGTTCCTCAATCAGTTCCTGCACCTGCACATGACCTGGAACGATTCCATACTCAAAACGGTCGGCGCGCTCGTCGGGATGATACCCGAGGGGCTGTATCTGCTGACCTCGATAGCACTCGCCGTGTCCGTCATACGTCTCGCGCAAAAGCGCACGCTGACGCACGACCTCGCCTGCATCGAGACTCTCGCGAGGGTGAACGTCCTCTGTGTGGACAAGACCGGCACGATAACGGAGCCTGAAATGCTCGTTGAAAACGTGGCTCTGCTGTGTCCGGACCGCTTCATCATGGACGACGTGCGCATGATAATGGCGGACCACACCGCCGCTCACGGGCGCGATAATGAGACGGAAAAGGCACTTGCCGACTATTTTAATGATGCGCCGATGCGCCGCGCCACGGGCGTGATCCCGTTCACGTCGCGCACGAAGTTCGCGGGGACGGTGTTCGAGGGCGACGAGACGTACCTCATAGGCGCTCCGGAAATATTGCTCGGCGAACGCTTCGGGGAATTCTCAGAGATGCTCGAGCCCTACTACGAGTCGGGCAGCCGCGTGCTGATGCTCGTCATGTACGACGGCGCGCTCGATACGGAGATGCCGGTCGGCTCGCGCGTCCTGCCGATAGCGCTCATTACGCTCACCAACCGCATCCGCGCCGCCGCGCCCGCGACGTTCGACTTCTTCCGCAAGCAGGGCGTCGCGATAAAGGTCATATCCGGCGACAATGCGCGCACCGTCTCCGGCATAGCACAGAGAGCGGGGATAGAGGGCGCGGAGAACTTTGTCGACGCACGCGAGCTCGACACGGACGCGAAGATATACGACGCTGCCCTGCGCTGCACGGTATTCGGCCGCGTGACGCCGGAGCAGAAGCGTAAGCTCGTACGTGCACTGAAGGCCGCGGGTAACACCGTCGCCATGACGGGCGACGGCGTGAACGATGTGCTCGCCCTGAAGGAGGCCGACTGCAGCGTCGCGATGGCGTCGGGCAGCGACGTCGCGTGTCAGGTGTCGCACATCGTGCTCATGGATTCGGACTTCGCGGCGATGCCGAGCGTCGTCGGAGAGGGCCGCCGCGTCATAAACAACATCGAGCGCAGCGCTGCGCTCTTCCTCGTAAAGAACATCTTTTCGATGCTCATGGCGCTCATATCGCTTGCCGCGGGCTTCATGTACCCCGTGGAGGCGACGCAGCTCTCCCTCGTCAGCACGTTCACGATAGGTCTGCCGAGCTTCGTGCTCGCGCTCGAACCGAGCACGGGCGTCGTGACGGGCAGATTCCTGAAAAACGTCCTGCTGCGCGCCCTGCCGGCGGGCGTCGCATACGTGGTGCTGCTGCTCGGCGTGATAGCCTTCGGCGGAGCGTTCGACATGGACGCGGCGCAGGTTTCCACGATATGCGCGATGCTGCTCGCCGTGGCGGGCGTGGTCGTCGTGTTCAGGGTATGCAAGCCGTGGACGAAGCTTCGTAAGCTCATGTTGATCGTCATCGCCGCGGCTCTGCTGTTCAGCTGCCTGTTCATGCGCGGCTGGTTCAAGCTCGAGCTTCTCACGCTCAGCTCCGTGCTCGTCCTCGTTACGTTCTCTCTGCTCACCCCGGCGCTTATTGACTGGCTATACAGACTGATGGACAAGGCGCTCGCCGCCCTTGCCCGCAGGAAAGGAAAACACTCGACATGAGATTTTATCTGGCACTTTTCGCGGGAAAGATCATCACGCTCCTGCTCCGAATCCTCGGCCGCAAGGGCACGTATCTCTCCGGCAAGATCGCACTCAAGCTATGCCCCGACCTCATCGCGCGCATCAAAAAGCCCGCGAAGGTACTCGCCGTGACGGGAACGAACGGCAAGACCACCGTCACCAACCTCATCAGCGACGCGCTCGATGCGACGGGCTGCCGCGTACTCTCCAACCGCTACGGCTCGAACATCGCCGCGGGAGTAGCCTCCGCGCTCATCGACGGGTCGACGCTGACGGGAAAGCCGAAGTATGACGCCGCCGTCCTCGAATGCGACGAGCGGAGCGCAAGGCTCATATTCCCGGGCCTGCGCCCCGATCTTATACTGATAACGAATCTCTTCCGCGACTCCATGCGCCGCAACGCGCACCCGGAGTACATCGCGGATTTTCTCGCCTCCGGCATCCCCGCGGGGACGGAGCTGCTGCTCAACGCCGACGACCTCATCTCCTGCCGCATAGCGCCGGAGTGCCCACGTACGTATTTCTCGTTCGACAGGCAGGACTTCGAGCGCGAGCCGTGGGACAATATCGTCATGGACGTGAGGCTCTGCCCTGAGTGCGGCGCGCCGATAGAGTGGGAGAGCCGCCGTTACAACCACATAGGCCGCGCGAAATGCTCCAAATGCGGCTTCACCTCGCCGCAGGCGGAGGTGCGCATGATAAGCGCCGACCGCGGAACGATGCGCGGAGTCATCGACTTCGGCACGGAAACGCAGGAGGTGCGCCTTCACGGCAACGCCGTATATAATATGTACAATACCCTCGCCGCCGCGGCTGCCCTCGTCAAGCTCGGTGTCGCGCCCGCGGATGCCGTGAAGGGGCTAAACGGCGTGGACATCGTCTCCTCCCGCTTCACCGAGGAGACGATAGGGGAGAGAAAGCTCACCATGATAATGGCGAAGGGCCTCAACGCCGTCGCCTGCTCGCGCTCCTTCGACTACGTGAACGCCGCCGAGGGGAAGAACACGGTCGTCCTTATGCTCGACGACGTGTTCGACGAGAAGGAGAGCTCGGAAAACATCGCGTGGCTGTACGACGCGGACTTCGAGCTGCTCGCGGGCGAAAACGTCGTGCGGGTCGTGACCGTCGGCGTGCGCCGCTTCGACAGCAGACTGCGCCTGCTCCTCGCGGGCGTGGACGACGGGAAGATACACACGGCGAAGGACCTCGACGAGGCCTGCACGATGGTCGAGCCCGGCGAGTGCGGGCGTGTGTTCCTGCTCTATGAGCTCTACCGCGAGGCGGACGCCCGCCGCCTCTATTCGATGCTTGCCGATAAGCTGAGGAGGGCCGCGGAATGAAGATAGAGTATCTGTACCCCGAGCTCGGAAACCTCTTCGGAGACTCGGCGAATATTAAATACCTGCGCGCCTGCCTGCCGGACGCGGAGATAGTCATGACGCACCTCGGAGACGAGCCCGCCTTCGTGTCAGGCACCGACCTGACCTACTGCGGCTCTATGACCGAGCGCGGCCAGCTGAAGGCTCTCGAAGCGCTCCGGCCGTACCGTGACGCGCTCGCGGAGGCCATAGAGCGCGGCGGCAGGTTCATAATGACGGGCAACTCCTTCGAGCTTCTCGGAGATTCCATAGAAAACGGCGGAGAAAAGACCGTGGGCCTCGGCATACTCCCCATGCGCGCCGTCGTCGACGTGGCGCACAGAAAAAACTCGCTGCTCTTAGGCGAGGCCGACGGCGTGACGCTGACGGGCTTTACGAGCCGCTTTTCCGACGTGTACCCCGAGCCGGGGCTTGACGGCTTCATGAAGCTCGAGCGGGGCATAGGCGTCAATCCCGGAGCGGGAGCCGAGGGCGTGCGCCGCGGCAATTTCATCGGAACGTATATGCTCGGGCCGCTCCTCGCGCTCAACCCGGACTGGACGCGCGTGCTCCTGCGCGCGATGGGCTCCGATGCGGAGTCCGCCTACGCGGAGGCCGCCGGCGAAGCGTACAGAGTGCGTCTCGCGGAGTTCCGCGACATGAAGCGCAAGCTCGACTGAAATAGTAAGAAAATGGTCCGCCTTGAAAAAATAAACGGAAAAAACGTCTGGAAGCTGTGCAGGCTCCGCGTGCGCGAGGACCAGGACGACTTCGTCGCGCGAAACGACCAGAGCATAATCGAGGCGTACGTCGCCATAACGGGCGGAGGGCACGCCTTCCCGTTCGGGATATACGACGGCGAGACGCCGGTCGGCTTTCTGATGATAGGCTACGACGTCGACGAATCGTACGAAGCTCCGCCGCGCATCGCCTACGGAAATTACAGCATCTGGCGTCTGATGATAGACGAAAAGTATCAGCACGAGGGGTACGGCAGACAGGCGATGCAGCTCGCGCTCGATTTCATACGCACGTTTCCCTGCGGCCCCGCGGAGTACTGCTATCTCTCCTACGAGCCGGAGAACACCGTCGCGAAGGCGCTCTACGCCTCGTTCGGGTTTAGGGAAAACGGCGAGACGGACGGCGACGAGACCGTCGCGGTACTGAAGCTGTAAGCCTTGCACGCAGATATAAAAAGCCCGGAGAGATATGGATCTCTCCGGGCTTATCTTATTAAAAGCGTTAAAAGCGGATCACGCGGGCGGGTCTTTTCTCCGGTGGGTCAGATACGTTATCGTGATATGCGCCGCGCCGAAGAGGACGGCCGCTGCCGTGAGCAGCCGGTGGCGGAGCAGAAGCCCCGACAGAAGAAATATCGCGGTCGGAATGGCGGCAAGAGCGAGCCCCGCTGCGAGCGAGGCTCTTTTCGCGTACACGGCCCAGAGGATGAAATACGCGATGATGAGGATGCCGTTGAGGAGGACGTAGGCCATCAGCCCGAAGACGCTCCCAAACCCGAATTTGCCGACGAGCAGGGGAAGCCACATCAGGACGATGCAGGCGTATCTTCCGATCTGCTCGCAGAGGGACAAAAAGGCCGGAAGATGATTTTCCGGCCTCGTGTCGTTTTTGGTTTTCAGCGCATAGACGACGTTCGGTATCAGGATCAGAACGACGATGCACGCGCCGAAAAGATTTATCCAACCGAATTCCATGCTTTTTCTGCCTCCGGCGTTCAGTCCGTAAAGGGGGATCTGTCCCCGAGACGCTCCGATATGAAGGCGCGGACGGCCTCGCGCGGAATGTCGAGCACGGCGGCGAACTCGCCGAAAAGGAGAGCCTCCGCACGCTTCATGTAGCGCTCGTCGATCGCGCCGAACTTGCGGCGCTCGCGCTCGGCCTGCAGCTTCTTGGCGTATATGGACGCCGTGAGCTCGACGAGGCTCTCGCAGGTGTAGTTTTTCAGAGCGGACTCGTAGTGCTCGGTGAGCTGGCGCATGACCTTGTTGTGATAGGGCTCGGCGGAAACGCCCGGGATGGAGTCGATGAGGCTCATCGCGTCGTCCTTCGATATGAGCGGACGCATGAAGACCTTGGGGGAATCGACGGGGAGGCTTATCGTGCAGGACTGGTAGAGCGGGCGCAGGACGTAGCGCTGACCTGCCTTGTCGGATTCGATGCTCTCGATACGGCATACGCCTGTATTGCCATAGGCTATGAGCTCTCCCACGCTGAACACGACTTCATCTCCCTCTTCAAATTAAAATAAAAGCATGGCACAAGCCATGCAAAGATCGCTCTGCATCGCCCGCCGGGACCTGCGGCCTTCCGCCATATAGACCCGAGTCGGGCGCTGATTTTCCAATTCCTATTTTAGCATAAAAACTCGAAAAATGTAAGAAAAAATTGTATAAAAAAGTCCGACTTTTCAAACGCTTAACTATACGAAATGCGCATAGCAGACGCACAGAAGCGCCGAGGAGAGGTAAACTCCGCGGCGCTTCTGTCAGCCTGAAAGTGTTTTATTTGAGCTTGACGGCGATGTGGAGCTCGTCGAGCTGCTTCTGCATGACCTCGGAGGGCGCGCCCATCATGAGGTCCTGTGCGTTTTTATTCATCGGGAAAGCGATGATCTCGCGGATGGATTCCTCGCCGGCGAGCAGCATGACCATCCTGTCGACGCCCGGGGCGATGCCGGCGTGCGGGGGCGCGCCGTAGCAGAAGGCGTTGTACATGGCGGGGAACTTTGCCTTGACGTCCTCTTCGCCGAGGCGCACGAGCTCGAAGGCCTTGACCATGACCTCGGGGTCGTGGTTGCGGACGGCACCGGAGGAGAGCTCGACGCCGTTGCAGACGAGGTCGTACTGGTCGGCCATGATGGTGAGCGGGTCAAGCTCGCCTCTGGCGGCCTTTTCGAGGACCTCCTTGCCGCCCTTCGGCATGGAGAACGGATTGTGGCAGAATTCGAGCTCGCCGGATTCCTCGCCAATCTCGTACATCGGGAAGTCGACTATCCAGCAGAATTCGTAGCGCTCCTTGTCCATGTGACCGGGCAGGGAGGCTCCGAGGAGCTTTATGAGGGCGCCCGCGGTCTTCTGCGCGGCGCCGCGCTTGCCCGCGGAGAGGGCGACGAAGCAGCCGGGCGTGAGGCCGAGCGCCGCCTTGACGGCGTCGATGCGCTCGGCGACGAACTTCGCTATGCCGCCGACGGCAGCGCCGCCTTCGTCGATGCGGAACCAGTACGCCTTATTGCCGGAGATGGTCTCCGCGTCGGCGCAGAGCTTGTCGATGAACTTGCGGGCCTCCTTGAAGTCGGGGACGACGACGGCCTTTATCACCGCGTCCTCGAACGGGCCGAAGCCACAGCCGGAGAGGACCTCCGTCGCGTCGGCGGCGGTGAGGTCGATACGCAGGTCGGGCTTGTCGGTGCCGTAGGTCTCGAGCGCGTCGAGGTAGGGGATG
>JAZQQE010000090.1:0-13345 GCA_045628845.1 Oscillospiraceae bacterium
CTCGCGAAGCTCCTCGCGGCCGAGCGTGAGGCCGCCCGGACCGATGCGCTCACCGGCGTGAAGAACAGATGGTGGTATTCCAAGCAGCTCGAGGCCAAGAACGAGCAGCCGGAGTACCGCAGGCGCTACGCCATTATCCTCATAGACATCGACGAATTCAAATCCTACAACGACACGTACGGCCATCTCTTCGGCGACGATATCCTCATTCGCTGCGCCGACGTCATAACACAGTGCGTCTGCAAGGGCGACATCGTCTGCCGCTGGGGCGGCGACGAATTCCTCTGTCAGGTCCGCGCCGCGGGCGAAGCCGACGCTCTCACCGCCGCGCGCAGGATATACGACGGCGTGCACGCCCTCGACATCGCCGCGCCCGACGGGAGCACCATATCCATCGGCGTAAGCATAGGCGTAATCCACGTCGCCAACCCCGGCAAGGTCTTCTCCACCGAGCTCTTCGCACTCGCCGACAAGGCGCTCTACGCGGCAAAGAGCGCGGACGGCGAACGCATAAAGGTATTCTCCGACTTCGATAACTGAGGGACTTTCCATGCAAGACAGGACTCTTTTCCCGCTCTCCGGCAGCCAACTGAATATCCGGGCGGTAGAGCACTCCTGCCCGGGGACCTCCGTCAACGTCATAGGCACGACTCTGCGCATACACGGGCGCTTCGACCCGCGCATCCTGCGTGAGAGCATCGCCGCCGTGCTCCGCTCCGACGCCTCCCTCCGCACCCGCATAACGGATGAGGGCGGGACGCTCATGCAGTATCACGCGGAGTATGAGGAGGAGGATTACCCGCTCTACGACTTCTCCATGTCCGGCCCCGAGAGCATCGGGAGCTGGGAGGAGGCCGTCACGCGCGAGGCCATGCCCCTGTTCGACGCGCCGCTCTTCCGCTTTTTCCTGTTCCGCTCCGGCGAGCAGGACGGCGGGCTCCTCGTCAAGCTCCATCATATCATCTCCGACGGCTGGTCGCAGGTCATGCTGTGCAACCGCATCGGCTCAATGTATCTCGACATGCTCTCCGGCGCGCCCGCAGAGGCCGAGGAGGCTCCGGACTACGCCGCCTACGTCGAGGACGAGAGGAAGTACCTCGCCTCCCCCGCGTATGCGCGCGACGAGGAATACTGGCGCGGCGTTCTCGCCCGCGCGGGCGAGCCCTCCTCGATAAAGACAGTCTCCGGCGCCGCCGTCAGCCGTGTCGGCAGGCGCATGAGCTATGTGCTCCCGCAGTCCCTCAACAACAAGATATACACGTTCTGCACGCGCAACCGCGTCTCCCCCTTCTCCGCGATGTACCTCGCGCTCGCGGTGTACTTCCGCAGGATAGGCGGCGCGGACCGTTTCACGATAGGAGTCCCCGTCTTCAACCGCTCCGACTACACGTTCAGGCGCACGAGCGGTATGTTCGTCAGCACCGTGCCCTTCTGCAGCGGGCTCGACGGCAGCTGGAGCATGACGGAGTGCTGTGAGCACATGACGGAGGACTGGCTCGACATGCTCCGCCATCAGCGGCTCCCCTTCGAGCGCATCCGTGCGCTCGCGGCGGAGGCGGGCGCGGGCGGTGACCTCTTCCACATAGTCCTCTCTTACCAGAACGGGCAGATGCTCACCGGCCGCGACGCCGCCGTCTCCTTCTCCGGGCGCTGGCACTACTGCGGCTATCAGATGGAGCAGCTGTGCATACATCTCAACAACCTCGAGGACGACCGCAGGTACGCCGTCGACTACGACTATCTGACGCAGGTCTTCTCCGACAGTGAGATAAGCGCCCTGCACTCGTGCCTCATGAACATACTCTCGGAGGGTCTCGACGCCCCCGATATGCCCATATCCTCTCTCTCCGTCCTCAGCGCGCAGGAGAGAGAGAAGGTACTCTATACCTTCAACGGCACCGACACCGTCATCTACGACGCAGACCTCTACGACCGTTTTCTGCGCATCGAGGCACTGCATCCCGACCGCGCGGCGGTCATATACGCGGGAAAGCGCACGACCTACGCGGAGCTTGAGCGCATGGCGCAGGCGCGCCACGCGGCGATAGCGGCGGACTCTCCCTGCCTCGCGGCCGTGATGCTCCCGCGCGGGCCGGAGCTCCTCGCTTCGATGCTCGGCATACTGCGCGCGGGAAGCGCGTTCCTGCTCATTCCGGCCGACCTGCCCGAAGGCCGAGTGCGGCAGATCCTCGCCTCGAGCGGAGCCTCCGTCCTGTTCACGGACTCCGCAGAGCTTCCCGACCTCTCAGGACTCAGCCTCCGCGTCATACGCGGCGTTCCCGTGTCCGGCTCCGTCCCGCCCGCAGAAGCGGGGGCGGACGACCTTGCCTACGTCGTCTACACCTCGGGAAGCACCGGCGCTCCGAAGGGCGTCGAGATATCGCGGCGCAGCCTGCTCAACCTCGCAGACGCGATGAAGCCCGTCTATGGCAAGGGTGCGGTGCTCTCTCTGTGCAGCATCGGCTTCGATGCGTTCATCCTCGAAAGTGCCGCAGCGCTCCTCAACGGGCAGACCGTGCTCTTCCCCGAGCCCGGCGAAGCCGAGCGGCCCGAGCGCCTTGCCGAGCTCATACGCGGCTACGGCGCGGGCTTCATATCGACTACTCCCTCGCGGCTGGGAGCGTACATGAAAAATCCCGGCTTCCTCGCCGCGCTCCGCCGTGTCGAGAGCATAGTCTGCGGCGGCGAAGCCTTCCCCGCCTATCTCCTGCACCAGCTCCGCGCCGCGACGGACGCGCGCATACATAATCAGTACGGTCCGTCGGAGGCGACGGTCGGCGTCAGCCTCGCGCTGCTTGACGACGCCGCGGCGATAACCGCAGGAAAGCCCATGCAGAACTGCCGGCTCTACGTGCTCGACGAGTGGCTCAACCCGCTTCCCGTCGGCGTCTACGGGCGGCTCTACGTAGGCGGCGCGTGCGTCGGCATCGGATACAGGAACGACCCGGAGCTCACCGCGGAGCGCTTCGCGGAGAGCCCCTTCATCCTCGGCGAGAGGATATACGATACGGGCGACACGGCGTGCTGGACGGAGGACGGCGAAATCGTCCTCGGCGGGCGCGCCGACAGCCAGATAAAGCTGCGGGGCCTCCGCGTCGAGCCGCAGGAGGCGGCGGAGTGCCTCTGCCGTCACCCGCAGATACGCGAATGTGCCGTCACGGTGCGCGAGATAGCGGGTCAGACCGCGCTCGCGGCCTACTATACGGCGGACTCCGTGCTCCCGGAGGCGGAGCTGCGCTCCTTCGCGGCGTCGTATCTTCCGTGGTACATGGTGCCCGCGGTGATGACGCGCGTCGACGCGATCCCGCTGACCGCCAACGGCAAGGTCGATGAAAAGCTCCTGCCCGAGCCCGAAATATCCGCGGGCCCGCAGAGAGCCGAGACGGAGCTCGAAAAAAAGCTCGTCGCCATATTCTCCGAGGTGCTCGGCAGAAACGACATAGACGCGGGCAGCGACTACTTCCTCTGCGGCGGCAGCTCGCTCAACGCCATGGAGACGGCGGGTGCCGTCGCCGAAAGGCTCGGACTGAGCCTGAAAATTTCCGACATGTACGTTTTCCGCACCGCGCGGCAGCTCGCGGGGATGCTCGGAGACGCGCCCGAGGCGGAGCGGCTCACCCCCGCGCCGGAGGCGGAGCGCTTCCCCCTCTCGCCCATACAGCAGGGCATCTACGTCCAGTCGATGCTCGACCCGACCGGGACGGCATACATGATGCCGGGCGCGTTCACCTTCTCTCACGAGCCCGACGTCGGAGCGCTTAAAAAGGCCTTCCGCGCGCTCGGAGAGAGCGAAAAGCTCCTCCGCACGGCCTTCACCACCGAGCCCGACGGCATTTTCGCCCGCGTGATGCCCGGCGCGGAGCTCACGCTCGAGGTCATACGCGGAGCGGACCGCGACGCCGAGTGCCGCAGGCTCCTCGAGCCCTTCGACCTCGCAAAAGCGCCGCTCATGCGCGCAAGGCTCCTCGAATGCGGCGGCGAATGGACGCTGCTCGTCAACGTACACCACATGATAGGCGACGGGCTGACAACGCCCATCCTCATGCGGAGGCTCGACGCACTCTGCCGCGGCAGGTCCGAGGAGGCGCCGGAGCTCAGCTATCTCGATTACGCATGGTACCGTTCCCACTCCGGCGCGGACGGACTCGAATACTGGAAGGAGACCCTGCGCTCCCTGCCGGAGCCTCTTGAGCTCCCGGCGGACTATAAGGGCACGCGCTCCTTCGACTACGTGGGAGACTCCGTCTCCTTCGCGCCCGGCGCGGAGCTCAGCGCGAAATGCGAGGACTTCTGCCGCTCGCTCGGCATCTCCCGATACGCGCTCTCGCTCGGCGCGTTCGCCCTGCTGCTCTCGCGGCTTGCCGGGCAGCGCGACCTCATCGTCGGCGCGCCCGCGGCGGGCCGTACCCTGCCCGAGACGCGCGACATGTGCGGGCCCTTCATAAACACGCTCCCCGTACGTCTGAATGCCGACCCCGGGCAGACCGTACGCGGCTACCTGCTCGGCGTGCGCGACGCGGTCAACGGCATGCTCGACCACCAGTACGCAGGCCTTGAGGACATCGCGGGCGCGCTCGGCATACGTCACACCCTCTCGCAGAGCCCGCTTTTCAGCGTCATGTTCACCGAGCGCCCTCTCGACGCGGACTCCTTCTCCCTCGGAGGGAACGCTCTGACCTACCGCCCCGTCGCCACGGGCACGGCGAAGATGGACCTCGTCTTCGAGCTCGCGCACGGCACGGACGGGCTCTCCTTCACGGCGGAATACGCCTCCTCGCTCTTTGAGCGCGAGACGGTCTGCTTCTGGTGCCGCTGCTTCACGCAGACGCTCCGCTCCATGGTATCTGACGCAGACGCGACGCTTGAAAGCGTCGTCTCCCTCGCGGCGGCGGACCGCATCGCCCTCATAGACACGCCCGACAACACCGCCGTGCCGTTTGTGAACATGCCCATCCACATGCAGATAGAGCAGCGGACGGAGCTCGACCCCGGCGCGGAGGCGCTCGTCTTCCACGACCGCACCTACACGCGCGCGGAGCTCGACTCCATGGCCCGCCGCACGGCAAAGCTCCTCTCCGATGCGGGCGTCCTGCCCGGAAGCGCCGTCGGCCTCGCTCTCGAGCGCGGCGCGGAGCTCGCCGCGGCGATGATGGGCATCCTGAAGGCCGGCTGCGGCTACGTTCCCCTCATGGTATCCCTGCCCGCGCAGAGGCTCCGCCACATGACGGAGACCGCGCGGATGACACATATCGTCTGTTCGGAGAAGACCCGCGGGATGCTCCCGCCCGACCTCGGCTGCACGCTCGTCTGCGTCGAGGACGGCACGGACGACGATTTCACGACCGTACCCGTGCGCGGCGACGGGCTGTGCAACGTCCTCTTCACCTCCGGATCGACCGGGAAGCCCAAGGGCGTCATGCTCCTGCACCGTTCGGTCGCGAACATGCAGATGAATATCGCCGAACTCATCGGGCGCGCCGACGGGCCCATACTCTGCACGACCAACATTGGCTTCGACAGCTTCATAGCCGAGACTCTCCTCTCCTTCGCCGCGGGCAAGAAGGTCGTCATGTGCGACGAGGAGGAGATGATGCTCCCGTGGAAGGTCGCGGAGAAGATAGAGAAATACGGCGTGGAAATAGTGCAGTTCACGCCTGCGCGCTTCCAGATGCTCCTTTCTAACGACACCTTCCGCGCCGCGGCAAAAAGGCTCCGCCTCATCCTCTTCGGCGGCGAGGTGCTCACGCAGCAGCTCGTTTCGAAGACACGCGCGGTCACGGACGCGGTGATAGTCAATATGTACGGGCCGACGGAGGCCACCGTCTACATGACGATGACGGACATTCTCCCCGGAAAGCCCATTTCGATAGGCAGGCCGCTCAAAAACGGCAGGATATACGTTCTCGACGGGGACGGCAGGCGCGTCCTGCCGACGGCGTACGGCGAGCTCTGGCTCTCCGGCGAGGTGCTCTCGGCGGGCTACGTCTCCAATCCCGGGCTGACGGACGAGATGTTCCGCCCCGACCCTTTCTTCCCTGGCGAAAAAATGTACCGCACGGGCGACATAGCAAGGCTCCGCACCGACGGGTGCTACGACTTCCTCGGCAGGCGCGACTCGCAGGTCAAGCTAAACGGCCAGCGCGTCGAGCTCGACGAGATAAGCGGCGCGGTGACCGATTCCGGCTTCGCCGTGCTCGCGGCGACCGTACCCGTGCGCCACGCGGACGCCTCCATGCAGCTCGTCACGTTCTATCAGCCGAGCCCGGAAAATCCCGGCACGGCCGAGGACATCACGGCCTATCTGAAGACCGTGCTCCCCGCATACATGATACCCTCGAGGCTGACGGCGCTCGACGCCATGCCCTATACGCCGAGCTCGAAGATAGACCTGCGCGCCCTGCGCGAGGCGGCCGAGGCGTCGGACACGGCCGCGGCTCAGCCCGACGCAGCCACCGGCGAAGCTCCCGCGGCGGAGCCTCCCTCCGGTGCCTCCGTCCCCGAGGTCATATCCGCGATATGGCGGCGCGTCCTCGGAAGGGACGGCATCGACCCCGGCGTATCCTTCTTCGATCAGGGCGGCACGTCGCTCGCGGCGCTGAACGTCCTGAGCCAGTACCACAACGCAGGCCTCGTCCTGACCATGCAGGACTTCTATGAAAATCCGACCGTCGACGCGCAGAGCGCGATGCTCGGCTCTGTCCGCGCTGCGGAGCCGGAGGCTCCCCCGGCGGAAAAGACGTATATCCCCGTCCCCGCGCCTCCCGCACGGCCCGCCGTGCGCGGAGCCGACGTCGGCGCGATGCGCGCGGCAGTGCGTGCCGCGGCGTCGAGGGCCTCCGTCGGGACGGTGTTCCTCACGGGCGCGACGGGCTTCATGGGCGCGCACGTGCTCGCAGAGCTCGCACGCGGCGGAGCGGACAGGATAATCTGCCTCGTCCGGGGCGGAGCGGAAAGGCTCCGCGAAGCCCTGCTCTTCTACTTCGGAGAGGACTTCGGCGGCGTCACCGAGGCCGTCGAGGGCGACATGACGCTCCCGAATTTCGGCCTGAGTGCGGAAAAATACGCCGACATAGCAGGGCGCATATGCGCCGTGTGGCACAGCGCGGCGGACGTCAGGCACTACGCCGCCGACGAGGAGAGCTTCCTCGGGGCAAATCTCACCGGCACGGAAAACGCCATCGCCCTCGCCCGCGCGGCGGGCGCGGTGCTGTACCACTTCTCGACGACGAGCGTCTCCGGAAACCGCCTGCGCGGGAGCGGAGCGCACGCCGTATTCACGGAAAACGATTTCGACATCGGGCAGGACTGGCGCTCGAATCTTTACGTAAAGAGCAAGTTCCTCGCGGAGAGGGCCGTCATCGACGCCGTCCGCGGAGGGCTCTCGGCAAAGATATTCAGGCTCGGCAGGCTCGTCGGGCGCGCGGAGGACGGCGTCTTCCAGCGCAATCCCGGCTCCAACGCCTTCTGGCTCACGCTCCGCGCCGTGCACGCGCTCGGAGCGATCCCGGAGGGGCTCGCGGACATGCCCGTCGAGATGACGCCGGTCGACCGCGCGGCGCAGGCGGCCTTCTTGCTCAGGAACGCGCCGCTCACCGTCTACCACGTGTTCTCGCCCGCGCCCTACACCGCCGCGGAGATCGTCCGGGCCGTCTCGCCCGGTATAGCCGTACTGCCGCAGGACGCCTTTGAAAGAAGGCTCGCGGAGGCCTCGAGGGCAGACACGCGGGCGGTCCTCGCCCCGCTGCTCGATATGCTCCGGAGGCTCGCCGTCTCCCCGCAGACCGTCGACGTGACCAACGAGGCGACGGTACAGCTCCTCGATGCCGCGGGCTTCGACACGCGCGCCGCAGCGCCCGAAATGCTCCTTCGCGGTTTCAGCTTCGCAGAGGACGAACTTCTTTGATAAGGGAGTAGCGTACATGATATCAGACCGGGCAATAATCATCATCGTCACCATGCTCGCCATCACGGCGGTATTCTGGGCGTGGAGCATCCTCCAAAGGCGCAGGCTCCGCCTCATCCACGGGATATACATATCCTTCACCGTCTGCTTCGCGATATGGCTGATAGCGCTGCTCGTCATGCGCTTCGTTCCGGCGGGGAACACCGCCCTCCTGCAGGCGCTCGACTGTGTGACGCAGGTCGCGACAGGATGCGCGGCGCTCTATCTGTGCATCGCCATCGCATTCGTCCGCGGAAACGACACCCTGCCGCGCTTCGTATGGCTCCTCTTCGTCATCCCGGTCGTGAACATCATCCTGTGCGCGACGAACCCCCTGCACCACCTCGTCTACGTCGAATTCTCAATAGTCAGAAGTCAGATAGAATTCGGGCCCTTCGTTATCGTGACGGGCGCGTACAGCTATCTCTGCATCCTTGCGAGCATCGTCATACTCATACTCTACGCGTTGAGAAACAAAAACAGCCTCTACCGTAAGCAGTGCTTCCTCATCGCCGTCAGCGGCATCGTGCCGCCGATAGTGAGCGGCATCGCGACCTTCGGCTCGCTCGAGCTCCCCATAACCGCGACGGCGCTCAGCTTCATCCCCGTGCTGATACTAAACTGCATCGCCCTCTTCCCGATGCACCTGCTCGACATCGTACCCGTCGCGACGCAGCAGGTCTTCGACCTCATCTCCGACTGCTTCCTCGTTCTCAGCGACCAGGGGCTCGTCATCAGCTTCAACAAGCGCTTTGCCGACGTCTTCGGCGCGCAGTCGGGCATCACGATCAACAAATACTTGAGCGATTTCGTCCATGACGACGACGTCACGAAGAAGACCGCCGTCTACAACCTGCTCTCCGCCGTCGCCGCCTGCGGGCAGTCGCAGACGAGCATATCCTACGAGGAGTCCGCGATCGTCGTGAAGGACGGCGTTAGCCAGAAAAACTACTACGTCGCCGACGTCTCGCCCCTCGAGATGCAGGGAAGGCACGTTGGCTTCGTCATCATGTTCAAGGACATCACCGCCGTCAGAAAGAGCATGCAGCAGCTCCGCGAAAGCGAGCAGCGCATGATGGAGCAGGAGCGCTTCGCCTTCCTCGGCCAGATGATGGGCGGCCTCGCGCACAACCTGAAAACGCCCATCATGAGCATCTCCGGCTGCGTCTCCGCGGCGGAGGACCTCATAACGGAGAGCGAAAACAGCATAGGCTGCCCCGTAGTCACGGATGACGACTTCCGCGAGATATACGGCGAGATGCGCGGCTGGCTCGGCAAGGTGCGCGACTCGACGGCCTATATGTCCGACATAATCACCGCCATCAAGGGCACCGCGAGCAACGTCGGAGCGACGGAGCACACGGAATTCACGCTCAACGACCTCATAACACGCACGAAGCTCCTCATGCGCCACGAGGTCGTCGCGGGAGGGTGTACGCTCTCGGTTCGCGGCAGCGCGGACCCCGACATCACGATACGGGGCGATATAAACAACCTCGTGCAGGTGCTCGGCAACCTTGTCACGAACGCCGTCTACGCGCAGAAGCAGACGGGCGGCGAGATAGTGATAGGGCTCGAGGACAAGGGCGGCGCCGTCGATATCTCCGTCAAGGACCACGGAGGCGGCATCCCGGACCACGTCAAGGAACGGCTGTTCCGCGAGATGGTCACGAGCAAGGGCAATCAGGGCAGCGGCCTCGGGCTGTACGTTTCGAACGTCGTCGTACGCGGCAAGTTCGGCGGCTCGATGTGGTTCAGGGACAATCCCGAGGGCGGCTCGACGATAGGCATGACGATACCGCTCGGAGGAGCGGATGACGGAGAAGCAAAGGAGGTCATATCATGAGACAATTCAGAGCCACGGCGCCCGAGCAGGCGATCTCCATACTCACGCTCGACGACGACCCCATCATGACCTCCACCCTGCAGGCCTTCTTCCGCAAATCCGGCTACAACGTCGACATGGAAAACGACCCGCTCGCCGCCATCGAGCGCGTCCGCGGCGGGAGCTACGACATACTTCTGCTCGACTTCCTGATGAGCCCGATATGCGGCGATCAGGTCGTCGAGAGGATAAGGGAATTCGATACTGACCTCAACATCATAATGCTCACCGGTCACAAGGACATGGCGCCTCCCATGGAGACGCTCCGCACGCTCGAGATCCAGGGCTACTACGAAAAGAGCGAGCGCTTCGACCAGCTCGCCCTGCTTGTCGAAGCCGCCGTCAAGTCCGTTCGACAGCTCCGCACGATACGAGGCTACCGCAACGGTCTTGCCACGATACTCGACTCCATGCCCGAATACTACCGCACCGCGGACCTCGGGAAGATAGCCGAGATGGCGCTCTTGACCGCAGACGACGTCTTCTCCGTCGCGGCGGCGGCCGCCGCCGTGCGCAAGGCGTCGGGAGAGTGGCTAATCCGCACCTCGAACTGCACCGTCACGGAAAAGGACGCGGAGGACTTCCTCGCCCTCCTGCGCGACAACGGCCCCGTCTTCTCCGAGAAGGAGGCCGTCTATCCGATCGGGCTCAGCGAGAACGCCTGCGGCTTCCTGCGCATGCAGGCCCTCACAAGATTCAATCCCGAGGCGAGGCAGCTCATAAGCGTCTTCGCCCGCCAGCTCGCCTCCGCGGCGGACAGCGTCCTGCTCGGGGACATACTCCGCGAGAAGAACGCCGAGCTCGACGCGGCCTACCGCGACCTCGGAAGCAGCTACACAGACATGATAGCGACCGTGCGCCGCCTCGTCGATGCCAAGGACATCTACACGAGGAACCACTCCGACCGCGTCTCCTTCTACGCGGTCGAGCTCGCGCGCAGGCTCGGGAGGGACGAACGCTACCTCGAAAGGCTCGGGATAGCAGGGCTCTTCCACGACATAGGAAAGATAGGCGTGCCCGACAGCATCCTGCTCAAGGCGGACAGGCTCACGGACGAGGAATACGACGTCATACGCTCGCACTCCGAGCGCGGCGCGAGGATACTCTCCGGACTCAGCGCGTTTTCCGACGTCGTGCCGTGGGTGCGCGCGCACCACGAGGGCTACGACGGAAGGGGCTACCCCGACCACCTCGCCGGGGAGGACATCCCGGAGCAGGCACGGATCATCGCCGTCGCAGACTCCTTCGACGCGATGACCTCCGACAGACGCTACCGCGCGGCGAGAAGCCTCGACGCGGCGCTCGATGAGATAGCGCGCTGCCGCGGGACGCAGTTCGATCCCGTCTTCGCGGACGCGTTCATCGGAATGATGAGGCTCTCGGACGTCTTTGAGCGCGCCAAGAGCAGCGACATCGAACAGGGAGCGGAGGTGCTAATATGATGAAAAAGCCTGACGAAGCGCCCGCGTATCCCCTCTACGGGAGCTTCCGCGAATTCATCGCGGACATAGGCGAAAAATACTCGGCAAGGCCCGCTCTCTCGTGGTATACGAGGAAGAAGGACCTCCGCACGCTCACGTACGCAGAGCTCGTCTCCCGCGTCACGCACCTGCGCGCGGCCTTCCGCGCCTCCGGGATAAGCGGCACGGTCGCCATCGCGGCGGAAAACAGCGCCGAGTGGATAACGGCCTTCCTCGCCGCAGTCTCCTGCGGGTGCACCGCCGCCTGCATCGACGTCGAGCAGTCCGATGAGACGATACGCGGCATGATACGCGGCGTCGGAGCGGAGACTCTCTTCGTCTCCGCGCAGTATTTCGATATCTGCACGCCCCTCCTCAATGACGGCGTGGGCCGCATCATCTGCTTTGGCGGCGACGGGTGGGACGATCTGCTCGCGCACGGCGCGGGGCTTCCCGCCTCCGCAGATGCGCCCTGCCCCGAAAACAGCGTCGCGGAGCTCGTCTTCACCTCCGGCACGACCGGCGAGCCGAAGACGGTCATGCTCCCGGGCAGCGCGGTGCTCCACAACATGCAGGACGCGAGCGTGAACGTCGATCTGCTGTCCTCGGTTTTTTCCTCGCTCCCCTTCTACCACGCATACGGACTCAACAGCGCGGTGCTCTGCTCCTTTTTGCAGGGAGCGCACCTCTACATAAACGGTGACATACGCACGGCGCTCCGCGACCTTGAACTCGCGGACGCGGACACGGTCTTCGTCGTCCCGCTCATAGCGGAGGCGATACTCGCGCAGGTGCGCCGCACGCTCTCCGCGCCGGAGGACGAGGAGCTTCTCCGCCGCCTCCGCAGGGGCAGACCGTTCCTTCTCCGCAGGCGCAGAGCGCAGATAAACGAGATGCGCCGCCGCGCCGTCGGGAGCATGAAGCTCATGATAAGCGGCGGGGCGAGCCTCGGCGAGGAGACAGACGCCGAGCTCAGGCTCATCGGCGTGCAGGTCCTGCAGGGCTACGGGATAACGGAGTGCTCCCCGCTCATCGCCGTCAACTGCAACCTTGCCAACAAGCCCGGCACCGTGGGGCTCCCGCTCCGCTCGGTCGAGGTCCGCATAGAGGACGGCGAGATATGGGTCAGGGGCCCGTCCGTCATGACCGGGTACTACAACGACCCGGAGGGCACGGCCCTCGCCTTCGAGGACGGCTGGTTCAGAACGGGCGACCTCGGCCACTTCGACAAGGACGGCTTCCTCACCCTCACGGGGCGAAGCAAGAGCCTGATAGTCTTCAAAAACGGCAACAAGGTCTCTCCGGAAAAGCTCGAGGCGCTCATCATGCGCATCCCCCTCGTCAAGGAGGTCATGGTGTACGGCAGCGTGAGCGGCACCTCCGCAGACGACGTCAAGATAACCGCCGGTATCTTCCCCGACCCCGGCAAAACGGCGGGGATGGAGCCCTACGAGGTGCTCTCGGAGATACAGAACGGGATAGAGAAGATAAACGAGGAGCTGCCCGCCTTCCAGCAGATCCAGATGGTCACGCTCCGCGAAAAAGAATTCGAGAAAAATTCGATGAACAAGCCGATACGCCGCCAGGCGCAGTGATCCGAGGAGGTACGAAGCATGCTCAAATTCATTCAGGACACGGTATACAAGGTCACGGGCAAGAAGGGCGTCACGCTCGACACGGATTTCGTCAAGGACCTCGCGCTCAATTCGTTCGATATAATGAACATCGTGAGCGTCTTCGAGGAGCACTTCGACACGACCATCCCGACCCGCGACGTATGGAAGATGCACAAGGTGCAGGACGTCATCGACTACCTCGAAAGGCGGGGCATCAGAAAGCCCTGACGGGTCAATAAATAAAAAAGCTGCTTCCGACAGTGGGACAGCCATCTAAGGATTTTTTCTTGCCGGAGCGGCAAAAAACAATATAAAAAGCCCGGGATAGAAGCGAAAACTTCTACCCCGGGTTTACTGTTTCTATGAGTAATGACTTGCTTCGCAAGAGATTTCAAAGGTTTTTTGCCTATTTCCGTTTTTCGCTCGACGTATCTGCATACGC
>JAZQQE010000091.1:0-9213 GCA_045628845.1 Oscillospiraceae bacterium
AAGAGCTGTACGCGAAGATCGCCGCTGTTGTTCCTTCCGATGTTACCATCGCCTCCAATACCTCCGCCCTCAACATCTTTGAGGTCGTCCCCGAGAAGATCCTGCCCCAGCAGATCATCTGCCACTGGTATGCTCCTCCCCATGTCATTCCTCTGGTGGAGGTCGTCAAGAGCGAGCAGGCTCCTCAGGAGATCGCCGAGGTCGCCGTCAATATGCTCAACAAGTGCGGCAAGACCGCCGTCCTGATGAAGAAGTTCATCCGCGGCTATATTGCCAACCGTCTGCAGCAGTGCCTCAACCAGGAGGTCTTCTACCTCATCGACAACGGCTACTGCGATGCCGAGGCCATTGACCTCGCGTGCCAGGCGTCCTTCGTGCCCAGAGCGTGCGTGCTCGGTATCTGCAAGCGCATCGACTTCGGCGGCGTGGACATGACTTACAACAACTTCAAGAACCAGAGCTATGCCGCCCCGCAGTGGGATCACATCCCCGGCATCCTTCAGGAGAAGGTCGACGCCGGCGAGCTCGGCATCAAGACCGGCAAGGGCTTCTACGACTTTACCGGCAAGGACATTGAGGCTGTCAAGGCCAAGCGCGACAAGCAGCTGTTCGAGATTTTCCGCGTGACCAAGAAATTCATGGATGACCCGGTGTAAACCGTCATAAGCGAAAGGAAGTAAATATTTTGGCTAAGACTAACAAAGTTATGATCCAGGTTTGCCTCTGCGGCGCCGGAACAAAGAAGGATCAGGCCCCCACCGTGCCGTACACCGCCGAAGAGCTCGCCGACCAGATAGTCGCCTGCGCCAAGGCCGGTGCGTCCATCGCGCACATCCACGTCCGTGAGGACAAAATGGTCGACGGCGTCATGCAGATCGGCTACAAGTCCATGAGCCTGCAGAAGTTCACCGAGGCCGTTGAGGTTACCCGTGCCAAGTGCAAGGAAGCCGGCGTCGACATCGTCATCAACCTCACCACCTCCGGCGGCGAGTATGACGACTACAAGCGTCTGCAGCACCTTGGCGCTCTTCGCCCCGAGATGTGCTCCTTCGACCCGAACACCATCAACTGGGCCAACAGCTACATCTTCGAGAACAGCCCCCGCTTCCTCAACCTCCTGAGCCAGGAAGTCGTCAAGTATGACGTCAAGCCCGAGTTCGAGGTATTCGACACCGGCCACATCGACAGCGTCATGTACTACGTCAATAAGTGGAACATCCCGCAGCCGCCCCACATCCAGTTCATCATGGGCGTCGGCGGCTCCATGCCCGGCACCGCCGAGAACCTCGCGTTCTTCGTCGGCAAGCTCCCCAAGGGCGCTACCTGGTCCGTCTCCGGTATCGGAAAGGCCCACATGCCCATGATGCTCGCCGGTCTGGCCCTCGGCTGCGACGGTCTCCGTGTCGGCCTTGAGGACAACGTCATGTTCGGCAAGAACCCCGACGGCAGCAAGGACATCGCCACCAACCTGCGTCTCGTCGAGCGCGCCGTTGAGCTCTGCAAGCTTGCCGGCCGCGAGATCGCGACTGCCGAAGATGCCAGAAACATCCTCGGCATCACCAGGAACTGCCTGCGTGACGAGAAGACCTACGAGGCTACCTTCCTGAACAACTAACAACACAAGCTCCGTTCCGGGCGGCCGCGTGCCGCCCGGGGCGGCGGGACAAGAAAGGATTATCTTATATGGCTAAGTCCAAGGTCGTTACCGTAGCCGAGGCTATGAAGCACTGCTATGACGGAATGACCGTCATGCTGCCCGGCTTTGTCAACTGCGGCGTGCCCCAGACCCTCATCGAGGGCGTCATGCAGGCCGGCATCAAAGACCTGAACGTCATCTCCAATAACACGAGCGTCAAGGGCAAGGGCATAGGCAAGCTCGTCCATGACGACCGTATCAAGCACATCACCTGCTCCCATATCGGCAATAACGAAGAGACCTGCGCGAAGGTCGTTGCCGGAGAGATCAACATCACCTTCGTTCCGCAGGGCTCCCTGTGCGAGAAGGTCCGCGCCGGCGGCGCCGGCATCGGCGGCATCCTGACCCCGACCGGAGTCCACACCCCGATGCAGGACGGCAAGCAGCTCCTCGAGTGGGACGCTGAGGCCGGCAAGTACAAGTTCGTCGAAGCGAGCGACCCGCAGAACGGCGCCCGCTACATCCTTGAAATGCCCCTCCACGCCGACGTGTGCTTCGTGCACGCCTACAAGGCCGACAAGATGGGCAACGTGGTGTATCATCGCACCGCCCGCAACTTCAACCAGACCTTCGCGACCGCTGCCGACTTCGTCATCGTCGAGGCCGAGCACATCGTCGAGGTCGGCGAGCTGGATCCCGACGAGATCATGACCCCGGGCGCTCTGGTGGATCTGGTCGTCCAGGCTGAAATGGAGGACTGACACATGAAAACACCTGCTAATGAAAGAGAAATGATCGCCTGCCGTACCGCTCAGTTCTTTGAGGACGGCAACGTTGTCAACCTCGGCATCGGCATGCCCACCCAGTGCCTCGACTTCCTCCCCGAAGGCGTTGACGTCTGGGTCGACACCGAAAACGGAGCCATCGGTCTCGCCGGAGCTCCCCGCGAGGGCGACGAGTTCCCCGTGGACATCGTCGACGCGGGCGGCAGCCCCTCCATGCTCCGCACCGGCGGCTGCTGCTTCGACAGCTTCACCAGCTTCGGCTACATCCGCGGCGGTCACGTTGACATCACCGTTCTCAGCGCTTACGAAATGGGCGCCGAGGGCAGCCTCGCCAACTGGATGATCCCGGGCAAGGCCGCTGCCGGTATGGGCGGCGCGATGGACCTCGTGAGCGGCTCCAAGATCACCATCGTCATGACCATGCACTGCGACAAGAAGGGCAACTCCAAGATCGTTCAGAAGACCGAGATGCCCCTCACCGGCTACAAGGTCGTCGACTACATCGTGACCGAGCTCTGCGTCGTGCACATCACCCCCGAGGGCGCTGTCCTTGAAGAGATCGCCCCCAACACCACCGTTGAAGAAGTTCTCGCGAAGACGAGCGCGAAGCTCATCGTCTCCCCGAACGTCAAGACGATGTCCTTCTGAGTTTTTCCCGCATAAAAAAAGAGGCGCGCCGTGCCGCGCGGTGCGGCGCACTTCATACATAAAAAAAGTAAATAGTATGGAGTAGAGTGAATCCAAATGGACAGAAATCAGATCATTATCACGATAATCATCGTGGTCTACTTCGCCGTCACCGTAGTCATCGGCCTGCTCTCCGGCCGCAAGACCAAGAGCGCCGCGGCTTTCACCGGTGTGGCTTTGAGTACGTTCGCAATCGTCTGCGCCTCCACGGGTGAGTGGCTCGGCGGAACCGCCACGACCGGCGTTTCCGAGTACGGCTTCCTGTACGGCCTCTCCGGCTGGTGGTACACCATAGCGAACGGTATCGGCGTCCTGTTCCTGGGTCTGCTGTTTGCAAAGCTGTTCAGATCCCTGCAAACAGGCACCGTCCCCGGCATCATCGAGCATTTCTTCGGTGTCAATGCCCGTACCGTCTCCTGCGTAATCCTGACGATCGTCATGCTTGCCGTAGGTCTGTCTCAGATGATAGCCGCCGGTAAGCTCGGCGAAAGCCTCCTCGGCATCCCGTTCTGGATATCCTGCGTCGCGTTCGCGGTCATTTTCATCGTGTATACGCTCGCGGGCGGCATGAACGCCGTTGCATCGACTAACGTGCTTCACCTCGTCGTCATGTACGTCGGCGTTATCGTCGCCATGATAATCGCCATCGTCGGCGCCGGCGGATTCAAGAGCTTCACAAGCGGCATAACTGCCCTCGGAAACATGGAGGGTCAGAAGAGCTTCTGGAATATGTTCTCAATCGGCGGAGACAAGGTATCGAGCTGGATAATCGCGTCCCTGCTCGGCGCCTGCACCGCTCAGGCCGGTCTGCAGCCCGTGCTGTCCTCCAAGAACGAGCACCAGGCCCGCAAGGCCTGCATCATCACCGCGTTCGTCGCGGCTCCCTTCGGCTTCTTCACCGCCGTCCTCGGCATGGCTGCCCGTGTCCAGTATGAAAACGGCGCCCTGCTCGCCGGCGAGGAACTCAAGATCGCCGCGAAGAGCGCTCTGCCCGAGCTGATGACGCACGGTATGCCCGCTCTCGCAGGTGGTCTCGTCATGGCGGCAATCCTCGCCGCTGTCCTCTCCACGGTCAGCCCCATCATCCTTGCCTCCGGCACGATGGTCACGCGCGATATCTATCAGCGCGTCCTCCGTCCCGATGCCGATGACAAGAAGGTCCTCTTCATGGGCCGCGTCACGACCGCCATCTCCGGCGTCATCTGCTGCGTCGCCGCCATCCTTCTCTGGAAGGCGTCCACCGTTCTCGAGCTCGTCTATGCCGCTTATTCTCTGCGCGGCGCGCTGTTCATCGTAGTGCTCCTCGGCATCTACTGGAAGCCCGCGAGCCAGAGAGGCGCCATCTGCAGCATGATCCTGACCGCCATCGTCGCTGTGGCCTGGGTCGCCATCAAGCTCGCGACCGGCTCCTATCCCATCAAGATCGGCTCCTTCGCCATCACCGAGACCTACGCCGCCGTCGTCGTCGCCTTCGTGACGACCATCATCTTCAGCCTCGTCTTCCCCGACAAGGGCAAGAACGGCGAGCTCAAGGCGTAAGCTCATCCCACAAAACAAAAAAGAGGACACCTCGTGTGTCCTCTTTTTTTGTTTGTCCTCGCATTGAAAATGACGGGAGGAACGGATATAATACTGATATCTAATAGAAATCAGACGATCTTTGCGGCTAAAATTGCACCGTACTTCGTTATCTTCCTTGACCATATATCTCCATTATGGTCTGCGGAAGCTGCCTCGTCCGGCGCAATTTTCTCTCGCAAAGCTTTGTCTTCTTCTTATCAGATATCAGTATAATCAAAAAAAGAAAGGAGGCGGTACCGGTGAAGGAGCTCATAAGTCTGCCGATGTCGGAAATAGAAGCATACGGCGGCGCGGCGGCGCTCGAGGGCGAAATAAAGGCGCTCGGCTGCGACGGCGCGGAGCTTATCTGGAGCGGCGGCGAGCTGCCGCGTGCCCTCCCGTGCCCGGACTGCCTCGGATACCATCTCATATTCTATCCCGACTGGCTCGACCTCTGGAATGAGGACGCCGCCGCGCTGAACGCGAAGTACGGCTCGGAGGCGGCGTGGCGCGCTTTTTACGGCGGCGGGAAGGCCGAGCTCATCGCGCAGTATGCGGCGGATGCGGAGCGCGCGGCGGCCGCGGGCGCGAAGTACGTCGTCTTCCACGTCTCCGACGTGTCGATAGAGGAGGGGTATACGTACCGCTGGCTCCATTCGGACGAGGCGGTCATAGACGCCGCCGCGGAGCTCATCAATACCGTCTGTCCCGACCCGCCGTTTGCCGTTTTCGTCGAAAACCAGTGGTGGCCGGGCTTTACGTTCACGTCCCCGGGGCTGACCGCACGCCTTATTGACGCCGTCGCCGCGCCCGACAAGGGCATACTGCTCGACACGGGACACCTGATGAACTGCGATACCGACATCAAAAACGAGGCGGAGGGCGTGCGCTTCATCCATGAGATGCTCGACGCGCACGGCGAGCTTGCCAAAAAGGTGCGAGCGATGCACCTGCACTGCTCCGTCTCGGGCGAATATGTTAAGAAGACCGTCGGCGCCCTGCCTGCGGACCTTCCGACAGACTGCTTTGAGCAGTTTGCCGTCAGCTACGCACACATTTTGCAGATAGACCGCCACAGACCGTGGACAGACAGCGCCGTACGCTCCATCGTGGAGCGCATCGCGCCCGAATATCTGACTCATGAGCTCGGCGCGGCGACAGCGGCCGAGCGCTTTGCTGCAGTGCGCCGTCAGCGCGCGGCGATGGGAGGTGAGCGGCCGTGAAAAAGCTCATCACCGGCATGCTCGCGCACGTCGACTCTGGCAAGACCACGCTTACCGAGGCGCTTCTCTTCCGCGCGGGCGAGCTGAGGAAGCTCGGGCGCGTGGACCATGCCGACGCTTTCCTCGATACAGACGAGATAGAGAGGAGCCGCGGCATAACCGTATTTGCCAAGCAGGCCGTCCTCCGCACGGGGGACACGGAGCTCACCCTGCTCGATACGCCGGGCCACGCCGACCTCGCCGCCGAGATGGAGCGCGCGCTCGGCGTGCTCGATTACGCGCTGCTCGTCATCAGCGCGGCGGACGGCATCCGCGCCCATACGGAGACGCTATGGGGCCTTCTGCGCAAGCACCGCACGCCGACGTTCATCTTCGTCAACAAAATGGACCAGCCGGGTGCCGACGCCGCGGCGGTCCTGCGCCTCATAAAAGAAAAGCTCTCCGACTGCTGCGTGGACTTCGCCTCGCCGTCGCTCGCAGACGACCTCGCCATGTGCGACGAGACGCTCATGGAGGACTTCCTGAGCCTCGGCTCCGTCCCGGACGACGACGTGCGTACTGCGATAGCGCGCCGCCGCGTCTTCCCGGTCTTCTTCGGCTCGGCGCTGAAGCTGACGGGCGTGGACGAGCTGCTCGCGGCGCTATCGAGATACACGCGCGAGCCGCCGAGGATGCAGAGCTTCGGCGCGCGCGTATTCAAGATAGCGCAGGACGCGCAGGGTACGCGCCTGACCTTCCTCGCGCTGACGGGCGGGAGCCTGAAAGTCAAAACGATGCTTACCGGCGAGGGTACGGATGGCACGGAGTGGTCCGAAAAGGCCGATCAGCTCCGCGTCTATTCCGGGACGAAGTACGCCCTTGCCGACGAAGTTTTCCCCGGCACGGTCTGCGCCGTGACGGGGCTCAGCCGCACCTTTCCGGGCGAGGGCCTCGGCGCGCAGAGCAGGGCCGAGGCGCCCACACTCGAGCCCGTCATGTCGTGCCGCGTCGAGCTGCCGCCGGGCGCTGACGTGCACGACGCGCTCACGAAGCTCCGCAGACTCGAGGAGGAGGAGCCGATGCTCCGCGTCGGATGGGACGGGACCTCCATCAGCGTCAGCCTCATGGGTCAGGTACAGCTCGAGGTGCTGAAAATGCTGATAGCGCGCCGCTTCGGGCTGAACGTCGAGTTCGGACCCGGGCGCGTAGTCTACCGCGAGACCATCGCGCGTACCGTCGAGGGCGTCGGGCACTACGAGCCCCTGCGCCATTACGCGGAGGTACATCTTCGCATGGAGCCCGCGGAGCGGGGGAGCGGCCTGCACTTCGCCTCCGAGTGCCGCACGGACGATCTCGACCTGAACTGGCAGCGCCTCGTGCTGACCCACCTTGCCGAGAAAACTCACGTCGGCGTGCTCACCGGCGCGCCGATAACCGATATGAAGATAACGCTCGTCGCCGGCCGCGCCCACGTCAAACACACCGAGGGCGGCGACTTCCGTCAGGCAACGTACCGCGCCGTCCGGCAGGGCCTGCGCCTTGCGGGCACGGTACTGCTCGAGCCGTGGTACGATTTCACGCTCGAGGTGCCGCCGGAGTCCGTCGGCCGCGCCATGAGCGATATCCAGAGGATGTGCGGGCGCTTCGACGCGCCGGAGACAGAGGGCGATACCGCCGTGCTGCGCGGCAGCGTGCCCGCCGCGACCTCCGGCGAGTACCGCCGCGACGTCCTCGCCTACACGCAGGGCAGGGGGCGCTTCACCTGCGTCTTCCGCGGCTACGAGCCCTGCCACAACGCCGACGAGGTCATCGCCGCCTCGGGCTACGACTGCGACGCCGACGTCGAGAATACCGCCGATTCCGTATTCTGCGCGCACGGAGCGGGCTTCGGCGTGCGGTGGGACGCCGTGTATTCCCACATGCATCTCCCCGCCGAGAAGGACAGACAGCCCACCGCCCGCGAGCCGATAGAGCGCCTTGCCGACCGCGCAGCCGCCTACTGCGACAGCCTCGCGCGCGACAAGGAGCTGCTCTCCATCTTTGAGCGCACCTACGGGCCCGTGAAATATGACCTGCGCCGCGCGCTCTCTCCGCAGACGGAGACGGAGCAGCACCGCGTGAAAAAGGACGGCGACCTGCGCGAATACCTGCTCGTCGACGGCTACAATATCATCTTCGCCTGGGACGATCTGCGTGCTCTTGCGGCCGACAGCATGGAGACGGCGCGCAGCAAGCTCATCAATCTCATGTGCAACTATCAGGGCGTGCGCCGGTGCGAGCTGATACTTGTGTTCGACGCCTACCGTATCAGCGGCGGGCGCGGCTCGGTCGAGCGCGTGCACAATATAAACGTCGTGTATACCCGCGAGGCGGAGACGGCGGATATGTATATCGAAAAGGTCGCCCACGGGCTCGGCGCGCGCCGCCGCGTGCGCGTCGCGACGTCCGATGGGCTCGAACAGCTCATCGTGCTCGGTCAGGGCGCGCAGAGGATCTCCGCGGAGGCCTTCCGCATGGAGGTCGATGAGACGATGCGAGCCATCCGCGACTTCCTCGCGAAGATGCAGTAAGACCTTCTTCAAGGAGTGCCAAAACGCAAAAAACGCGGTTCCTTTTTCAAGGGAGCCGCGTTTTTATGCTTATTTCGCCCGAATTGAGGGCTTCCTCGCCGCCGTCGTCATATCTGACGAGCAGGCGGCATTTTTCGTCCGTCCCGAGAACGACCGCGCTCCGTGTGCCGTGTGAGGAAATGACGTCGACGCGCGTTCCGGGAGGCGTCACGCGCTCGGCGTAGGCGCTGACACAGCTCTCCGGGTCGTCCGCGAGCGCGGCGAAGGCTTTGAGTATCGCTTCGGCGAGCTCTTCACGCAGGCCCTCACGGGGCTCCGGCGAAACTGCGCCCGCGACGTCCACGAGCTCCGCGGGAAAGCCGCCGGGCGGAGGCGTCACGTTCAGACCCATGCCGACGACGGCGTAATCGAGCGCCGCGCCGCCCGCGGAGAGAGAGGCCTCCGTGAGTATGCCGCAGACCTTTTTCCCTCGCAGATATACGTCGTTGACCCATTTTATCGAGGGCTTTTCGCCGATACCCTCGAGAGCCCGGCACACCGCGACCGCGGCAGCCGCAGTCAGGAGCACGGCGCGCTCCGGGGAAAGCTCCGGGCGGAGCAGGATGCTCATATACAGCCCCGTGCCGCCGGGGGAAAAGAAGGAGCGCCCGCGCCTGCCGCGCCCCGCGCTCTGGCTTTCCGCCGTGACGACGAGCCCTGCGGGCTCTCCGGCGCGCGCGGCGTCCGCCGCGACCGTGTTCGTGGACTTGGCAGACGTGAGTTCGAGCAGGCGC
>JAZQQE010000092.1:0-5184 GCA_045628845.1 Oscillospiraceae bacterium
AACCTATGAAATCTCTTGCGGAGCAAGTCCTTGCTCATAAAAACAGTAAACCCGGGATAGAAGTTTTCGCTTCTGTCCCGGGCTTTTTATATTGTTTTTTGCTGTTCCGGCAAGAAAAAATCCTTAGATGGCTGTCCCGAAAACGGCGGGTCTTTTATTATACGCTGCCCGGCAGGTCCGGAAGCCCGGTTCGTATGCGGGAAATGCGTGCCGGCGGCGGGCCCTCCGCTTCACGCGGGAAACGCTTCGTAGGGGAGGGGCTTGCCCCTCCCGAAGCATTTTTCGGGCACCGCAACAGGGGACGTTTGCAGAGATGCTCTTGTGCGGCAACCCCTCAGTCAGCTTGCTTCGCTGCGCTGCCGGCTCCCCTTACACAGGGGAGCCTTTGTGGCAGCGGTCGAAAAATGCGGGAAACGCTTCGTAGGGGAGGGGCTTGCCCCTCCCGTTTATCCCGGCAATATCCTTTCGGGAAGGGCAAGCCCTTCCCCTACGGGACGGGGGTCAGAGCCCCGTAAGCTCCCGGGCGATGGCGTCGAGGCGGTCTATCGTCTCGGTGACGTCCTCGGAGGTCGTGTTGCCGTTGATGAGGCACAGGCGCAGTACGCGCCTGCCCTTGATGACGCTCGTGACGATATAGGCGCAGTCCTCCTCGATGACGCGGCGGGAGATGGCGGCGCTGAGCTCGTCGAGCTCGGCGGGCGAATATCCCGCGGGCGCGTAGCGGAAGGTCAGCGTGCCGCACATGGGCTTCGAGGTCAGCTCCCAGTTTTCATACTGCGCGAGCCGACGCTCGGCGAGCCTTGCGTTGTAAAAGGAGTAGTCGATGACGTCCGCGAGCTTGTCCGTGCCCATGGCCTGGAGGGTGAACCAGAGCTTGATGGCGCGGTGCGGGCGCGACATCTCGGGCCCGAGGTCCCACGGGTCGGAATGCTCGGCGCTGCGCGTGTCCGCAAGGTACTCCGGATGCTCGGAAAATACCGCGAGCAGGTCGTTTTTGTCCCGGACGACGACGCTGCTGCAGCTGTAAGTCTGCATGGCCCACTTGTGCGTGTCCCACGACAGGGAGTCGGAGAGCTCGACGCCCTTCGCGTAGTTGCGGTATATGTCCGAGATGAGTATCGAGCCGCCGTAAGCGCCGTCGATGTGGAACCACATCCCGTATTTTCTGCAAATGGCAGCGAGCTCCGGCAGGGGGTCGATCGCGCCGGTGTTGGTCGTTCCCATCGTGCCGACGACGACGAAGGGCTTTTTCCCGTCCGCGAGGTCGCGGCGCACGGCCTCCTCGAGCAGGTCGGGGCGGATGCGGAAATCGTCGTCCGTCGGGATGCGGACTATCTGGTCGGCGCGGAAGCCTATTATGCGCAGGCCCTTCGCGACGGAGCTGTGCGTCTGGTCGGAGAGGTAGGCGACGCCGAGGGGGTACTCCGTCTCGGCGAGCCTGCTGCCGCGCGCGGCGCACAGCGCCGTGATGTTCGCCATCGAGCCGCCGGAGACGAAGAGACCGCCGACGGTGTCCTCCGGGTAGCCCGCGAGCGAGCCCATCCACTTTATGAGCTTTTCCTCGATGAGGCACGCGCCGGGCGCCTCGTTCCAGCCGCCGCCGTGCGGATTGTATATGTCGGTCAGAATGGAGCCCGCGAGGGAGTAGGGCGAGACAGCGCCCGCGACGAAGGAGAAAAAGCGCGGGTGCTGGACGAGCATGCCGCGCTGAAAGACGTTCTCGACGAGCTCGTCGGCGACCTCGCGCGGGTCGCGCCCGGTGAGCGGGATGGGCGTGTCGGCTATCTTCCGCAGCGTCACCTCGTCCGGCTCGCTGCTTATCTTCATCCCGCGTATCTGCGAATTGAGCCTGATGTATCCCGCGAGGTAGTCCGCGAGCTCCGTGACCTGCTCACGGCGGGCGTTGTCCATTTCGAGGTCGAACTGTCGTTTGTCGAGCATGCCGTTTCCCTCCGCACCGTTTTTCCCGATTATATCACTCCCGCCCGCGCCGGACAAGCGGTGCGGGCTCCGCCTCTCGGAAGCACACGCGGGAGGCCGCGGCTCCGTTTCTGCGCACAAAAAAGGGCAGGAGCGCCGCGCTCCCGCCCTTTTCCGCTCAGTCGCGGCGCTCGGAATATATCTGCGCGAGGCCGCCGTGCGACGTCTCGCGGTACTTCTCGTGCATGTCGAGCCCCGTGCGGTACATCGTCGCGATGACGTCGTCGAGCGATATCTTTCGCGTCTCCGTCAGGAACATGGCGAGATTCACGCTCGTGAACGCGCGCATCGCCGCGACCGCGTTGCGCTCGATGCAGGGTATCTGCACGAGGCCGTACACCGGGTCGCAGGTGAGGCCGAGGTTGTGCTCCATCGCCGTCTCGGCGGCGTACTCCGTCTGGTCTATGCCGAGGCGGTACAGCGTCGCGAGGCCCGCCGCCGCCATCGTGCAGGCGCTCCCTATCTCCGCCTGACAGCCGCACTCCGCGCCGGAAATGCTCGCGTTGGTGCGGATTATGTTGCCGACGAGGCCCGCGACCGCGAGCGCGTCGAGTATCTCCGCGCGGGAAAAGCCCCTGTCGCGGCTCATGTAGTATAAAAGCGACGGTATGACGCCGCAGCTTCCGCACGTCGGCGCGGTCACGACGACCTGCTCGCAGGCGTTTTCCTCGCTGACGGCGTAGGCGTAGGAGGCTATCAGCCTGTTCTGCGTGAGGTCGGCCGACTCGTTGTAGACGCGCTTTTCATACAGCGTCCTCGCCTTGCGGGTGAGGCTCAGCCTGCCGGGGAGCGTGCCCTCGGCGGCGAGCCCTCGCTCTACGGCGCTCTCCATGGCCGTCCACACGGTGTCGAGGTATTCCCAGAGCGTTTCGCCCTCGACACGGCGTATGAGCGCGGCGAGCGTTATCCCCTCACGGCGGCAGAGCGCCGCTATCTCCGCGAAATCCTTCTGCGGCCAGACCTCCGTCTCCTCGTCCGACGTCTCGTTCTCGACACGTATCGAGCCGCCGCCTATGCTGAAAATGCGCGCGCGGCCGAGCTCCCTGCCGTCCTTCAAGGCGACGAAGAGCATCGTGTTCGGATGCGGGATGTCCGCCGTCTCCGTGTCGAAGCGCACCTCCGCCTGCGGCATGCGCGTGCGGATGGCCTTCTCCGTGCCGTGGCCCGCGCCGGTGTGCGCGAGCGAGCCGTACAGCGTGACGGAGTAAGCGTCCGCCTGCGGCCAGCGCGCGGCGAAAAGCCCCGCGGCGTTGTACGGGCCGACGGTATGCGAGCTCGAGGGCCCGTTGCCTATCTTGTAAACGCTCTTTATGCTCTTCATTTTCTTTCCTCCCGGGCGGAAAAAGTTTACATAATCCGATAATAGCACATAGCATCGAAATTTGCAACGGGGACGCCGTTTCTGTTGCATTCGCCGCGCTAAAATGCTACGATATGGAAAATCGGAGGTGACAGTGTGAAAGTTCCTTTCACACTGAATGATTTACAATACGATCATCTTATCATTCCTTTGCTTCGCATGATAAGGTGCGGCGTTTTCATTACATTTTGTGCCGACGCGAAGCGGCGGAATGGATGATCTTCATGGCAAGAGCGAACCGCGAGCTCATGGGCACGGAAAATCTGCACACGCTCATTCCCCGCATGGCGGTGCCGACAGTCGTCGCCCAGCTCATAACGACGTTCTACAACGTCGTCGATACCTATTTCGTCAGTCAGCTCGGGACGAGCGCGACCGCCGCCGTCGGCGTCAACAACTCCCTCGAGCGCACCATAACGATGGTCGCGACGCTCATAGGCGCGGGCGCGTGCAGCTACATCTCGAGGCTGCTCGGCCAGCGGCGCGACAACGACGCGAACCGCGCGATGAGCACCTCCGTCACCGTCGCGCTCGCCATAGGCGTACTGATCGCGCTCGCCGGCAGGCTGTTCCTCGGTCCGCTCGTCGACTTCCTCGGAGCGACGGACGACTGCCGCGCCTACTCCATCGAATACGGCTCGTACGTCCTGTACGCCGCGCCCTTCATGATAGGCAGCTTCATCTTCAACATGTGCCTGCGAAGCGAGGGCAGCTCGACCTACGCGATGATAGGCATGGGCTTCGGCGGCGTGCTCAACTGCTTCCTCGACCCGCTCTTCATCTTCGGGCTCGACCTCGGCGTCAAGGGCGCGTCGATAGCGACCGCGATCTCCAAATTCGTCTCGTTCAGCATACTGCTCGTCCCGTATCTGCGCAGGAAGACCTCCGTGAAGCTCTCTCTGCGCTTTGTGAAGATAGTCTGGGAGGACGTCAAGGAGATAATCAGCATCGGCATGGCGTCGTTCCTGCGCTCGGCGCTCAACGTCGTCGCGCTCGTATGCCTCAACCGCAAGGCGGGCTCGTTCTCCACGGAGGCGCTCGCCGCCCTCTCCGTCTCGACCCGCGTGATGATGTTCCCGTTCTCGGTCATGCTCGGCATAGGGCAGGGCTATCAGCCCGTCGTCGGCTACAACTGGGGCGCGAAGAAGTTCTCCCGCGTGAAACAGAGCCTGCAATTTACCGTCAAGCTCGGCATCGTGTGCGGACTCGTGCTCGGTGCGCTGCTGTTCGCGTTCGCGCGGCCGCTCGTCGGTCTCTTCAACCCCGAGGAGAAGGAGCTCATCTACAAATACGGCGTGCTCGCAATACGCACGGAGTCCGTCTTCCTCTTCATCCACGGCTCGGGCGCGATAATCAACATGTTCTATGCGGGCGTCGGCCTCCCGAAGCAGTCTGCGATACTCAGCACCGCGCGCCAGGGCTACTGCTTCATCCCGCTCGTGTACCTCCTGCCGCTCATCTTCGGCGTCGAGGGTCTGTGCGTCTCGCAGGGCGCCGCGGACGTCCTCAACGGCTGCATACTCCTGCCAATGTATATAAAGGCCGTGAAGCTCGCCAAAAAGAAAGAGGCCGAGTTCCCGGAGGACGGCGCGGTCGCGTGACGGCAGCGTAAATAATTGACCCCCACGGAAAGGGATAGTCAGATAAGGATTTTTTCTTGCCGTAACGGCAAAAGAAAAAAGCCCGGGACGGAAGTTTTCGCTTCTATCCCGGGTTTACTTTATTTGCAAATAAGGGGAGCCGGCGGCCGCATGGCCGACTGAGGGGATTCTTCTTCGCTCCCTGCCGTCTTGCTGTAGGGGAGGGGCTTGCCCCTCCCGAAAAACAGCCGGAGCACACGGGAG
>JAZQQE010000093.1:0-8735 GCA_045628845.1 Oscillospiraceae bacterium
TACGATCCGACTTACGGCGACGCGGGAAACGGGTCTTCCGGAATCATAGTAACGCAGTCCGTTTGTTTTCAGCGCGTCCTTCAGCCCGGGGAGATAATCGGAGAGCTTCATTTCCTGCGGGAGCTTCCCTATCCTGCCTATCCCGTATACGCCTTTTTCGTCCTCTCCCGCTCTCTCGAGCTGGCCGATATCGATAAGTCCGGCTGTTTCCGCCAAAGCGTCGTTTACGCCTCCAACGGCACTGTCGAGGTTCGTGTGCATACAGATGCACGATATTCCCGAGCGTATCGCTTCGTATATCTTCCCCGTTTCCGGGTCTCCGGCGATAATGCTCTTTGTTTGGAACATTATCGGATGGTGCGACACGATAAGCTCTGCACCGAGGTCCTTTGCTTCGCGCACGACCTCACGCGTAATATCAAGCGAGAGCAGTATCATTGACACGGACGCGTTGGGATCCCCTGCAAGCAGACCGACGTTGTCGAAATCCATCTTATATGACAGCGGTGCTAGCTTTTCCAATTCATAAAGCACGTCAGAAACTTTGACCAATTTCAGACCTTCTTTCTTTAAGTCCGTCAAGAGCTTCGATAAACTGAGACGGCGGCGTTATATCCGCCGACTTCATCCCGCTTACGGCCCGCTCGAGCTTCTCGATACATTCATTGAGCCACTGCACAAGAAGTGGGTCTTTCATATCGAAAAGGATCCTCCCGGCATACAGCTCCCACGGCTCGGGGCAAGCAGACTCTCTCCTGAGAGCCTTGAATGCCCTATAAAGCGTTCCGACGTCCCCGGAGAGTCTTTCGTCGACTACGTCGAAGCCATGCTCCCACAGCCATCTGCGAAGCTCTGGGAGCTTTGACATGGGCTGAAGTATCAGAGTCTTTTCCCTAAAGCTCCAGCCGGAGGTCCCGATGATATGTTCTATCGTATCGCCGCCCATTCCGGCAATAACGATGCAGTCAGTCTCCTGCTCGGGTACGGCTTCAAGCCCGTCGCCCACAGCGAGGTCTATACGGTCTTCATAGCCCTTTACCGTCTCAGCAGCGCGCGCAAGCGGGCCGCGGGCGATATCCGAGGCGGTAACGTGTTCGCAGATGCCATTTTGTATCAGATACAGCGGGAGATAAGCGTGGTCAGTGCCTATATCGGCAACATGCGTTCCGCCGACCATATCCGCTATCATTTTCAATCTGTTGGATAGTTTCTTCATCTGAATATGATAAGAGCGGGAGATACTGCTCCCCCGCTCCTGTCTCCGTCGGTATCAGCCGGCAAAATCGGCGATGAGCTCATTCGCTTTCGCGATGAACTGATCGGCGTCAACTCCGTGGGCGCGGCAGGCCTGAGAAACGTTTTCGCCGTTGGCCATTGCGCAGCCGAGACAATGCATGCCGATCTGCTGGAAGAGAGGCGCTATTTCGGGCGCTTTCTCGAGGATTTCCGAGATAAGAGTATCTTTCGTGAGCTGGAATGCCATAATATACCTCCGAAAATGAAGTTATCTTATTTTGAAATATCAGCGGTTAAATTATACCGCAGCATAAAAATAAACGCAATAGAAAAAGCAAAAGGGACGTCCAAAGACGTCCCTTGCCTGTGCAGAGTATTAACTCAGCCGTTTTCCCTCATCTTTGCAAAGCAATCGCTGCAATAGACGGGTCTGTCAGACTTGGGCTCGAAGGGAACCTTCGCCTCGCCGCCGCAGTTGGCGCAAACAGCGGTGAAGTACTCCTTGGGGCCTCTGGCAGCGTTCTTTCTGGCGTCGCGGCAGGGCTTGCAGCGCTGGGGCTCATTCTGGAAGCCTCTCTCAGCGTAGAATTCCTGCTCGCCGGCGGTGAAAACGAATTCATTTCCGCACTCTTTGCAAACCAGTGTCTTGTCTTCGTACATTGTTTGTTTTTCCTCACTTTTGACAAAAATCTTTTGCCCCGAGGGGCTTATATGCGATCAGTTATCTGATGTCGCCTGAATTAAGGTTGGAGGCCAATTTATGCCTTATGCGCTGAACGGCATTATCAACGGACTTTTCCGACACGTTTAGATTTGAAGCAATTTCACGGTATGACAAACCACTTAAATAGAAACTCAGAACCTCAGCTTCAAGTTTGGATAGACAGGTCAGAAAAGAAGAGATAAGCTCGTCGGAGCCTTCTTTTTCAATTACGAGATCTTCGGGTCCGCGCCTAAAAGCGTCGCATAAAGCGTATGCAGCCTGGGCTTGATTTTCGTCAAAAAGGGGTGATTGAAGGGACAGACAATCATCTAACGAAACGTTTTTCCGCGGAAGTGCGGATCTGATTGCTGTATAAAGACGTCTGCGAATGCAAAGCTCACAATAGGTCCTGAAAGAGGCTCCCCCGTCATCACGAAACTCGCGGATGGCACTTATCAGGCCGAACATACCTTCCTGAATAAGGTCCTCGCTGTCTCCTCCGGCAAGGAAATAAGGCCTTGCACACGCCTTGACTAAACTGCTGTATTTCTGGACCAGACAATATTCAGCGGTCGTATCGCCGGCTTTTGCAAGCTCACAGAGCATATTGTCCGTCAAGGATAAATAGTGATCCATAAAATAATCCTATTTAACAGAATGCATTATAATCTTGATATAAAATGTTGTCAAGATATAATTTTGATTATATTAACAAATTTCTTAAAATTTGTGCCTTTTTTAGCAAAAATATTGTGAAACTTTACAACTCGAGGCTATCTTGACCCAAATATGAGATACCCAAATGCTCGTAGGCTCGCCTCGTAGCACATCTTCCCCGCGGCGTTCTCGTCAAAAAGCCCTGCTGCATGAGGAACGGCTCGTACATATCCTCTATCGTTACGGATTCCTCGTTTATCGTCGCGGCAAGAGTCTCGAGACCTACCGGGCCGCCGCCGTAATTCATGATTATGCTCTGAAGCAGCTTGCGGTCGACGGAGTCAAGTCCGAGCTCATCTATCTCGAGCTGGTTGAGCGCATCGTCGGCGACCTTACGAGTGATGATGCCGTCTGCCTTTACCTCGGCAAAGTCACGGACTCTCTTGAGAAGCCTGTTCGCTATACGCGGCGTGCCGCGTGATCTCTTCGCGATCTCCTCGGCGCCATCTTCCTCGATGCCGATATTCAGTAGGCCCGCGCTTCTCATGATTATGCGTTTGAGTTCCTCCGGCTGATACAGCTCTAGCTTGAGAATGACGCCGAATCTGTCTCTCAGCGGAGCGGAAAGCTGGCCGGAGCGTGTCGTAGCTCCGACGAGAGTGAATTTTTTGAGTTCGAGGCGGATGGAGTTGGCGGAAGGTCCCTGACCGATGATGATATCGATCTCATTATCCTCCATCGCAGGATAGAGTATCTCCTCCACGGCTCTGTTCATTCTGTGGATCTCGTCGACGAACAGGATATCGTTTTCATTGAGATTAGTCAGCAGCGCCGCGAGATCTCTCGGCTTCTCGATGGCGGGACCTGAAGTCTTTCGGATATTGACGCCCATTTCGTTTGCGATTATCGTTGCGAGAGTAGTCTTTCCGAGACCCGGTGGTCCGTGCAGGAGCACGTGGTCGAGCGCCTCTCCCCTGTTTTTTGCGGCCTTGATGAAGACTTCAAGGTTGCGCTTCGCCTTTTCCTGACCGATGAAATCGGAATCGGACAGCGTCATCGGACGGAGCGTTACTTCGCCGAGATCCTCCGGAACGAACTCAGAGGAGGTCAGTCTGTTTCCGAGGTCAATTTCTTTTGAAAAATCGATACTCATTTTATCCTCCGGTTCACTTCAGCGATCTTTTGAGAATTTCCTTGATAATTTCTTCCGCAGTCAGCTTGCCGACCTCTATGGTCTTCATGGCGGCGTTTATTTCGCCCGGGGTATATCCGAGGACAGTCAGCGCTGCGGTCACGTCAGCGGCCTTTTGAGAGTCTCCGGAGATACTGCCGGATACGACGGGATATGCATCGCCGGATATGAGGGTATCGCCCATCTTGTCCTTGAGCTCAAGCATGATGCGCTGGGCGAGCTTCTTGCCGATTCCCGGGGCGACGGTGAGAGCCTTCTCGTTGCCGGAGACGACGGACGCCGCAAGGTCCTCCGGCGAGCTGGACGAGAGGATGGAAAGCGCAGCCTTCGGGCCGACACCGCTGATACCGATGAGAAGCTTGAAACATTCGAGCTCGGATTCGGAATAGAACCCGTACACGTCGAAGGCATCCTCGCGTATGTGGCAGTAGGTATAGAGTTTAGCTTCATCGTCGACTTTCAGCGCGGAAAGAGTACGCAGAGTCGTATGACACGCATAGCCGACTCCCGCGCAGTCTATGACGGCCATATAAGGCCTGATGTGGGCTACTCGCCCTTTCAGGTAGTAGAACATTCTTTATTACCCCATTCGTTGTAGAGCAGCGACGTAGCGGCTCTTGCGTGACATATCGCGATGGCAAGCGCGTCGGCAGCGTCGTCCGGCTTCGGGATAGTATCCATCTTCAAAAGCCGTTTCACCATATCCTGCACCTGACGCTTCTCGGCGCGTCCGTATCCGACGACGGACTGCTTGACCTGAAGCGGAGTATATTCGAATATGGGCACGCCCGAACGCCTGCACGCGAGCAGCAGGACTCCCCTGCCGTGGGCTACGGAGATGCCGGTCGTGATATTGGTATTGAAGAAAAGCTCTTCTATCGCTATCTCGTCGGGCTTGAAGAGGTCTATGAGCTGCGACGCGTCTTCAAAGATGCTGTTGAGCCTTTCGGAGAGTGGGATGCCGGCCGGAGTCGTGATAACGCCGTACTGGATAAGGGTCAAAGCACCGCGGTCACAGTTCACGGCTCCGAAGCCGACGGTAGCTATTCCAGGGTCAAATCCGAGTACGAGCATATTTTCACCGCCGTTTCAGCAGTATTTTAGCACAAAAAGTCAATGAAAACAACCGAAGTGTTTATTTGCGCAAAACAAAATGCCTGCCGACACAGTAAGTCGGCAGGCATTGATCTTTATTCTTCGGTATCCTCCGACGGACCCTCTGCGGCAAGCCGCTCGCGTTCCATTGCGGGAAGTATCAGATACTTCTTTATCGGAGGATAACATATGAACGCATCCGCAAAATCGTTGAACGAATAGAAGAAAAGCGGCAGCGTGATGAACGTTATCATCGGCAGTGTCATGATGCAGACGATGAACAGCACTAGGTTGACAAGGCCCGCGAGCACGTTGCGCCCAAAGGCGATAAAGACGAAGAGCATGGCATTTTTAATGATGGCAAAAACGCTGAGCTCCATCGTTACGGCGATAAGATAGAAGTACTTGCGCATATAGATATAGAACACAAGCACCACCGCCGCAAGGATGCGCATTATCAGCGAAACGACGCTGATGGCATGTGAGCCGTCCAGTACCTGACCGAACGCGCCGTTGACAAGAAGAAATACGACGACAGCGTCGAGAATGCCGAAGAAAAGGCCCTGCTTCACGTTGCTCCACGCACGGGAGAATACGTCGGAAAGCCAGGCGTGCTCTTCCCTCGCAAAGTTGCGGAAGATGTACATCTGCCCCATTTTCAGGGGCCCGTACAGTATTACCGCGATCAGCAGGATGGGAAGATAAAGGAAGCTCGGTATCACGTCCATGATCGTCGCGTAGATACCGATACCAGCAAAGAGATCGTAGTTTTCTCCGACTCCGGCAAGGACCTCACTGCCTGCGAAATAGCCGGTTGCGGCGATATAGAACACGAAAAGAAACGGAAGCGTAAGGACGAAAAACAGAAGATTAAGCGTCAGAAAACGCCAGAATTTCCTGAAATAGATCTCCCAAAAAACGAAGAATCCGTTTTTCATGGGAGCGTCTTTCGGGAAATCCGGTTTATTTTTGTATTGATAGGGTCTGAATAGGCTCATTTGTAACTCCGTCAGGCTCTCGGATGAGCTCTGTTATATACGTCTTTGAGCTGCTTTTTAACTATCTTGGCGTAGACCTGCGTAGAGGATATATCGGCATGCCCGAGCATCTCCTGAATGGAGCGGAGGTCAGCACCGTTTTCAAGCAGATGCGCGGCAAAGGAGTGTCTGAGAGTATGCGGAGTGATCTCCTTTTCTATTCCCGCCTTCTGCTGATAGGACTTGACTATCTTCCAGAAGCCCTGGCGGGACATGCGCGTGCCGCTGATGTTGACGAAGAACGCCTGCTCGTCGGGATCGGCTATCATGTTCGGACGCACACGTTCCATGTATTCGGTGATGGCCTTGATGGCAACGGAATACATCGGGATGAGGCGTTCCTTGTCCTTTCCGCGGCATCTGATGACACCTGCGGAGATGTTGACGTCGCTGAGGTCAAGGTCTATGAGCTCCGTGACGCGGATACCGGTCGCGTAAAGAAGCTCAAGCATGGCCTTGTCACGTATGCCTTTGACGTCGTTGCTGTCAGCCTGATCAAGAAAGAGCTCGACTTCCCTGCTCGTAAGTATCTCGGGGAGTTTTCTGCTCTGCTTATCCATTTCGATATGAGCAGCGGGATTGGTCTCGATGATGTTTCTGCTTATAAGATAATTATAGAAGCATTTGAGCGAAGCGACGCAGCGGGACATCGTGGAAACGGACTTCCCGTCCTTCTTCATCCAGCGCACGTAGCCCTGCACGGTGCCACCGGTGACTTGAGCAAGCGGAGACGGCGCGAAGCGATCCAGATACTTTGCAAACTGGTTCACGTCGCGCAGATATGAGACCAACGTGTTAGCGGAGGCCTTTTTTTCACTGCTGAGATAGCTTTTGAATTCTTCAATAAGCAGCTCGTCGTCCGTCATACGTGCAATCCTTTCTGAAGATTCTTTACAGAAAACGCCGGAAGGCGGGAAAAAGCGGGATAAGAAATCGCTGGATAAGGCCGGAAGCAAGAAACGCGATAAAACAAAAAAGGATAAACTTTAATAAATCGATATCAATTCTCTTCCGGCACCGTCCCGTAAAAGCAAGGGAAGCGAGAGAAACAGAGCATGTCGCTGAACGGACAGAGACACAGATCAAAACGGGTATGCAAATCAGTATGTCCGACAGTAAAAACATGAAAAGCGGAAGAACTGACTCCCTGCCGGAAACAGATAATATTGCGGCGCACGAATAACTCAAAGAGAATCCCTTGATAAAAAGGACTGGCGCAACGGCAATAAATCCGAAGACAGACAAAGAAAGAAAAAGGATGATGATAAAGCAGATAAAAGAAAAACCTGTAAACAGAAATGGAGACGAATAACCCGGAGCGTTTATGTAACCGAAAAAAATGTCCGGCAAGGAATTTACGACAACCTTCGCTCCGCTCGTGATCGTTGAGCCCGAAAAGGTACCGACTGCAGCACCGAAAGCAAAGAAGAACAGCGAAATAACAGCCGAAACCGTATCAAATCGGCGCTCAAAAACAGTACTTAACTGTTTTCGTTTCACGAAGTAATTCACCTCCGTCAGATGAACCGGGCACACGCAAAATGGCCATCAACGGCGATGTGCCTATAAATATATTACAAACAAACAAGATAATCAAGCAAAACCGACAAAATAATGAATTTTTGGTAATTATGACAATACTTTATGTTAACAAACTTATGTAAACCTTACAACCGAGCCGCCCGGCGCATACGATCAATATAAGGCTAAAATACAGTATTTTGTTAGTCTCAATGCGCCTTGTCACTATATGTTGTCATCTTTGCATATGTTATGTAAACGCCGTTTCTTGATTATTTTGTGATTACCATTAGTAATATTTATCTTCTGTATCTTCTTTTTTTGTTACTTATGCCCGCACCCATAATTCCGCCTGTGACGGAGAGCACTAAAAACAGTATCGTATATCCTGTTTTTTCGGCTTCCGCTCCGCTGCTCTTTCCTGCAAGAAACAGTATTGCAAAGTACAGTATGCCGACGGCGAAGCCTCGTATTATCCTTCCCTCTCTTCGGCGAAAGTTATAAATCAAAGACGCCGTCAGCGTTCCTGCAAAGAGAGCGGCTCCAGACGCTGGCTGCATCCAGGTTTCAGTTAAACTTCCCTTCTCTGTCAGCGTTGCCGCTATTGCAAGTAGCAGCATCATCAGTGCAATACTTACTGCAAGCGCTTTCAGAGCTTTTTTCAGCTCGTCTTTACTTATCAATAAAAAGACCTCCCTTGGAATTCACGTTTGTACATGATATTCCTCGGGAGGTCTTAAGATTCATATAAAACAGGGGCCGGAATCTTTTTCCGGCCCCTGAGTTTTATTTCTGTGCCTGGTTGGTATCGGTGCCCTTGGTGGAGATGGCCCACTTCGTTACCTGGATTCGAACACGGTCTTCGCCGGTCTCAAAGGTAATAAGGTCATCCTTGATGGAGCAGATCTTTCCGGTCAGACCGCCGATCGTCGTGATCTCATCACCGACAGAAAGCTCGTTGCGCATTTCGGCGAGTTTCTTCTTCTTCTTGTTTTCCGGGCGGATGAGGAAGAAATAGAAGACGACGATGAGCAGAACGAACATTATGATGTAGGTATAGCTTCCGAGCGGGCTCTGGGGGGTCTCACCCTCTGCACCCTCGGCGGCGGGAGCTGCCATGCAGCCGGCAAACATTGCAATGAGAAAAACCGCCACGCAGACAGCGGCAAGAATTCTTCTGGTTTTGTTAGACAAGACGTAAATCCTCCTTACTGTGATGATTGATTATACCTTTTGCGTAAGATTATTGCAAGGGAAAGTTTACAAACAATCATTTTTATAGAATTCTTCCTTG
>JAZQQE010000094.1:0-39144 GCA_045628845.1 Oscillospiraceae bacterium
GCTCATGCGTGACTTCGGCTTCGTCCAGTCGCCCATGAACGCATTTATAACCAACCTCGGCCTCGAGAGCCTGCATCTGCGCATGAAGCGCCACTGCTCCAACGCGCAGGCCATCGCTGAGATGCTCCACGATCACGAAAAGGTGAGCTGGATAAACTACTGCGGCCTTCCCGACAACAAGTATTACGAGAGAGCGAAGAAGTATATGCCCAACGGCTCCTGCGGTGTCGTCTCCTTCGGCGTCAAGGGCGGCAGAGAGGGCGCGAGCCGATTCATGAGCGCTCTGAAGGTCGCCGCGATAGTGACTCACGTCGCCGACGCGCGCACCTGCGTCCTTCATCCCGCAACGACGACTCACCGTCAGATGAATGACGCCGAGCTCATCGCCGCCGGAGTAAGCGCCGACCTCATAAGGCTCTCCGTCGGCATAGAGGACCCCGCCGATCTCATCGCGGACATCCGCAGCGCGCTGGAGGCCGTATGAGCGAAACTATGCTGCGGAGTGGGACCTGCGAGCCCGAAAAGCTCTCGAGCCTCGCCCTTGCCCACGTGGGAGACGCCGTATACGATCTGCTCGTGCGCACGAAGCTCACGACTGACGGCTCGCTGACGGCGGTCTCCCTGCATAAGGAGACCGTCGCACGCGTCAACGCCCGCGCACAGCACGAGGCCGCCGAGCGCATACTGCCCGTCCTAACCGAGGAGGAGAGCGCGGTATACCGCAGGGCGCGGAACACGAAGGTCCATTCCGTGCCGAAAAACGCATCCCTTGCCGAGTACCACAGCGCGACGGGGCTCGAAGCCCTGTTCGGCTGGCTTTGGCTCAAGGGCATGGACGGGCGCATAATGGAACTCTTTGAAATGATCACGGAGAAGAAGGATAATGGCGATTGATTCTCTGACGCTGACCGCGGCTCTGCGGGAGCTTTCCGCAGACCTCACCGGCGCGCGTATAGACAAGATACAGCAGCCCGAGCGCGACGTACTGCTATTTACTGTGCGTACGCCCGCGTCCGGAAATAAAAAACTGCTCATATCCGCCGGGACGGGGAGCGCAAGGCTTCACTTCACGTCCATCGGCAGGGAGAATCCCGCTTCGCCGCCCATGTTCTGCATGCTTCTCCGCAAGCATCTGTCCGGGGCGCGCATAGCTTCGCTTGAACAGCCGTACCTTGAAAGGATGTGCATCCTGCATCTCGAGACCGTCGATCAGCTCGGGAGAACGGTGCCGATGTCACTCATCGTCGAGATGATGGGCAGGAACTCGAATATAGTCCTTTGCGGAGATGATGGGCGCATCATCGACTGCATTAGGAAAGTCGATTCGGATATGTCCGATAAGCGTCAGGTGTTGCCGGGCCTCTTTTACAGGGTCCCGCCCGCAGATGAGAAAAACGACCTCTTCACCATGGGCCACGAAGAGCTCACGGCACTCTGTGCCGGCGCCTCCGGCGAGGTGCAGAGCTGGATACGCGATACGTTCACGGGTTTTTCGCCCCTCATGGGCAGGGAGGCCGCCTTCCGCTGCGCAGGCGCGGCTGACGCCGTATTCCCGGATGTGCCCGAAGATTTTCCCGTGCGTCTCAAAGCCTTCGCCTCCGAGGTCACGGAGAGCGCCGCGCCGTACGTCCTCATGGAGGGCGATAGGCGCACAGACATAAGCTGTATCCCCGTTTTGCAGTACGGGCAGCTCCGCACCTCCGTACGCGAGGATAGCTTTTCCGCGCTTCTCGACCGTTTCTACACGGGAAACGAGCAGGCAAAGCGCAGCGCCCAGCGCGCGCAGACGACCGTGAAAGCCATAACGAACCTGCGTGACCGTACGGCGCGTAAGCTCCTGTATCAGGCCGAAGAACTCAAATCGACGGAGGACAGGGAACAGCTGCGCAGATGCGGGGACATCATCCAGGCGAATATCTACCGCATAGAGCGCGGCGCGCGCCGCCTCGTCGCAGAGGACTTTTATGCCGAGGAGCCGTGCGAGATAGAGATAGAGCTTGATCCGAAGCTCTCACCGCATAAGAACGCCGAGAAATACTACAAAAGGTATACCAAGGCGAAGAACGCCCGTATCGCGCTGACGGAACAGATGCGCGAGGGCGAAAAGGAGCTCGCGTACCTTGAAAGCGTGCTCGACGAGCTCTCGAGGGTCTCCGGCGAGCGGGAGCTCGAGGAGATACGCGGCGAGCTCATCGAGGGCGGATACATCCGCGAGAAGGAGAAAAAGCAGAAGCAAAACGTCGGAGCGCCGCTGCGCTTCACGTCGTCCTCCGGAAAGACCATAATGGTCGGCAAAAACAACCGGCAGAACGATAACCTGACCTTCAAGACCGCCTTCCGCAGCGATATGTGGCTCCACGTGCAGAAGATCCACGGAGCGCACGTCATCATCTCGTCCGACGAAGTGGACGATGCGACGCTGCTCGAAGCGGCATCGCTCGCGGCATATTATTCGCAGGGCAGGGGAGCGGGACAGGTCGACGTCGATTACACTCGCGCACGGAACGTCAAAAAGCCCTCCGGCGCAAAGCCCGGAATGGTCATATATGCTGACTACAAGACAGTCCGCGTAAGCCCGGATGACGCCCTGAAGCTGATAGGAGATAAGTAAAAAACGGAGGGTATTACCCTCCGTTTTTTTATTTAGCCCAGCTCAGCAGGGAAGAGTCGTCGCCTCGCTCCTCGATGAGCCGTATCGCTGCGCAGAGCATTTCGGCTGCTTCTCCGCGCGTGAGAGGCTTCCCGCTCATGCCGCTGATGATGTTGCAGGAAGAGAGATTGGCCACTGCCTGCACGGCCCACACGGGCGCGTACGAGGCTTCGTCAAATACCGAAACGCTGACGACGTCGGTGATCCCGAGAACGTTATTGAGCATCACCGCTGCCTCGAAAGAGGATATCTCGGAGTCCGCCGAGAAGACGGGGCTCCCGCTGCTGTCGGGGTAACCCGTGATGAGCCCGTACATGAGCGCGGCCGATACGTAGGGCTTGACCCACGCAGGCATCTCGCCGTCATCGTAAAAGCCCGTCCGTGTGATTCCGGTCAGCGGCTCGGCGTCGGCGAGCTCCATGCACATCGCGAGAAATTCGCCTCTCGTCATCGGCTCGTCCGCTCCGAAATGATAGCAGTCACCGATGCGCCGGCCCGTATATATCCCGTACTCCGCGAGCATTATGGCGGCGCAGGGGTCGTCCTCCGGACTAACGTCGGGATAGCTTACGTCCGTGTCCTGCTTCTCGATCTTGATGGAGACGGTCGCCTCCGGCGAGACATTGCCGCACTCGTCGGCCGCCGTGTAGGTGAAGGAGTCTTTTCCGCGCTTACCGTCCGCGGGCGTATAGATGAAGCACGCTCCGTCGACAGTCACCGTGCCCTTCTTCGGCTGTTCCGCGACCTTGAAGGTCATGGCCTCGCCTGCCGTCGAGCGCGCTCTGAATTCGCCCTTTACGGGGACGCCCCTGTAAGTCGTGATGCTGATATCCTCCGCTATGGGAGCTATGTGTTCCCCGTGCGGCGTTACCGTGACGCTTTCGACGCCGACTGCGACCGAGGCGACGCAGAGCGTGCCGAAGAGCATAACAGCCGCCAGACAGAGGGAAAGAACTCTTTTTACAGTCCTTTTCAAAATAAAAACCTCCCGCTAAGAATATGACTTTCGTCAAGGATATTCTTAGCAGGGAGGCCTGAATTATACTTTGGATCGCGATTTATTTTGCGAGAGCCTGGTCGAACGCGGCAAAAGCGCCGATGCGGGATTCCTCGTCGAGTATCGCGTACATGACGTAGAGCCCGTCTGCCTTGGCGACGGCGGCTTCGAGCTTCGGCTTTTCCTCGGGCATATACTCGTTCATCCAAGTATCGCGGCGGAGCTCAAGGTAAGCCTCGACCTCCTTCAGCGCAGCCTTGGAATCCTTGCCCGAAGCTTTGAATATGCCGAATTCGTCGATGGTCGAGCCGTAGGGATTGATATACACGGCGTAGTCAGAGAAAAGGGAGAGGTCCATCTTCATGGCGCCGGTGATATATGAGTCATCCATGGCAGCCATGTTATCGGAGTCGATTATCGCCTCCGTCACCTTGCCGCAGAGTTCGGAAACGGGAACGTCGTCACGGTAGTTCCCGCCGCCGCAGGCGGCAAACAAAGCGAGAACGATAAGCGCGGCGATGATAAGGAATACGTAAAGCTTTTTCATTAGTTGACCTCCGGATTGTCAGACCCAGCCGTGAGTGCGGATATAATTCGTAACGATGCCGAATGAGACCTCATTGAGATGCAGGCCGTCGCCGTTCTGGTATTCCTGCGGGAGCCAGCCGCCCTCGCCAGCGAGCACGCTCGTGGTGTCAAGATAGCGGCACCCGGTCTCCTCTGCAACGGCGAGGACCCATTTGTTCGCTTCGGTAATGTTCGTGTTATTTATGGAGCTGAGATATTCGTAAGTGGACGCGACGGGGAAGATGGACTGCAGGATGATCTTCGTATCGGGGCTTATTGCCTTTATGTCGTTTACGAGGGAGGAGTACTCGGACTTGAAGTAGTCCTCATCCATGAAGGAAACGCCGTTGACTCCGAGCGTTATGACCATCATTTCGGGCTTCGTGCGCTCGACGGCGTCGCGGATGGGTATCTCCTCGCCCGTGGGGGGATAGACGATGGTCGCGAAGCCCTGATAGGATAGGGTCAGCGTGCCGCTCGACGGTGTCCATACCTGCTGCGTGTCCTTTCCGCCGCTGAGGACTCCGTAGTACTTCATGCCGTACGTCGTGGAGTCTCCGAGGAATATGATCTTGTCAAGATATTCCTGACCCATATCCTCCGTCTCGGCCAGTACGGTCGCAGGCGGCTGCGGCGGGAGCTCCTCGGTAGGCTCGGGAGTCATCTCGGGAGCGTCCGGCGTGCCGGGGACGTCGGGAACGTCGGGAATATCCGGCGCTTCGGGAGCGGGGGATTCGGTGCCGGGCAGAACGATGAAATGATCGACCGAAGTCGTATCGGGCTTTCTCACGACGTGCGTCGAGCAGGAGCTCAGCAGGAGCGCCGCGAGGCATAGAGCCGGGATGCAAAGCAGTTTTTTATGTTTTGATACCATAAAAATACACCGCCTTTCGTGTTCTTTGGATTATAACATATCATTTTTGCGTTTACAACTTCAAAGTTCGCGTTTTGATATCTTTACTTTTACGATTTAATGTGGTAATATATACAAAAATTCTGATTTTATAAGCGGAGGGCGCACACGTGAGAAAAAATTATCAGAAAGAACGCAACCTCGAAATGTATAAGGCCGTCCTTGAACTCAAAACGGTCGACGAATGCAAGGCGTTTTTCGATGATCTTTGCAGTATAACCGAGATACTTGCAATGGAGCAGCGCTTCGAGGTCGCCCGTCTGCTGTATCAGGACAAAATATACAGCGATATCATGGAGAAGACGGGTGCATCTAGCGCGATAATCAGCCGTGTCAACAGAAGCCTGCAGACCGGCGCCGGCGGATACAGTCTCGTTTTCGATCGCCTTGCCGAGGAAGGCAAAGACAAGGAATGACGACGTACCGTGAGCTTGCCGGCAGCTACGACGGGCTTCAGAGCGACGTGGATTACGGGAAGCTCGCCGCATCCTGCGCAGAGCTCTTCAAGGCGTCTGCGCGTGACGTGGAGACGGTGCTCGACCTCGCCTGCGGGACGGGGTCGCTCCTTTTCGAATTCGCCGCGATGGGCTACGAGACCATCGGAACGGACGGGTCGGAGGAGATGCTGTCGATAGCTGCCCAAAAGTCCCTGGACCTTGCTCCGGAGCTTGTCCGTCCGCTGCTGCTCAATCAGATGATGGAGGAGCTCGATCTGTACGGGACGGTCGACGCCGCCGTGTGCACGCTCGACGGGCTGAACTATCTTGACTCGCAGGCTTTGACCGAGACGTTCAGGCGGCTCGCTCTCTTCATTGCTCCGGGCGGCGTCCTCATATTCGACGTCGACACGCTCGAAAAGTTCCGCGCGATGGACGGGAGCACCTTCGCCAGCGAGAGCGAGGACGCGCTGTGTCTGTGGCGCTGCTGGTTCGACGAGGAGGCCGGCGAATGCGGCATAGATATGGACGTATTCCGCAGGGAAGGGCGGCTTTGGTCGCGCTCGGAGGAGGAGCATCTGGAACACTACCACCCGAAGGAAAACGTATCGGATATGCTCACAGCCGCAGGGTTTACGGTGCTTGACGTGCTTGACGGATATCCCGGGGCGCTTGCCGACGGGGACGGGACACGCCACGTATTCGTGTGCAGACGCTGAAAAGTTTTTTGCCAAAAACGAAAAAAAGTGTTGACATTTACGGCGGCCTGTTGTATTATTCAACACGCCGCCAAGAACAGCAGATGTTGATTCAGGGGTTTGTTCGGGGGAGCATAGCTCAGCTGGTTAGAGCACATGCCTTACAAGCATGGGGTCACAGGTTCGAGCCCTGTTGTTCCCACCAAGCTTTTTCCGTAGGCTTGGCGGGGCGCTCCACAAGCCTTCTGCCGAGTTCGGGGCAAGAGATACGGCTCAGTAGTTCAGTTGGTTAGAACGCCAGCCTGTCACGCTGGAGGTCGACGGTTCGAGCCCGTTCTGAGTCGCCAAAAGCGTACGGAGGCCGGTACAATAACCGGCTTCCGGCCGCAAACAAAATGCCTCTGTAGCTCAGTAGGTAGAGCAGCGGATTGAAAATCCGCGTGTCGTTGGTTCAACTCCGACCGGAGGCACCACAAAATAACGCTTCGCCTTGTCACGGCGGTGTTTATAAATAAGCGGGCATAGCTCATTTGGCAGAGCGCCACCTTGCCAAGGTGGAGGTAGCGAGTTCGAATCTCGTTGCCCGCTCCAAAAAAGACGGTTTCAAATGAAACCGTCTTTTTCCGTTTCTGTGAAGTTTTTCAGATAGGGGAGACGCGGCATATACCGCGCCTCCTTTTATTTTATCTTAATCTTATTTGGCGGGCTTGTCGAAAGCCGGGTTCACCGCGTAGACGTTTTTCTGATCCATGCGCTGCGTGGCAAGCTGCATCGCTTCGCCGAACCTCTGGAAATGCACTATCTCGCGTTCGCGCAGGAAGCGTATGACCTGATTTACGTCGGGGTCGTCCGAGAGGCGCAGTATGTTGTCATACGTCGTACGCGCTTTCTGCTCGGCTGCCATGTTCTCCGCAAGGTCCGTTATGACGTCGCCCTTTACCGCCATCGACGCGGCGCTCCACGGGAAGCCGGACGCCGCTGTCGGATAAACACCCGTCGTGTGGTCGACGAAATATGCGTCAAAGCCCGCTGTCTTCGCCTGCTCCTCGGTGAGATTGCGCGTGAGCTGGTGCACGATCGCGCCTATCATTTCAAGATGGCCGAGCTCCTCCGTGCCTATATCCGTCAGAAGACCTTTCAGCTCGGGATAAGGCATCGAGTAGCGCTGGCTGAGATAGCGCAGGGAAGCGCCGAGCTCGCCGTCGGGCCCGCCGTACTGTGAGATAATTATCGCGGCGAGCTTCGGATTGGTGTTTTTGATATTGACGGGGAATTGCAGCTTTTTCTGATATACGAACATTATCTGCTCCTCCTTTCGCACTCCCAGGGCCACGGGCCGTCGAGCCACGTGTAGCCCGCGGAGGTCACCTGCGTCTGCTCAAGAGGGCCGTACAGCTCAGTATAGCGGCAGACGCCGTCATTCATGAGCTTTACGTATTTCGTATAGAGGTCGAGGGCCTCGCGGTCGTCGGGATGAGTGTCGAGGTAGAGCCCGAGCTCCTGTATGACGAAATTGAGCGCCATGAGCTCGCCGAGGGGAGTGCTTGTGTCGATGTTGGGGTTGACGACGTTTTTCCACGGCAGGTCGAGCCCGGGGAAGAGAGTCCCTCGGCTTAGCGCGACACCGCCGGGGTATTGGGAGTCCGCGTCGCGCTGCATCGACACGTACGGCACGGCAAGCGGCGCGCAGGAAGGGAGCATGCCCGTACCCTCGTCGCACAGCGGCCCGCGGGCAATTCTGTTTCTGTCCATTTATATCCTCCGAAATGTTGATGGATGCAACTGTCTGTTGTGTCCCGCCTGCGTGCGGGACGCTGCATCGCCCTAATATATGGTGTTTCGGGTCGTATTGTGCATTTATGACTTCTGCTCTGGAGTTTGTCCTGAAATATTGTAGGAAGTTACAGCACACCTTTCTTGACAAAGAAACTCCTCTGCTGTTATAATTCGGATAAGTAGTGTATGTGTCGTAAAGTGCCCATATTACAAGGACGGAAAATGCGTATACTAACACTCGTAAGAAGAAAAATTATTATAAATCAGGAGGTTTCCAACTAATGCTTGATCCTACTCAGTACAAAGACTGGCAAATTGCTGAAGCAGCTGAAAAGACTCTTCCCAGCATCGAGTACTTCCGCGAGAAGATGGGTCTGCTCCCCGACGAGATCATCCCCTACGGCAAGACTCCTAAGCTCGACTTCATCAAGATCATGAACAGACTTAAGGATAAGCCCGACGGAAAGTTCATCGAAGTCACTGCTATCACCCCGACTCCTCTCGGCGAAGGCAAGTCCACCACCTCCCTCGGCCTTATCGAAGGTCTCGGCAAGCTCGGCAAGAACGTCGGCGGATGCCTCCGTCAGCCTTCCGGCGGCCCGACCATGAACGTTAAGGGCACTGCTGCCGGCGGCGGCAACGCTCTTCTCATGCCGATGACCGAGTTCTCCCTCGGCCTCACCGGCGATATCAACGACATCATGAACGCCCACAACCTCGCCATGGTCGCCCTCAATGCCCGTATGCAGCATGAGGCCAACTACAGCGACGCGTTCCTTGCCAAGCGCGGTCTTAAGAGACTCGACATCGATCCCGAGAGAGTCGAGATGGGCTGGGTCCTTGACTTCTGCGCTCAGGGCCTCCGCAACATCAAGATAGGCATGGGCGGCCCGAAGGACGGCTTCGAGATGAACTCCAAGTTCGGTATCGCCGTCGGCTCCGAGCTCATGGCCATCCTCGCCGTTGCCCGCGACCTTAAGGACCTCCGCGAGCGTATCGGCAACATCATCGTTGCTTACGACAAGAAGGGCAACCCCGTGACCACCCACGACCTCGAGGTCGACGGTGCCATGTGCGCCTGGATGCGTAACACCATCAACCCGACCCTCTGCTACACCGTTGAGCATCAGCCCTGCCTCGTGCATGCCGGCCCGTTTGCCAACATCGCCATCGGCCAGTCCTCCATCATCGGCGACCGCCTTGCTCTTAAGCTCTTCGACTATCACGTCACCGAGTCCGGCTTCGCTGCCGATATCGGCTTCGAGAAGTTCTGGAACGTCAAGGCCCGCCTCTCCGGCCTCACCCCGAACGTCTCCGTCCTCGTCTGCACCATCCGTGCTCTCAAGATGCACGGCGGCGGTCCGGAAGTCGTTGCCGGCAAGCCTCTTCCCGAAGAGTACAAGACCGAGAACCTCGGCCTGCTCGAGAAGGGCTGCGAGAACCTCTTCCATCACGTCAACACCGTCAAGATGTCCGGCATCAACCCGGTCGTCTGCATCAACAAGTTCTACACCGACACCGAGGCTGAGATCAACCTCATCAAGAAGCTCTGCGCCGAGCGCGGAGTCCGCTGCGCTCTGTCCGATCATTGGCAGAAGGGCGGCGAGGGCGCCATCGAACTGGCCGAGGCCGTTATCGACGCCTGCAACGATCCTGTCGATCTGAAGTTCCTCTATCCTCTGGAAATGCCTCTCCGTCAGCGCGTCGAACTCATCGCCACCAAGGTCTACGGTGCCGACGGCGTCGATTGGTCTCCTCTCGCCATCGAGAAGGCCGAGCGCTTCGAGTCCGATCCTTACTATGCTGATTTCTGCACCATGATGGTCAAGACTCACCTGTCCCTGTCCCATGAGCCCGAGAAGAAGGGCGTGCCCAAGAACTGGCGTCTGCCCATCCGTGACATCCTTGTCTACGGCGGAGCGAAGTTCCTCTGCCCGATGGCCGGCTCTATCAGCATGATGCCCGGAACCAGCTCCGACCCTGCTTACCGCCGCATCGACGTCGACGTCGAGACCGGCAAGGTTTCCGGCCTCTTCTAATCCGACAATATAGCTCACATCTAACCCAATAAGTATTTTGAGGGCTCGTGCGTCAGACATTTGCCTGATGCACGAGCCTTTCAAGCATGAGGAGGAAAAACAATGTCATTTGCGGATAAGAGCTGCATCGAATTCACTACCGAACTTGCGAGCAAGGCTTCCGTCCCCGGCGGCGGCGGCGCTTCCGCTCTCTGCGGCGCCCTCGGCACCGCTCTCGGCAACATGGTCGGCTCCCTCACCGTCGGCAAGAAGAAGTATGCCGATGTCGAGCCCGAGATAAAGGCGACCATGGAGAAGGCCGAAAAGGTCTGGCGCGAGCTTCTCGATCTCATTCAGAGAGACGCGGACGTTTTCGAGCCCCTTTCCAAGGCTTACGGACTTCCGAAGGACACCGAGGAGCAGAAGGCCTACAAGACCGAGTATATGGAAAAGTGCCTGAAAGAAGCCTGCTCTGTTCCCATGGATATCATGGTCAAGTGCTGCGAGGCCATTGAGCTCCAGAAGATCTTTGCCGATAAGGGAAGCTCCCTTGCCATCAGCGATGCCGGTGTCGGCGTTGCGTTCTGCAAGGCCGCGCTCCTCGGGGCCAGCCTCAACGTTTTCATCAACACCAAGGCCATGACCGACAGACCCTATGCCGAAAGCCTCAATGTTAAGGCCAATGAAATGATAGCGAAGTACACCGTTATGGCTGATGAGATCTTCAACGGCGTATTCGCACGTCTTACTAAATAAGGAGAATAATTATGGCTAATGTTCTTAAAGGCAAAGAAGTCGTTGCCGCTATGAAGGAAAAGATGATCCAGGACGTCGAAGCTCTCGGAGCCAAGGGCGTTGTCCCCACTCTGGGCATCATCCGTATCGGCGAGCGTCCCGATGACATCTCCTATGAAAAGGGCGCCACGAAGCGCTGCGCCGAAGTCGGCGTCGGCGTCAAGCAGTATCTTCTCCCCGAGGATGCCACTCAGGACGATCTCCTGAAGGTCATCGACGAGGTCAACAACGACGCGAACGTCCACGGCGTTCTTCTTTTCAGACCCCTTCCCAAGTGGATGGATGACGCGACCGTCCGCCGCGCCCTCGCTCCCGAGAAGGATATCGACGGCATCACCGATCTCTCCCTCGCCGGCGTTTTCACCGGTACCGAGCTCGGCTTCGCTCCCTGCACCGCTCAGGCCTGCATCGAGATCCTCGATCATTTCGGCATCGACGTGAAGGGCAAGAACGTCGTCGTCGTCGGCAGAAGCCTCGTCATCGGCAAGCCCGTTGCCCAGATGCTCCTTGCCAAGAACGCGACCGTTACCACCGTCCACACCAAGTCCACCGATATGCCGGGCATCTGCCGCAAGGCTGACGTCATCATCGCCAGCGCCGGCAAGGCCGGTGTCATCGGCGCTGACTACGTTTCCGCCGGTCAGACCATCATCGACGTCGGCATCAACTGGGACGAAGAGAAGGGCAAGATCGTCGGCGACGTCAACTTCGAGGCTGCCGAGCCTGTCGTCGAAAACATCACCCCGGTGCCCGGCGGTGTCGGCTCCGTCACCACTCTTGTTCTCGTAAAGCACGTCGTTGAGGCTGCCAAAAGAGCCAGCAAGTAAAAAATCACGCATTTTATCAATAAAAAAGTGTTGTTATGGCAAGGAAGTTTTGCTATAATAGAGCAGTATAGGGAATATGATGTGTGTGAAGCGTCTTACGGACAAGTCATCGCGCATCATTTTCCGTGCGTTCTTGCAGAACAACAGTTTATTTTAGAGAGGTTTATAGCATGATAATTATTGGTGAAAAGATTAACGGCTCCATTCCCTCCGTTGCCAAGGCTATTGCCGCGAGAGACGCTGAGTTCCTCATCAACCTGGCCAAGAGACAGGAAGCTGCCGGCGCTGACTTCATCGATGTCTGCGCGTCCGTTGAACCCGAGCAGGAGTACGAGACCCTCAAGTGGATGGTCGAGGTCATTCAGGATGCCATCGACACTCCGCTTTCCATCGACAGCCCCAACGCCGATATGCTGCTGGACATCATGCCCATCTGCAAGAAGCCCGGTCTGTTCAACTCCGTCTCCATGGAAGGCACCAAGGTCGACCACGTGTTCCCCGTGATCGCCAATACCAAGTGGGAGTGCTTCGCGCTTCTTTCCGACGATAAGGGTATTCCCAAGTGCGCCGCTGACCGTCTGAGAGTTTTTGATAACCTCATGGCCAAGGCGAAGGAATACGGCATCGCTCCCAACCGTCTCCACATCGACCCGCTGGTCGAGATGCTCTGCACCTCCGAAGACGGTATCGCGATGGTCATCGAAGTCATCACCTCCATCAAGTCCCGTTATCCCTCCATCCACATCTCCGGTGCTATCAGCAATATCTCCTTCAACCTGCCCGCGAGAAAGCTCATCAACATGGGCTTCGTCACCCTCGCTATGAACGCCGGTATGGACAGCGGTATATTTGACCCGACCGACAAGACCCTCCTCGGCATCATCTATGCCACCGAGGCTCTGCTCGGACTTGATGACTTCTGCATCGAGTACATCACCGCGTACCGTGAAGAGCGCATAGCTCCCCCCGCAGTCAAGAAGTAAGTAAACCTAAATTACAATAAATTCAGGAGGAAATAGTAATGTCTAAGGTTCAGGAAGTTGCAAACGCTGTTGAAAACGGCAAGGTCAAGATCGTTGCCGGCCTGGTTCAGGAAGCTCTCGACGAGGGCGCGTCCGCTGATGAGATCCTCAACGTCGGTATGATCGGCGCCATGGGTATCGTTGGCGAGAAGTTCAAGAACAACGAGATCTTTGTTCCCGAAATGCTCATCGCTGCCCGCGCTATGAAGAAGGGCATCGAAGTCCTCACCCCGGCCCTCAAGGCTTCCGGTGCGGAGCCCATCGGCAGACTGATCCTCGGCACCGTCGCCGGCGACCTGCACGATATCGGCAAGAACCTCGTCGGAATGATGATCGAAGGCGCCGGCTTCGAGGTCATTGACCTTGGCGTCGACGTTCCCGCCGAGAAGTTCATCGAGACCATGAAAGAGAACCCCGATGTCAAGATCGTCGCTCTCTCCGCTCTTCTTACCACCACCATGCCCGCTCTTAAGGACACCGTCGATGCTATCGTCGCCGCTGGCCTCCGCGACACCGTCAAGATCATGATCGGTGGCGCCCCTGTTACCCAGGCCTTCGCCGATGAGATCGGTGCTGATGGCTACTCCGAAGACGCTGCTTCCGCCGCCGCTCTGGCCAAGAAGCTCCTCGAGGACGTTAAGGCCGGCAAATAAGTCAAGCCTAACTGAAAAAGGGTTCGGTGAATTTTCATCGAACCCTTTTTTATTAGAAAGAAGTGATACTATGGAGCCGTGCAGACTTTGCCCGCGTGAATGCGGTGTTCTCCGCAGTGAGGGTGAAACGGGCTTCTGCGGAGTTGGCGCTGAGGCGGTAGTCGCGCGTGCCGCTCCTCATTTCTGGGAGGAACCGTGTATCAGCGGGACCCGCGGCTCGGGGACGGTGTTTTTCTCCGGCTGCAATCTCAGGTGCGTATACTGCCAGAACCGCGCTATTTCCTCCCGTAGTTTCGGGAAGACCCTTTCCACAGCGGAACTGCGTGACGTTTTTCTGCGGCTTATCGACGTGGGCGTCCACAATATCAATCTCGTCACGCCGACACACTATGCGCACGTCATCGCCGATGCGCTCGAAAGGCCCCTCGGCTTGCCGGTGGTGTATAACTGCGGTGGCTACGAGAGCGCCGATGCCCTGCGTATGCTTGAAGGGAAGATAGATGTCTATCTGACCGATATGAAATATTCCGACGCGGCTCTCGCCGCCAGGCTCTCGGGCGCGGAGGATTATTTCCCGAAAGCCTGCGAGGCCGTCCGTGAGATGTCGCGTCAGGTCGGGGGATACGTTCTCGACGACGATGGACTCATGCTCCGCGGGATCATCGTGCGCCATCTTATACTGCCCGGATATATGGAAAACACGCGCGGCGTTCTCGAATGGTATGCCGACAGCTTTGCCGGAAGGCACGTCAAGCTCAGCCTCATGGGGCAGTATTTCCCGCCGGAGGATGCGGAAAAGCTCGGCGCGCCCGACCGCACTCTTTCCCCCGAGGAATACGCCGAAGCGATGGAGCTTTGCTCCGCGCTCGGCATAACAGACGGATATTTTCAGGAGCTCGAAGCCGCGAGCACGGCTTACGTGCCTCCGTTTGATCTGACCGGAGTTTGAAATGACTTTTGCCGAACTGAAAGAAAAAGCGCTCTCGCTGCCTCTTCTGCCGGGAGTCTATATAATGATGGACAAGAGCGGCAAGGTCATCTACGTCGGTAAGGCCAAGGCGCTCAAAAACCGTGTGTCCAACTATTTCCGCGAGTCGGGCCATGATGCCAAGACGACCGCAATGGTGTCGAAGATATATACGTTCGATACAATAGTCGTCGGCTCTGAATTTGAAGCTCTCGTCACGGAAAATTCGCTCATAAAGCACCACAAGCCCTACTATAATATCCTCCTGAAGGATGACAAGGGCTACCCTTATCTCCGGATAGACCTCCGCAAGGACTATCCCAAATTCACCGTCGTCTCCCGCCCGGGAAACGACGGAGCAACTTATCTCGGACCGTATCCGAGCCGCGGAAAGCTGTTCGATGCTCTTGATACCGTGTGCAAGGCATTGAAGCTTCCCACCTGCGGTAAACGCTTTCCCGCCGAGATCGGAAGGGAAAGACCGTGCCTCAACTATCACATGGGCCTCTGCGCGGGCTATTGCCGCGGCGAGCCGGATAACGAGGCATACCGCAATTCCATCCACGAGGCTATTATGCTCCTCGAAGGCCGTTCGGGCGAGCTTACAGATAGAATAAAGAAAGACATGGAGGCCGCTGCTGCCGAGCTCAAATTCGAGCTTGCCGCAGAGCTCCGTGACAGGATGAAGTCGATAGACGCCGTCGGGCGCCGCAACATTCCCGTATCGGGAGCGGCGGCGGACAACGACGTCATAGGCTTTTACCGCGGTGCCGCGAAGGCTTGCTTCGTCGTCCTGCACAACATCGGCGGCAGACTCCTCGACAAGGAGCACACGCTTATCGAGGTGCCCGTTGAATCGGACTCCGAAGCTCTGACGGGGCTTTTACTGCAATATTACTCGACGAGGTGCGCCTGCCCTCCGGAGGTCTGCATCCCGTTTGAGACCGAGGATTCCGAGGCGCTCGCTCAGATACTCAGCGAGACTTACGGCAGGAAGATCCGCGTGTACGTTCCGCAGAGAGGGGAGAAGGCGAGGCTCGTATCGCTCGCGCAGGTGAATGCCCGCGAGGAGTGCGAGCGCGCGACGGACTACGAGGAGCGCGTTTCGAAGACTCTTGAGCTCCTCGCGAAGACTCTCGGGCTTCCATCGGCCCCTGAACGCATCGAGGCGTACGATATTTCAAATACCGGCAGCAGCGAGATAGTCGGTGCCATGACTGTCTTCGTCAGGGCGAAGGCACTCAAACACGACTGGCGTCAGTTCCGTATAAAAACTCTCACGTCACCGGACGACTATCACAGCATGCAGGAGGTGCTTGAGCGCCGCATCTCGCATACTCTTGCCGACGACGGGAAATTCCCGCCGTTTCCGCAGCTGATGCTGATGGACGGCGGCGAGGCACACGCCTCCATGGCGCGTGAGCTTCTCAGTTCGAAGGGCCTTGATATCCCGGTATTCGGCATGGTCAAGGACGACAGACACAGGACGCGCGCGCTCGTATCGCCCGACGGGATGGAGATCGGCCTTGAAGCTAATCAGGCGCTTTTTTCGCTCATAGGACGGATACAGGAGGATACCCACAACAGCGCGATAGGTTTCCACAGAAAACGCAGGGATTCGGTCGGATCGACGCTTGACAAAATCGACGGTATAGGTGAAAATAGACGAAATGCTCTGCTTAAAAAATTCCGCAGCATAAAGGCGATACGCGAGGCGAGTCTCGAAGAGCTGCGGGAGGTAGTGCCCAAAAACGCCGCCGAGGCTGTCTACGGCTATTTCCACGGCGGAGAAAGCGGGGAGTGATCCTGTGAGAGTTATTACGGGACTTGCAAGAGGCAGGAAGCTCTATGAGCCTGCCGGAAACGATATAAGACCGACTACCGACATGGTCAAGGAGGCCATATTCAATATCATACAGTTCGATATCGAGGGCAGAAACGTCCTCGACCTCTTTGCCGGCACGGGTCAGCTCGGAATAGAGGCGCTCAGCCGCGGCGCGGCGAGCTGCGTGTTCATAGACGAGAGCGCCGACGCCGTTAGGCTCGTCGAGAAAAACCTTGCCGCATCGGGACTTTCGGGAGGAAAAGTCTCCCGCGCGGAGTCGTGCGCGTTCCTCGCGTCGGCGTGGAAGTACGACCTGATATTCCTCGACCCTCCCTATAGAACAAATCTTCTTGAAAAGGCCCTGCAGCGCATTCAAGAGTTTGACAAATTAAACCACGGTGGTATAATAGTTTGTGAGAGTCCCTCGGACAAAGAGCCCCCGGAACTCTCGGCTCCGTATATGAAGATAAAATCATACAGATACGGAAAGGTAAGGATAACAACCTATACAAAAAGGGAAGATACATCAGATGAAAACTGCAATATATCCGGGGAGCTTTGACCCGATAACGCTCGGTCACCTCGACCTTATCAAGCGTGCCTCCGCCGTCTTCGACAAGCTTATCGTCTGCATCATGTTCAACCATGAAAAATCTCCTCTCTTTTCCGTTGAGGAGCGCGTTCGTCAGATAGAGCTCGTCACGAAGAAGTTCGGCAACGTCGAGGTCGATTTCTCGGACAAGCTCGTTGCCGATTACGCCCGAGATAAGGGCGCGTCGGTGATCATCAGGGGACTTCGCGCTCTGTCGGATTTCGAAAAGGAATGTCAGATGGCGATAATCAACAAGAAGATAAACCCCGACCTTGATACGTTCTTCCTCGCCGCGAGCGAGAAATATATGTACCTTAGCTCCAGCGCCGTCAGAGAGCTCGCGCTTTTCAAAGCCGACCTGACTGACTTTGCCCCGCGAGAGATAATTGATGAGATAACCGAAAAGATTTCGGCAAGGAGGTAAATATTCGTGGCTAACGGCGTAAACGAACTTATTGACATGCTTTATAACATGGTATCAGACGCATGGGGTCTCCCCATAGGGGCTGAAAGATGTGTCATAGAGCGTGATAAAGTGCTTGATCTTCTCGATGAGATAAAGGCACAGCTCCCGACGGAGCTTGCCGAGGCGAAGCGCCTTATAAACGCGCGTGCGGAATTCATTTCCAACGCGAGAAAAGAAGCTGACGGCATCAAGGAAGAAGCCAACGAGCGCGCCAAGCAGCTCGTAGAGGACCAGAATATTGTCAAGGCCGCCAAGGCGAGAGGCAACGACATAATCTCTCAGGCTGAAACGAGATCTGCCGAGCTCCGCCGCGCCGCCAACGAGTACGCGGACGACGCTCTCCGCCGTACCGAGAGCGCCATCAGCGAAGCACTCAACGAAGTGCATCAGTCAAGGATCAAATTCCGTTCCGCCGCCACCTCTCCGGAGGGAGTTCAGGAGACCGCGGAATAATCCCATTCATACTACGGGAGGCCTCTTATGAAACCCAAGACGAAAGGTATCCTCACGTTTGCCGTGGTGATACTTATTATTGCTCTGCTCATTTTTTCCTGGTTCTTCGGCCTGAATCTCGGTATTTTCAAGATAGATCCCGTCTCTCAGGGCATTACGCTCGGTCTCGACCTCGTCGGAGGCTCCGAGATAACGTACGAGGCGGAGGGGATCGACGCTCTCTCGGCCGAGGAACTCTCGTCCGGAATGGACGTCGCCGTGACGATGCTCCGTCAGCGCCTCAACAGCCTCGGCTACACCGAAGCAAACGTTTACACTCAGGGCTCGACGAGAATAGTCTGCGAGATCCCGAATGTAGATGACCCCGAAGAGGCTGTCCAGATGCTCGGTACGACCGCTGTCATCGAGTTCCGCGACTGTGACGGCAACGTCATCCTCGACGGATCCGATATCAAAGAGGCGAGCGCGAGCTACGGTCCCATCGATGAGACCGGCATAAACGCCTACTACGTCTATCTCCAGCTCAATCAGAGCGGCTATGAGAAATTCAAGGAAGGCACGAAAAACGTCGCCAACAAGGCCAATGAGAGCGACCGCTACGTTGCCATCGTCATGGACGAGGAGATAATATCCGCCCCGTTCGTTGACAAGGCCAAGTTCGGCGTGACCGGTATCGACTCCGATACCCCGATGATCACTCTCGGCACGGACTCGACCCTCGAATACGCGAAGTATCTTGCTGAAATAATCAGCGCCGGCAAGCTGCCGTTTGCGCTCCGCGAGGCGAAGCTGCAGGCCGTCGGCGCCTCTCTCGGCGAGCGCTCCCTTGAGACCGCCATCCTTGCAGGCGTCATCGGCATCGTCCTCGTCATGCTGTACATGATCATCATGTACAGAGTCCCCGGCGTCGTGGCGGATATATCGCTGCTTCTTTATATTTCTCTGTTCCTCGTGCTGCTGTCTGCTTTCCATATCAATCTCTCGCTGCCCGGTATCGCCGGCATCATACTGACGATAGGTATGGCAGTCGACGCGAATATCGTCATATATGAGCGCATCAGAGAAGAAATACTCTCTGGCAAAACCATGCGCAGCGCCGTGGATAACGGTTTCAAGCGCGCCCTTGCCGCTATACTCGACTCCAACATCACGACCATCATCGCCGCCGCCGTTCTGCTTTGGCAGGGTACAGGTACTATCCTCGGCTTCGGCAAGACGCTCCTTATAGGCGTCATCCTCTCCATGATCTGCATGCTCATCGTGCCGAGACTCCTTCTCAGAAGGCTCGTCGATATGCGTGTCGTCAAAGCTAAGTATTACGGGATCGGTATGACCACCGACGAGAAAGCTGCGGACTCCGCTCAGAAGAGCATTCCCATCATAAAGAAGTTCAAGATAACCGGTATAATCGCGATCGTCTGCTGCATCGCGGCAGTCGTCGGCCTGGTGCTTCTCCCGTTCGGCACGACGCTCTTCAACCTCGATCAGGACTTTGTCGGCGGCGTTACGATGAGCGTCGATATCGGCCAGCCGCTTACGGATGATTCCTCGTCCGCCATCTATGACGTCGTGCGCGACGTTACCGGTGCTGCGCCCTTCTCTGTCACGAAGGCCGGAAACGACGGTCATCAGGCCTCTATCAGAATGGGCGAGGTCCCGAGCGAACAGCGTGACGCCATCCTTGACGGTATCGCCGCGAAGTTCGGCGCCGAAAACGTCTCACTCGTATCCTCCGACTTCGTATCCGCCTCCGTCGGTAAGGACATCACAAGGAGCGCCTTCCTCGCTTCCGTGATAGCGGCCGCGCTGATCCTCATTTATATCACCATCCGCTTCGAGTTCCGCTCCGGTCTTGCGGCAGTCATCTGCCTCATCCAGAACCTTCTCGTCATGATAAGCGTATACGTAATCTTCCGTATGCCGCTCAACATGAACTTCATTGCCGCTGCGCTGACCATAATCGGTTACTCCATCAACACGACGATAGTTGTTTTCGACCGTATACGTGAAAATGTGAAGAAGTCCGGAGTATCGAGATTCAGGGACATCGTCGACATCAGCGTTTATCAGACGATGCGCCGCAGCATCGGAACGACGATAACGACGCTGCTCCCGGTCATCTTCATCATCATCTTCGGAGTTCCCTCCATCAGAAACTTCGCCATTCCCATCGCCGTCGGCGTCATCGCCGGTACGTTCTCTTCCGTCTTCATCGCGGGTCCGCTGTGGGCCGCCATGAAAGGCAAGAAGCCCGTCAAGGTAAAGTAAGTAAAAAAAACTCCCGGCTCATGCGGCCGGGAGCTTTTTTATTTAGAAACGTTTTACGCGCGGACGAGCTTGAGATGAGCGAAGCGGGGCAGGGAATCGGTGAAAGCGCGCTCCGGCTCGCCCTGAATGAGCGGAGTGACGTATCCGATGAGGGCTTCTGTCACACCGCCGTCGGTAATCCATTCAAGCGGGATCTTTTTTTCGAAGTTCGCCGCCTCGGAGAGGGGAACGAGGACAGTCTCGCAGGCGTAGTCGCCGTCTGCGCGCCTGAAAGCGACCATGCAGTCGCTCTTTCCTTCGAGAGCGCAGGCAACTGCAAAAGCACCCGCCCTGCATGCCTCGTCTATATCCGTCTGCGACGCGCAGTGTGCCGCACAGCGCTGCAGGAGGCTGAGCTCTATTCCGCGTACCTTCGCCTTTGTGCGTTCTTTTATCTTATGCGCGAGGTATTCCGCAAGGCCTCCGAGCTGAACATGGCCGAACGCGTCCTTCTCCGCGCCACGTGACGCGTATTCGGAGATGAGGACACCTTCGGAATCGTGTATGCCCTCCGAAGCCGCGACGAAGACGCTGCCGCGTTCTTTATACATCGCTTCGACCTTGTCGAGGAATGCGTCGAGGTCGAAATCGGTCTCGGGAAGATAGATGAGGTCGGGACCCGCGCCGTTATAGGAGGCGAGGGCGGAGGCGGCTGTGAGCCAGCCTGCGTTGCGTCCCATTATCTCCATCACGGTCACGGCGCCGGTATCGTAAACGCGCATATCGAGCGATACCTCCATGCAGGAGGTCGCGATATAGCGCGCGGCACTTCCGTACCCGGGGCAGTGATCCGTGCCGCTGAGGTCGTTGTCGATGGTCTTGGGAATGCCCATGACGCGGCATTCGTAGTTCACCATGCGCATATATCTGCTTATCTTCTCGCAGGTATCCATGGAATCGTTTCCGCCGACGTAGAAGAAGTAGCGAACGTCGTATTTCTTGAAAATTTCAAGTATGCGCTTGAAATCGGAATCGTCCTTTTCCGGGTCGGCGAGCTTGTATCTGCAGGAGCCGAAAGCGCTCGAGGGAGTGTTCCGCAAAAGCGCAAGCTCCGCTCTGTCCTCCTGACCGAGGTCGAATATGTCGTCGTCGAGAACGCCCTTTATGCCGTGATGCGCGGCAAGCACACGGGTTATGTCGCCGCTGTCGAGTGCCGCGGCGGCAGCGCCGTAAACGCTGGAATTTATGACCGAAGTGGGGCCTCCGGACTGACCGATGAGACAAGAACCTTTCAAAGACATTGAAAAGACCTCCCGTTTGAATATTGCCGCATTGATTATACCATGATATAGCTGTTTTGAAAATCCCAAACGTGAATTATATTTGCCTGCGTCGCAGGGTTTTGGCTTGATTTTTACTGCCGACGTGGTAAAATAAAACGTCAGGGTATAAGCTTTTCAAAAAGGAGAATTTTTATGCCGATAGTCACTTCGACCGAAATGTTCAAAAAGGCCTATGAGGGCGGTTACGCGATAGGCGCTTTCAACGTCAATAACATGGAGATAATCCAGGGCATCACAGAGGCCGCCGCAGAGACTCGTTCGCCTATAATCCTTCAGGTATCCGCCGGCGCGCGCAAATACGCCAAGCATGTATACCTCATGAAGCTTGTCGAGGCCGCCGAGGCCGACACGGGACTTCCCATATGCCTTCACCTCGACCACGGCGAAAACTTCGACGTCTGCAAGTCCTGCATAGACGGCGGCTTCACCTCGGTCATGATAGACGGGTCAAAGCACAGCTTTGAGGACAATATTGCGCTCACAAAGCAGGTCGTCGACTATGCGCACGCGCGCGGTGTCGTCGTCGAGGGCGAACTCGGCCGCCTTGAGGGCGTTGAGGACGACGTAGTAGTCTCAGCGGAAAACAGCTCCTATACCGACCCGGCACAGGTCGAAGAGTTCGTGACGCGCACGGGAGTCGATTCCCTCGCCATCGCCATCGGCACGAGCCACGGCGCTTATAAATTCAAGCCGGGCGTAAAGCCCCAGCTGCGCTTCGATATACTCAAGGAAGTCGAGAAACGCCTGCCGGGCTTCCCAATAGTCCTGCACGGCGCTTCGAGCGTCATCCCCGAGTACGTCGAGACAATCAACAGCTACGGCGGAAAGCTGAACGACGCGATCGGCGTTCCGGAGGATATGCTCCGTGAAGCCGCCCGTATGGCCGTCTGCAAGATAAATATCGATTCAGACCTGCGCCTTGCGCTCACCGCCGGTGTCCGTAAGCATCTCGCCGAGAACGTGAGCAACTTCGACCCGAGGCAGTATCTCATCCCGGGCAGAGACAATATCAGGGACCTTGTCCGTCACAAGATAACCGCCGTGCTCGGCAGCAACGACAGAATATGACCTTTTGGAGGATCAAAGATAATGGCGAAAGATAATAAGAGAGTAGAACAGATAACCGACATGGACGTCGATTTCGCACAGTGGTATACCGACGTCTGCCGCAAGGCCGAGCTCATCGATTACAGCGGCGCGAAGGGGCTTTTCGTCCTTCGCCCGTACGGATACGCGATATGGGAAAAGATGCAGAGCGAGCTTGACAAGCGCTTCAAGGAGACCGGTCACGTGAACGTCTCCATGCCGATGCTCATTCCCGAATCCCTCCTCCAGAAGGAGAAGGACCACGTCGAGGGCTTTGCCCCCGAGTGCGCGTGGGTGACTTACGGCGGCGCCGAGAAGCTCGACGAGCGCCTCTGCATACGCCCCACGTCCGAAACGCTCTTCTGCGATCACTGGGCGAACGTCGTTCACTCCTGGCGCGACCTTCCCATGCTCTATAACCAGTGGTGCAGCGTTCTTCGCTGGGAGAAGACCACGAGACCCTTCCTGCGCCACAGAGAGTTCCTCTGGCAGGAGGGACATACTCTCCACGCGACGGCCGACGAAGCCATCGCAGAGACCGAGCAGCAGCTCGAGACATACGCCGACATCTGCGAGAACCTCCTCGCGATGCCGGTCATCCGCGGACGCAAAACGGACAAAGAGAAGTTCGCGGGCGCGGAGCGTACTTACACGATAGAGTGCATGATGCACGACAAGAAGGCCCTCCAGTCCGGCACGAGCCACTATTTCGGCGACGGCTTTGCAAGAGCCTTTGGCATCACGTTCTCTGCCAAGGACAACACCCAGCAGTACCCGCATCAGACCTCGTGGGGACTCTCTACCCGCACGATAGGCGGTCTCATCATGACCCACGGCGACAACAACGGTCTCGTCCTTCCGCCGCGTGTGGCCCCCATACAGATAGTCGTGCTCCCGATAGCGCAGCACAAGCCCGGCGTCACCGAAAAGGCGCTTGAGCTCTATGATCGCCTGAAAGCCGCGGGCTTCCGCGTCAAGGCCGACGTTTCCGACAACAGCCCCGGCTGGAAGTTCGCCGAGTACGAGATGAAGGGCGTGCCTCTCCGCATAGAGATAGGCCCGAGAGACATCGAATCCGGCAGCTGCGTCTTCGTCCGCCGCGACAACGGCGAGAAGATCACCGTCTCGCTCGACGGCATCGAGGCCGCCGCCGCGAAGACTCTCGACGATATCCACGACAGCCTTTTTGCCAAGGCCAAGAAGCATCTTGAAGATAATACCTTTGACGCGCAGACCATAGACGAGGCTGCCGCCATCATCAATGAAAAGGGCGGCTTCGTGCGCACGATGTGGTGCGGCGACCTTTCCTGCGAAGAGAAATTCAAGGAAGTCGCCGGAGTCTCCTCCCGCTGCATCCCGTTCGAGCAGCATCATATAGGAGACACCTGCGCCTGCTGCGGCAAGCCTGCGGACAAGATGGTCGTCTGGGGAGTCGCGTACTGATACGGAACTTTTCCACGGTCGGGACCGTCAAATAGGCAGAGAACTCAAAATATCATGCAAGGTGGCTGAGAATATGAATAAAAAAATAGTCTCTATCGTCCTCGCGGTTTTCGTCCTCGCCCTCGTACTGACCGGATGCGGCGCTTCGTCCCACAGCGGAAAGACGGATCTGGCCTATCCCGCGGAAGCTGCTCCGATGCCCGCGGCTCCCGATTATAATTACGCCAGCGATTCCTCGTATGACTATGACATGCCCGATTCCGTCTCCGGCGGAAGCATAGTAGGGGAGCTGACGGAGGGCCTTGTCAACAGCAATACGAGCTTCGACAAGATCATATACACCTCCGATGTTGAGCTCGAGACGCTTGAATTCGATCAGACGATAACCGATCTCTATGATCTCATCGAGCGCAACGGTGCCTTTATCGAGTCCTCCTCCATTTCCGGCACGGGCTACAATACGAAGTATTACGGCTCTGTGTGGCGTTCCGCGCGTTTTTCCATCCGTGTTCCGAGAGAGAATTTCGCGGGGATGACCGGAAGCCTCGCCTCGATAGGCAACGTTACGTATTCGACAACGAGCGCCGACAATATCACCGCCTCCTTCCTCGATACCGAATCGAGACTCAAGGCGTACCGCACCGAGGAGACGAGCCTTCTCGAAATGCTTGAAAAGGCGGAGACTGTCGAGGACATGATAACCGTTCAGGACAGACTCTCCTGGGTCCGCTACGAGATAGAATCACTCACGAGCACGCTCAACAACTGGCAGAACGAGGTCGACTACTCGACCATTAACCTCAATATCAACGAGGTAAAGAAGTATACGGAAGAGCCCGTCCTCCCGAAGACCTTCGGCGAGGAGATAAGAGAAGGCTTCACGTCCTCCGTGAGCTGGCTCAAACAGGCCCTGCGCGATGTGATCGTTTTCCTCGCTTCGGCTGCTCCCGTGCTCGTTCTTCCGATAATAATTCTGCTCCCGGCAGGCATCATCGCGCTGATCATCGTCCTCTGCGTGAGGGGCAAAAAGAAGAAAAACAGAAAACAGGACTGATGGCAACTATTACCATTAAATAGTAATTGACAAAGCCTGGCCTCTGTACTATACTATTCTGCGGTATTTTTTTAGGCAGAAAGGCCGTGAATCAATGAGATATACAGGCGTTACTTCAAGAGGAATTATCACTCCGATTTTCCGTGAGGGCGACGATATCGTTCCCGCCATCTGCGAGAGCATAGTCACTGCCTCGAAAGAAGAGGGCTTTTCTCTTCATGACCGCGACGTAGTCGGCGTGACCGAGGCCGTCGTTGCCAGAACTCAGGGCAACTACGCTACCGTCGATCAGATATCCGCTGACGTCAGAGCTAAGCTCGGCGGCCGTGACATGGGAATAATCTTCCCGATACTCAGCCGCAACAGATTTGCTATCGTTCTCCGCGCTTTTGCCAATGCTTGTGACAAACTCTATATCCAGCTCTCCTATCCCAACGACGAAGTCGGCAACGCTCTCGTAAGCATGGACGACGTGGATAAAAACCGCATCGACCCTTATGCCGACAGCTTCGATGAGAGAGGCTTCCGCGCCGTGTTCGGCAGCGAGACCAAGCACAGATTCACCGGTGTCGACTATATCGAGTATTACAAGAGCTTCGGAAAGCATATCGAGATAGTCTTCTCCAACGACCCGAAGTATATCCTCAACTTCACCAAGAACGTCATCAACTGTGATATCCACACGAGGGAGAGGACCCGCCGCATCCTGAAGGAAGCCGGCGCCGAAAAGGTCTTCAGCCTCGATCAGATCCTCACCGCCCCCGTCAACGGCAGCGGCTACAATGAGAAGTACGGTCTTCTCGGCTCGAATAAGGCCACCGAGGAAAAGGTCAAGCTCTTCCCGAGAGATTGTGACACCGTCGTGAAACGCCTGCAGAAGGCGCTGTACGACGCGACAGGCAAGAAGATGGAAGTCATGGTATACGGCGACGGCGGCTTCAAGGATCCCGTAGGCGGCATCTGGGAGCTCGCTGACCCCGTCGTTTCCCCGGGCTACACCGAGGGCCTCATCGGCACTCCGAATGAGCTGAAAATGAAGTACTTTGCCGATAACGAGCTCAAGGACCTCTCCGGCGAGGCGCTCGCCGAAGCGATGCGTCAGCGCATCAAGGAGAAGGATTCCAACCTCGTCGGCAATATGCAGTCCGTCGGTACGACCCCGCGTCAGCTCACCGACCTTCTCGGAAGCCTCTGCGACCTGACGAGCGGCAGCGGCGACAGGGGGACCCCCGTCATCCTCATCTCCGGCTACTTTACCAACTTCGCGACCGAATGATTTGGTCCGCGTAAGCTTGTATTATAAAGCAGTAAAAGGCACTTAACTTACGTTAAGTGCCTTTTTTTAATTTCATGAAACTTATTTCATTCAATTTCGTCAAATGATCGAAGAACCAATGATACTTTTTACGTTTACGGAGGTACGATATGAAAAGAACAGTCGCCGCGCTGCTTTTTGCTGCACTGCTGCTCGGCATCTTTGCAGGCTGCAAGATAATTCCCGCTCCGGGACGGGACGGCAAGTCACGTCCGATCTCCGGGAGCAGTATAGATCTATCCTCAAATATTCAGGCTGATCCCGTTGACGCGGATTCTACCGCGCTTAAAGGGGATACTGCGATCGCCTCTGCGGATTTTGCCGTGAGATTATTTCAGGCAAGCATAAAACCGGGTGAGAATACCCTCGTTTCTCCGGTTTCGGTGCTGTACGCGCTTGCCATGACTGCCAACGGCGCAAAAGGCGATACACTTGCACAGATGGAGAAGGTACTCGGAGCGTCGGTCCCGGAGCTGAATGTCTATCTTCGCGCATATATGGATTCTTTGTCCGAGAGTGAGAAGTACAAGCTGAACATAGCAAACGCAATCTGGTTTACTGACAAGCAGAGCTTTACGGCAGATCCGGAGTTCCTTCAAAAGAACGCCGATAACTACGGCGCGGGCATTTATCAGGCACCGTTTGATGAGACGACGCTGGATGACATCAACAAATGGGTCGAATACAAGACGGACGGAATGATAAAGGATATCCTTGACCGCATCCCGGAGTCCGCCGTGATGTATCTTGTGAATGCGCTTGCCTTTGACGCAGAGTGGGAGGAGATCTACAAGGAGAACAAAATCCGTGACTCGATATTTACAACGGAAGACGGCGAAGAGCAGGAAGCAGAGCTCATGTATTCCGAGGAGCGACGCTTCCTTGAAGATGAGAACGCCGTTGGTTTCATCAAGTATTACGCGGATCAGAAGTACGCATTCGCGGCGCTTCTGCCTGACGAGGGGATAACGGTAGCAGATTACGCCGCATCCCTGACCGGAGAAAAGCTGCACGGGCTGCTGTCCGATCCCGAAATCGTCAAAGTCAGAGCCGCGATCCCAAAATTCGAAAGTGAGTACAGCACCGAAATGAGCAGTATTCTCGCCGATATGGGCATGCCGGACGCTTTTGACGTTGAGAGAGCTGATTTTTCGGGACTTGCCGAGTCGACAGAAGGAAACATCTTCATTAACAGAGTCCTGCACAAGACCTTTATCGCGGTCGATGAGAGAGGCACAAAGGCGGGAGCTGCTACTGTCGTTGAGATGATCGCAGAGAGCTGCGCGCCGGGATATGAGGAGATCCGCGAAGTGATACTGAACAGACCGTTCGTTTATATGCTGATCGACTGCGAGTCAAACCTTCCTCTGTTTATCGGTACGGTGACAGACATGGCCTGAGACATGAATAGGAATGCAAAAAAAATCAGCCGAAGGTTTCTCTTCGGCTGATTACTTATATTGCCCGGGAAATAATTATTTGAGGTGATTCTCGGCGCGTATCTGCGCACGCTTTATCTTTCCGCCGACTGTCTTGGGAAGCTCGTCGACGAATTCAACGATGCGAGGGTACTTGTAGGGCGCCGTGACCTTCTTTACGTGGTTCTGCAGGTCTTTTATGAGGACGTCGGAGGGCTCCCAGCCCTTCGCGAGCACTATCGTGGCCTTAACGACCTGACCGCGTACCGGGTCGGGCGCCGCGGTTATGGCGCATTCGACGACGGCGGGATGCTCTATCAGGGCGCTTTCGACCTCGAAGGGACCTATGCGGTATCCACTGCATTTGATGATATCGTCGCCGCGGCCGACGAACCAGTAATATCCGTCACTGTCGCGCCAAGCCATATCACCCATATTGTAGTAGCGTCCGCCGAGCTTTTCTCTGGTCTGCTCCTCGTCTCCGTAGTAGGCGACGAAAAGGCCGACGGGATAATTCTCGTCGATATTGTCTGCGCAGATATATCCCTCTTCGCCGTCCTCGACGGGATTTCCGTCAGCGTCGAGAAGAGTCATGTTGTAGATTGGGGAGGGCTTGCCGGTCGACCCGGGGCGTACCTCGTCCCAACCGAAGTTCGCGAGAACGACCGTGGTCTCCGTCTGGCCGAAACCCTCGTGGATGGTCTGACCGGTCAGCTCCTTCCAGCGCTTGACGACCTCAGGATTGAGAGGCTCGCCGGCCGTCGCGCAGTGGTGAAGGGAAGAGAGGTCGTATGCGGCGACGTCCTCCTGAAGCATGAAGCGGTACATGGTAGGCGGCGCGCAGAAGGTGGTCACACGGTACTTCTGCAGCTTTTCGAGGAGCTTGGCGCCGACGAATTTGTCCATGTCGTAGGCAAAGATCGTTGCACCGCAGAGCCATTGTCCGTAGATCTTGCCCCAGCCGAATTTTGCCCAGCCGGAATCGGAAACGCTCATGTGAAGCATGTTTTCTTCGACGTGCTGCCAGTATTTCGCCGTCACGATATGACCGAGAGGGTGAATGAAATTGTGGCAGACCATCTTGGGCATGCTCGTCGTTCCCGAGGTAAAGTAGATGAGCATGGTATCGCTGTTGCGGGTCGCTTCATCTCCGGTGGGACGCTCGAAGGTCTCGGGCATGTCTTTTATCGCAGAGGCAAAATCTATCCAGCCCTCACGCTCGCCGTTTACGAGGATGAGATTTTTCAGCGTGGGAGACTCGGGAAGCGCGGCCTCGACCTGACTTACGACGAATGGGTCGTTGACGCATATCGCGGTGCAGACTGAGGCGGAATTGGCCCTGTAAACGATATCCTTCTTGGTGAGCTGCAGCGTAGCGGGGATGAGGATGGCGCCGAGCTTATGTATCGCCGGAGCGCAGATCCAGTATTCCCATCTGCGCCTGAGTATCATCATGACGACGTCGCCTTTTTTGACACCGAGGCTCTTGAGCAGATGGACGACCTTGTTAGAGAGTCGGCTGATATCATTGAAGGAGAAAGTCTTCTCCTCGCCGTGATCGTTGCACCAGAGGAGTGCACGTTTTCCGGGCTCTTCCTTTGCCCAGCCGTCCACTACGTCGAAACCGAAGTTGAAGTTTTCGGGCACGTTTACCGTGTAATTGGTCTTGAAATCCTCGTAGGAATCGAATTCGATTCGAGGAAGGAATTTTTCCAGCATGTGCGGTGCTCCTTACTCCGCTATCATAGTCAGAAAAGTAGCGGGAACGTCGCCGCCGCACTTCTGTCCGTGGGGGAATTTAGGGTTGAAATAAACGCTGTCGCCTTTTTCGAGGACGAATTCCTCGTCGTCAAAGGCGAGTATCATCGTGCCTTCTATGACGAAGTTGAATTCCTGTCCCGAGTGTGTGACGAGGGCGGCAGGCTCGTCGGAAGGGTCGAGCGTGACAAGAAGCGGCTGCATGACCTTGCGCGAATAGCGGAAAGCGAGGTCTTGATAGCTGTAGCCGGGATATCTTGATACGTAGCGGCCCTGTCCGGCCTTGACGATGTGATAAGTGTCGAGCTTGGCGGAATTACCTGTCAGCACCTCGTTGAAGTCGACGTTGAACTTGTTGGCGATCTGAAAGATGACGCTGATGGGAATATCCTTCCCGTCCGCCTCGTAGGAGGCATATACGTCTCTGTCGATTCCGAACTCGTCGGCGAGCGCGTCGGCAGTATATCCGCAAGCGTCGCGAAGTCCGGCAATGCGCTCTGCAATTTCTTTGAGGTTGTCCATAGGTATCTCCTTATGATGGATCAGAAATCCATGCCCATTTTAAGAGCTGTTCTGTTGGATTCAAGAAGAGCGGCCTTCGACGCGGGAACGGACTTTTTGAGTCCGGCGTCGAGAGCTTCGGGCGAGCAGAAAGCGAGCTCCTGGAAGAGCTTGCCGATGAGGATGATGTTCGCCAGACCGCGCAGACCGTTGTCCTCGGCCATCTTCGTCGCGGGGACGTAGAAGACCTTGACGTCGGTACGCTCGACCTTGGCGTCGATCATGGCGCTGTCAACGAGGATTATGCCACCGGGAACGACATCGTTTTCGAACTTCTTGAGAGAGGGAAGGTTCATCGCGACGAGAACGTTCGGGCTGAGTACCAGCGGAGAGCCGATGGGATCGTCGCTGACGCAGACACTGCAGTTAGCCGTGCCGCCGCGCATTTCGGGACCGTAAGAGGGGAGCCAGGAGATCTCGCGGCCTTCCATAAGTCCGGCATAGGCAACGACCTTGCCGCCGAAAAGCAGACCCTGACCGCCGAAGCCGGCAAGCAGGAGGTTCAGATCATTGTTCATTATTTATCTCCTTCCTCGGGGTACTTGTCCTTGTACACGCCAAGCGGATAGTACGGGAGCATGTTGTCGCGGAGCCACTGAAGAGCTTCATTGGGCGCGAGACCCCAGTTGGTCGGGCAGGCAGAAACGATCTCGATGATGCTGTAGCCCTTGCCGTCTATCTGATTCTGGAAGGCGCGCTTGATGGCCTTCTTGGCGTTGCGGACGTTCTTAACGCTGTCAACGGTGACGCGCTGCGCGAGAGCGACGCCGTCGAGAGTCGAGAGAAGCTCGCAGACACGGACGGGGTAGCCGGCGACGTTGACGTCACGGCCGTAGGGAGAGGTCTGCGTGACCTGACCGGGAAGGCTTGTCGGGGCCATCTGACCGCCGGTCATGCCGTAGATGGCATTGTTGACGAAAATGACGGTGATGTTCTCACCGCGTGTCGCGGCGTGAACGGTCTCGCACATGCCGATAGCGGCGAGGTCGCCGTCACCCTGATAAGTGAACACGATATTCTCGGGGCGGGCGCGCTTGATGCCGGTCGCGACGGCGGGAGCTCTGCCGTGGGCAGCCTCTACCATGTCGCAGGCAAAGAAGTCGTAAGCGGTGACGGCGCAGCCGACGGGGGAGATGCCTATGGTCTCGCCTTCGATGCCGAGCTCGTCAATGACCTCGGCGATGAGGCGGGTAACGATACCGTGAGGGCAGCCGGGGCAATAGCTGAACGCGGCGTCGGTAAGAGCTTTGGGACGCTCATAAACTACATTCATTTCTTCAAACCTCCGTTCACGGTTTTGATCTGTTCAAGTACCTCGGCAGGCGAGGGAATGATGCCGCCGGTACGTCCGAAGAACCTGACGGGCTTCATGCCGTTGACGGCAAGGGCGATATCGTCCGCCATCTGGCCCATGCTCATCTCGACGGAGATGAAGGCTCCGGCAGTCTCGGCAAGTCTCTGGAGAGGCTTGGTGACGAACGGCCAAAGGGTGATCGGACGGAGCAGACCGGCCTTGATGCCCTCGGCTCTGGCGGCGACGACGGCGCTGCGGCAGATACGGGAGGAAGCGCCGTAGGCGACGAGCACGACGTCGGCGTCCTCGGTCATGAACTCTTCCCAGCGCTGCTCGGTCTCCTTGCACTTCTCATAGCGGGCGAAGCGCTCGAAGTTGGTCTTCTCGAGAAGGGCGGGATCGAGATACAGAGAGTTGACTATGTTGTGCGGGCGCTGCTTCTTCGTGCCGGTGACGGCCCAGGGCCTGTCGGGAGGCGTGAAGTCGCCGGGCTCGGGGAGCAGGACGGGCTCCATCATCTGACCGAGCATACCGTCGGAGAACAGCATCGCGGGCATGCGGTATTTCTCGCCGAGATCGAAGGCGAGGAAGACAAGGTCAACGACCTCCTGCACGGAGGAGGGCGCGAGGACTATCAGATGGAAGTCACCGTGACCGGTGGCCTTGGTGGCCTGGAAATAGTCCGACTGCGCGGGCTGGATGCCGCCGAGGCCGGGGCCGCCGCGCTGAACGTTGACGAGAAGGGCGGGGAGGTCGCAGCCTGCCATGTAGGAGATACCCTCACTCATGAGGCTTATGCCGGGAGAGCTGGTTGAGGTCATGGCACGGATGCCGGCGGCAGAGGCGCCGAGCACCATGTTGATGGAAGCGATCTCACTTTCGGCCTGAAGGAACACGCCGCCGATTTTCGGCAGCTTCTTGGCCATGTAGGCAGCGAGCTCGGTCTGCGGAGTGATGGGGTAACCGAAGAAGTGACGGCAGCCCGCGCAGATGGCGGCTTCGCCGAGAGCTTCGTTGCCCTTCATAAGAACTTTTTCAGCCATTATGTATCTTCCTTTCTTCAGCGTAGTACCGTGATGGCCGCGTCGGGGCACATCTGCGCGCAGGAGGCGCAGCCGGTGCAGGCGGCTTCATCGGTAAGCTCGGCGGGATGATAGCCCTTGGCGTTGATCCTGTCGGGCGACAGGGCGATGAGGTGCTTGGGGCAGGCGCCCGCGCAGAGCTCGCAGCCCTTGCAGTAGGTCTCGTTGACAATGATTTTTGCCATATTCTTCTTCCTTTCAGTTAGACCAGGGAGTTCTGACGTGTATATCTACCGGATAGACGTCCGGAATGGTCAGCGTATCTGCTATTGCGCGCGGCGCGGTCGTGAAGCGAAGGGGAAGTCCGAGAAGCTTCGAGGTCTCCGCCGCGTATCCGACGGAGCCGAGGACGGTGTCCGCATCCGTGCCGCCCATGAGGTGAGAGTTGTTCGCTATGCAGGTGGCCTTAAGGCGGGATGCCGTCTCGATCTCGCTCAGGAGAGCCGCTGCGTCTCCGCTTTCGGAGGTGAGCGGCCTGAACTTGTTGATGACGTAGATCATGTCGTATTCGACTGAGGCAAATTTCGATGCGTAGCGTCCGAGCGCGGTCGCTCCCGCGTCGTCGCCGCCGACGTCGATGATAACGCGGCCGTCGATGCTGTCGAAGACGGAGTATATCTCGGCAGGCAGGGAGGGTACGTCGAGTGCGCTGCGGGCGTATCTCGGAGCTATGAGCCTTATCCCGTGCGACTCTATGAGCTCGTCATAGTCAGAGGAACGGAAATAGGGGTTCACGATGTCGAGATCGACTATTGCGCATTTTTCGCCTCTGCGCGCGAAGTCGAGCGCAAGATTGAGGGAAAGATTCGTCTTGCCGCAGCCGTAGTGCCCGGTAACGAGAGTTATTCTTTTAAGTGTAGAAGCGTCAAACATATTCATTCTTCCGAGTCCTCGCCGCGCTTGTTGATTATGACTTTCAGCGTTTCAACGCGCATCGCGGCGGCTTCCGTAACGGTAACGTCAAAAATATCGTAGGTGAACCTGTCGCCCACCTCGGGGAATTTGTCCAGCATCTCGACAGCCCAGCCGCCCATCGTTGTGTACTCACATTCAAAATCCTCGGGCGGGGTATAATCCACTTCGTCGAAGAACTCGTCTATTCCGACAGTCGCCTGAACGACGTAGGTGTCGTCATCAAGGACCTCGATATCCTTCTCGACCTCGTCGCTTTCGTCGAATATGTCGCCGACTATCTCTTCGAGGATGTCCTCGAGCGTAAGTATGCCCATCGTGCCGCCGAATTCATCGACGACTATCGCCATCTGGCTGTGCTTGCGCTTGAATTCCATGAGGATGGAGGAGATGTTGCGAGTCTTGTGTACGAATATCGCGGGAGTGAGGACGGACTCTATGTCAAACCCGTCTTTTCCTTCGGATATGACGGTCTTGATGAGCTTTTTCGCAGAGAGGATGCCGATGATGTTGTCTATGCTCTCTCTGTAAACGGGAATACGCGAGAAACTGAGCAGGTCTTCATTGGAAAGGAGCTCGCCGATATCGTCATCGGCGTCCCACGCGTACATGTCGACGCGGGGGATGAAAATGTCCTGAGCCGTGAGGTCGGAAAATTCTATGGCGGAGCGGATAAGCTCGCCCTCTTTTTCCGTGAAGACGCCCTCGTCCTCGATGCTTTCGAGGATGGTGACGAGCTCTTCATCCGTTACCTCGGGCTCGGGGTCCTTCGGAGTCCACGCGCGCGCCATCGCTTCAACGAGCTTGTTGACTACGAAAACTACCGGGAAAAATATGATCATGCAGAAGCGCAGCGGCCTTGCGAAGGAGGCGACGAGCTCGTCTGCACGGTAGGTGCCTATTATCTTGGGGATTATCTCACCGAGCACGAGGAGAACGCCGGTCGAGATGAGGGATGAAACGCCCTCGCTCATCTGCCACAGCTCGAGACCGACGACTGCGACCGCCGATGAGAAGGCGATATTTACGAGATTGTTTCCGACGAGGACCGTAGAGAGGAAATCGGTGAATTCGTCGGATATCCGGACGGCGAGAGCGGCGCGCTTTGAGCCGTTCTCGGCGGCCTTGTGAAGCCTCAGGCTGTTGGCCGTGGCGTAAATTATCTCAGCCGAGGAAAAGAAAGCCGAAGCGATGACGAGAAAAACGAGGAGTATCCACAAAAGAACCATTGTCATATCGAGGCCTCGTTTCTCGCGGGACGAACGATATCGTCTTCATCATAGATCTCACCGACGAGCTCCTCCATGATGTCCTCCATCGTGATGAAGCCTACGGCGATGCCGTTATCGTCGGTAACTACCGCAAGGTGCGTACGTCTGCGGCCGAGCCCCTCAAAGGCCTGATCGAGCTTCGTATCGGGAGAGATGAGATACGGGAGCTTCATAAGCCGGCCAATGTCGACCTTCGCGCCGCGCAGATATTTTGGCAGACAGTCCTTGACGCACAGAACGCCGATTATCCTGTCCTTCGTTCCCGCATATACGGGAAGCCTTGAATACTTCTGCTCCATAATGACGCGCTTAATCTCGTGACTGGGCGCGTTTATATCCACAGCGACCATGTCGGAAACGGGCATCATGATCTCGCGGACCTCGGTATCGGAAAATTCGATAGCCGACTTGATGAGCTCGCTTTCCTCCGGCTCGATGAGCCCCTCGTCGCGGACGTTTTCGACGATGGTCGAAAATTCGTCCTCCGTGATGCTCGGGACGTCGTCACGCTTGGGGAACATCAGGCGGAGCAGAGCTCCGAGCCCCTGAAAGAGGAGGGTCAGCGGCGTGAGTATAACGTTGAGTATCATCACCGGGAGAGAGACTGCAAGAGCAAAGGCGTCTGCATTGGCGCGGGCGAAATTTTTGGGGATCGTTTCGGAGAAGAGGAATATCAGAAGCGTCAGAACGACCGTCGAAACGACGGCGCCCGGAGCACCCATGATATTTACGAAGAGCACAGCGGCTGCGGCGGAAGCGAAAACGTGGCACACGTTCGTTCCGATGAGCAGCGTGGAAAGAAGCCTGTCGAATTTGTCGAGTATCTTTTCTACACGCTTTGCACGCTTGTCGCCGTCCTCCGCTTTCTTCCGGATGCGTATCCTGTTGCAGTAGGAGAAGGCGGTTTCGGCGCCTGCGAAAAATGCGCCGAGAATAATGAGAACTATGACCAGAATACTTCGGGGTATCGCGTCGTCCATAAAAGGACATCACTCCAATCGAATGTTGAATTTTAATCGCAGGGTAACTGAATATTAAAGTTTATCATAGCATTTTACGCTGAACTTTGCAAGAGCGCAGAGGACTCAAATATCAAAGTCCTCCTCGGTAAAATCCGAGCTCAGCTCACAGGAAAGAGATTCGGGTTCTCTTTTGAGCGGGTCATAGCGAAACGCGGCGCATTTGCCCCAAAGGTCAACGACGCCGTGCTTTTTGCATACCGCGTTTTCCTCGTCGAGTATGCCGGCAAAAAGGCAGTAGGCACAGGCTTTTTCGATTTTTTTCCTGAAAAGCATACAGATGACCTCTCTTTCTGTAAAACTAAATTATTATACAACATAATGCGTGCTATTTCAACCGCCGCCGCTCAATATATATTTTACCTGCGGCGCACGCCGACAGCACCGCAAATGGCACAAGAGCGCACGCGGAGAGGAGCAGCGTATGTCCCGCGCCGGCACCGGACAGAGCCGTCACACCGTCGGCGAGGACGAGCGCGACCTCCTCTCCGGGAGAGAACACCGAGAACGCTGCGTAGGCGTACAGAGCTGATATCACCCCGTGAAGGAGCTTCCCGAATATGTAATTTCGTGCGCGGAGACCGCTCTCCGAGATAAATCCGAGCACCTGAAAGTGGACGGAAAGGCCTGCCCATCCGAGCATAAAAGCTGCCATGGCGGCGTTTTTCGACATCGACCCTGCCGCGCCGCGTAGCGAGCTGACCCCGCTCGTCAGTTCGATAAGACCCGAAATGATGCCCTCCGCGCCTGCAGAGGTGACGCCGAGCGGACGAAGAATGAATGAAAGAGCCTCCGCCGCGGCGGGAATTATCCCCGCAAGGTACAGAAGCCTTATCAGCACCGTGAAGAAAATAACGAAGCCGCATATCCCGAGAACGGCGGTAAACGAGCTCTTGACGCATGAGACGAAGACTGCGGGAAGCGTATCGTGCTCTGTGAGCTTATCCGCTGTTTGCACTTCGCCGATATCTCCGCGCGTTTTCCCGCGAAAGACGAGTCCGACGGTGACGGAAGATAGAAAATGCACGCCGTACAAAATAAGTCCCGTACGGGTATCGCCGAATACGCCCGCTCCGACAACGCCGAGAATAAAGGCCGGGCCCGTATTGTTGCAGAAGCCGAGAAGACGCTCTGCCTCACGCCTCCTACATCCGCCGCGATCATACAGCGTTATCGCGGCTCGCGCTCCGACCGGATAGCCCCCGATAAAACCGAGCAGGAAAGGTACCGCACAGCTACCGCCTACGTTGAAGAGCCTTTTCATGACGGGCGAAGCGAGCTTCCCGAGCACTTCCGCGAGCCCAAGCTCTATCATCATCGACGAGAGAACGAAAAACGGGAAGAGCGAGGGTACGATGAGGTCCGTGCACATTCGGAGACCGTCCTTTGCCGCGCTCACGGATTCAGAGGGAAAGGCCGCAAGGCCCGCCAGAAGCGCCGCAAGGCCGAGATAAACGGGTATGTCCTTCCGTTTCATTGTTCCGCACCTCCTGTGAGAATGTCGTAAAAGCTTATGCCGCGTCATAGATTTTATTGACCGGGAGGGGGTATGTCAGCTTGAAACGGAAAAGGATGTTCGAGGAAACGATGTCGCTGCTCGCTTCGCCGTCGGTCGAGGTCATGGGCCGGGAGAACGTACGCATAGAGTCACATCGCGGCATAAGCGCTTTTTCTCCGGAGGAGGTCGTGATACGGCTCAAATCGGGCTGTATGGTCATAAAGGGACGGGACCTTTCTATCAGAGCGATGAACGAGAGCTTCATCTCCGTCGCGGGCAGGATAGACGGCACGGAATACAGGGAATAGAGCATGGGTTATTCGTTCGACCGAATTTTCGGTCAAGTCAGGATAGAGCTTCGCGGGGCCCGTCCCGAGCGCATACTGAACGTACTCGCCGCGCGGGGAATCACGGTGCGCCGGGCGGAGAAGAAGTCGGAAAACGAGATAGTACTGGATTGCGCGATAAGCTCGGAAAGCTCCATCCTCAGGGCTGCGTCCGACTGCGGGATGGCGTCGAGAGAGCTTAAAAAACGCGGCCTTATCTTTTTTGCTGCACGGCTTAAAAAGCGCGCGGTACTGCTCGTCGCGGCTCTTGCCGTCATCCTCGCGGCTTATTTTCTTTCGCTTTTCGTGTGGGAGGTGCGCGTCGAGGGCAACGAGAACGTCCCGTCCGGAGAGATACGTGCCGCGCTCGAACGGTCGGGCTTCGGCATAGGCTCGTTCGGCCCGACCTGCGACAGGGAATATGCTGCCTCCTTCGTGCGCATGACCGTGGGAAAGCTCTCGTGGGTCGGGATAAATATCCGCGGATGCGTTTTGACGGTCATCGTACGGGAACGACGCGAGCCGCCGGAGATAATCGAAGAAAATGAGCCGTGTGATATCGCCGCGGCGAAAACGGGCGTCATAGTATCGTTCGACGATTTCAGGGGCAGGGGCCTTGCCGAGGTCGGAGATACGGTCCTCAAGGGTCAAAAGCTCGTCAGCGGGGAGCTCCCGGACCTCACGGGCAGCGTTAGATACGTTCACAGCTTCGCGTCCGTCAGGGCGCGAACGTGGTATGAGCTCTCCGCGGTGATGCCGCTTGAATACGGCGTTAAGGACTATAACGGGATACAAAAGGAGAAAAACGCTCTCGTGCTCGGCGATTTGAGGATAAATTTGTACTTAAACAGTAGAATTTCGGAGCGTGGATGTGATAATATCATATACGATGAGCGTGGTATGCTTTTCGGCAGATATCCTCTGCCTGCGCTCCTTCGCTTGAGCCGGTCGTCGTCCTATGAGCCGGTGAGCGTGCGTATGCCGGAGTACGAGGCGGAGGCGATGCTCCGCGAGAGCCTCGAAAGGCGGCTCAGGTCCATGCTCACGGATGGAGAGATAACGGATATTTCCTTCGAAACGGTGTGTGACGGCGATTCCGTAACGGTCGTCATGCACGCCGAGTGCATCGAGGAGATAGCATGCCGTGCACAGCTTGAAAAGTCTTCAACACGGGAGGAAGCATAAAGCCAATGATAGAGAGATCCGTCAGCGCCGACAGAGTGGAGAACATCATAAACGTTTTCGGCTCCTTTGACGAGAATCTGCGCATAATCGAGGATGAGCTTGGAGTCAGCGTGACAGACCGCGAGTCCGAGATCCACATCTCCGGCGAAGCCGAGGACGTCATGGATGCCGAAAAAGCCATCGAGGGCCTCATGACGCTCGCGTCGAAGGGTGAGGCGATAGACGCGCAGAAGGTGCGCTATATCCTCAGACTCGTCAGGGAAGGAATGGCGGATAAGATAGGCGAGCTCTCCGACGACGTCGTGTGCATCACGGCCAAAGGCAAGCCCATAAAGGCGAAGACGATCGGCCAGAAGGAATACGTCCGCGCCATAAACAACAATACCGTCACAATAGCCGTCGGCCCTGCGGGCACGGGCAAGACGTATCTCGCCGTCGCCTGCGCGGTGACGGCGTTCCGCGCAAAGCAGATAAACAGGATCATCCTCACGAGGCCCGCCGTTGAAGCGGGCGAGCGCCTCGGTTTTCTTCCCGGCGACCTGCAGAGCAAGGTCGACCCGTATCTCCGCCCCCTGTACGACGCCCTGTTCGACATGCTGGGCGCCGAGACCTATCAGAAATATCTTGAGCGCGGCAGCATCGAGGTCGCGCCGCAGAAGCAGATCGAAAACCTCTT
>JAZQQE010000095.1:0-5083 GCA_045628845.1 Oscillospiraceae bacterium
TCCCCTGCGGGGATCGGCACCGGCTCTGCAAACGGGAACGCCGTGCGGAGCTCACGGGAGGGGCAAGCCCCTCCTCTACGGGGATCGGCACCGGCTCTGCAAACGGGAACGCCGTGCGGAGCTCACGGGGGGGCGAGCCCCTCCCCTACGGGAACTGACCCCCGGCTCTGCAAACGGGAACGCCGTGCGGAGCTCACGGGAGGGGCGAGCCCCTCCCCTACGGGGATCGGCACCGGCTCTGCAAACGGGAACGCCGTGCGGAGCTCACGGGAGGGGCGAGCCCCTCCCCTACGGGAACTGACCCCCGGCTCTGCATACGGGAACGCCGTGCGGAGCCCACGGGAGGGGCAGGCCCCTCCCCTACGGGGATCGGCGCCGCCGATGCGCCCGCTCTTCACTTTCGGGCGCGGGCGTGGTAAAATAGAAACGGAAATAATTATGAGAGAGAGGTACAGACCATGAAAAAACGTCTTCTCGCCGCAGCGCTCGCCGCGGTCATGCTGCTCTGCCTCCTGCCCGCCGCCGCGCTCGCCGCGCCGTCGGTGCTGTGGGAAAAGCAGTTCACCCTGACCGCCGTGCCCTATAAACAGATCGACGGCTCGTGGTGGCCCTGCGACAGCGTACAGCGCAGCTTCACCGTCGAGTGCCGCGCCGACTCCGGCGAGCACTTCTATCCGACCGACTCCTCCCTCGTCTTCGAGGGCGAGGAATTCACTCTCCGCATCGCGGGCTCTGCCGACGCCGCGCTCTACGGCAAGGCCTCCGAGGGCGGCTGGAAATTCACAGCCGAGCCCGACCCCGCCGCTCCCGCTCTGCCCGACGGGACGGTGCTCGCCCCCGGCGCCTCCCTCTACCTCTGGGTATACACCGCATACGCCGCCGAGGGACGCGGCTGGTGCCACTCCGGCGTGCTGGCGCTGAGCGACGGAGCGCCCTTCACGGTCGTCTCCGAGCCCATACTCAAGGCTAACCGCAGCATGATGAAGCTCGCCCTGAAGGACGCGCTCGACCCCGCCGTCTATGACCGCGAGGTAGTCGAGCTCTGGCGCGCGGACCTCTCCGCCACCGGACGCACCGACGACGACCCCGACGCGGCGCTCCCCTTCGATTTCTCGCTCGCGGCCTACGGCGCGTGGAACGACTTCCACGCCCTGCCCGGCGGCACTTACTATGAGGGCGAGACCGTCCGCTTCTACGCGGGGAACGCCAAATACGGCGACTTCGCGCAGGCGGGCTGCTGGAAGATAGTCCCCGGCACGGATCCGAACCTCCCCGCCGTCGGAAACGGCGCCGTGATGACCTCGGGCGTCTCCTACTACGTATTCAGCTACAACGGCTCGAAGTGGATGCCCGTCTACGACCTCGCCATCCCCGGCGCGGACACGATATTTTACAGATACGCCGGCGGCAAGATACCGCCCTTCACCATCCAGGGCATCTTCGCCCTGCGCGAGCCGCTCGACCCGAACAGCGTCATCGTGACCCCGCCCGATGAGCCGGAGCCCGAGGAGCCCGTCGACCTCTCCGCCTTCACGGACCTCGTACCCGGCGAGTGGTATGAGGACGGCATCGAGTTCTGCATCCGCAACGGGCTCATGAAGGGCTACTCCGACACCGAGTACGGCGTCGGCGACCCGCTCAACCGCGCGATGATATTGACCGTTCTGTGGCGCCTCGACGGCGAGAAGGTCGTCAACTACGCGATGAGCTTCCCCGACGTCCCCGAGGATGAATGGTACACCGAGGCCGTGCGCTGGGCGTGCGCGGAGAAGATTGCCGTCAACGCCGAGGGCGAGGACTTCGGCCCGTTCGAGGACGTCACCCGCGAGGAGATAGCGGCCGTATTCCTCAACTACGCGAAGTACGCCGGCTGTGACACGGCGAAGGTCACGGAGAACACCAACACGCTCTCCTTCGACGACATCTTCGACGTGAGCCCGTGGGCGGCGGAGGGCATGAACTTCTGCATCGCCGCGAAGATACTTCAGGGCAACGACGGCAAGGTGTTCCCCGGAGCGCTCGCCACACGCGGACAGGCGGCGGCGATGTTCAAGCGCCTCTGCACCGCTCTGGCAGACTGATCACGGTACGGGCACGGCCGCACGCCGTGCCCGTTTTTCCACGGAGGTGATGAAGACGCAGCGCATAGCTTATATCGACAGGCTCCGCATCATGGCGGCCTTTTTCGTCATATTCATGCACACGGCGGCGACCGCCCTGCGCCGCGGCTTCGGCGCGGACTGGGAGCTCTCGAACGCGCTGACGAGCCTCGCGTTCACCGCCGTGCCCATCTTTTTTATGATCTCCGGCTTCCTCCTGCTATCGGACGAGCGCACGGAGGACCTCTCCGTCCTCTTCAAGCGCCGCATCCCGAAGCTTCTGATCCCGCTCGCGGCGTGGACGGCCGTATACCTCGTATGGTCGCTGCTGTGCTCGCACAGCCTCTCGGCGGGCACGCTCGTCAGGGGCCTCGCCTCCGCATTCCGCTGGCCCGCGGCGACGCACCTCTGGTATCTCTACACGCTCATCGCGTTCTATCTGCTCTCGCCCCTTCTGCGTGCGATGCTCCGCGCGATGGGAAGGAAGCTGCACATACTCCTGCTCGCGCTTATTTGCGCGGTCAATCTGCGGGCGGTGCTCGTCTCCGTTTTCCCCGGCGCGAACTTCCTCAACTGGCAGATATTCGACCGCATGCTCTTCTTCGACGGCAATCTCTGCTCCTTCCTGCTCGGCTTCTACCTCGGGAACGCGAAAAAGCGCGTGCCGAACGGCGTGCTCATACCGCTCACGGCCGTGCTCCTGGCCGCGATAACCGCCGCCTCGTCCTTCCTCACGCACGCGCACGGCGAGTTCGACGCGACGTTCATGAATCAGTCGGCGGGCCTCGAGGTCGCGCTCGCGGCGTGCATCTTCCTGCTGTTCCGGCAGAGCTTCAACGGCGCGCCGCGCCGCATAAGCCTCCTCCCCTGCGCGCCGCTCACGCTCGGGATGTACCTCATGCACCTGCTCGTCATAAGCATCCTGCAGAGATACGGCCTCGACGCGCTGAATTTCCCGCAGGCGCTCATCTCTTCCATAGGCAATTTCATATTCTGTCTCCTCTGCGTAAAGACCGCCGCCTCGATAAAGGGCTTCGGACGGGTCTTCACGGGCCTTTCCTTCGCGGAGGCCGACAGGAGCTGCACGTGGCAGCATACTTTCCGCCGCCTGCGCGGCGCAGAAAAAGGCAGGTAACTCACCCATGCAGACTCTCGACACCAAATTTTTCGACGAATACAAGAAATTCGACGCGCTCTGCGGCGACATGCTCTCCTCGCGCGCGGGCGTGACGGACTACATAAACGCGATGGAGGCAGACGCCGCGCGCGGGCGCAAAAAATACGCCGCGTGGGACGCCGACCTCAAGGAGCTCAAGCGCCTGCGCCACATCCGCAACCGCCTCGCCCACGAGGCCGACGCGAGCGGGCTCGTGAAGCAGGACGATCTGCGTTCCCTGCGCGCGCTGCACTCGCGCTTTTCCTCGGGAAAGGACCCGCTTTCCGCCCTCAAAGGCACGAAAAGCGGCGGCAAAAAGAGCCGCGCGGGCCTCGTCATCGCCCTCATCATCATCCTCGCGGTCCTCGCCGCGGTGCTGTGGTTGGTACTGAAATGATAACTCGGAGGAACAAAATTCCTGTTGACAACGTCTGAAAAGAGGAATATAGTTCTTGTCAACAATTTAATATCCCGTATCACATAAGTCCAATGTCACGGAAAGGAGCTTTTACATGAAGAAGATCATACCCCTCATCCTTGCTCTGCTCATGCTCTTTGCCATTGCCGGCTGCGGCGACAAGCCCGAAACTCCCGACAACGGCGACAAGCCCGCCGCCTCCGACTCCGGCAATACCGATACCGGCAAGAAGGACGACGGCAAGAAGGACAACAAGAAGGCCGAGTACGTCATCGCCGACCAGGTCGTCATCGACAACGAGTACTGCAAGATCACCGTCAAGAAGGCCGGCAAGGACAGCTTCTGGGGCTTCGCCCTCACCCTCGAATGCGAGAACAAGACCGCCGACAAGACCCTCATGTTCGCCACCCGCGGATGCGTCGTCAACGGCTACACCATGGATCCCCTGTGGGCTCAGGACGTGACCGCCGGCAACAAGTCCACCTCCGACCTCACGATAAGCGATTCCTACTTCGAGGACGCCGGAGTTGCCATGGCCGACAAGATGGTCATCGATTTCAACGTCTATGACAACGACGACTACACCGACTACGTCGAAGAGACCGTCACCATCTACCCGACCGGCCTCGCCGACGCGGACGTCGTCATCCCCGACAGACCCACCGGCTCCAATGAGCTCGTCGTCGTCGACAACGACGAATACACCTTCGTCATCGTCAGCGCCGATCCCGACAACTTCTGGGGCTACGCGCTCAACACCTACATGGAGAACAAGACCGACAAGGACCTTATGTTCAGCTGGAGCGGCACCTCCATCAACGGCTGCATGGTCGACTGCTACTTCGGCAACACCGTGCCCGCCGGCTGCCGTGCCGCGATGGACGCGAGCTTCTTCGACTCCGACTTCGAGGACAACGGCATCACCACCGTCGAGAAGATAGAGTCCACCCTCTCCATCAGCGACGCCGACGACTGGTTCGCCGACGACCTCTACGAGGGCAGCTTCACCTACAATCCCTGACCCTCGCTTTTCCCCTCACTTTTGACATGAAGGAAAGGGCTCTCCGCCATATCGGCGGAGAACCTTTTTGCGTACTTCCGTTATCGCCTGCGCACCCTCACCGGCTCCCCTATTAAGGGGCAGAGAAGCAGACCGAGGGGTTTCTTCTCCGCTCCCTGCCGTCTTGCCGTAGGGGAGGGGCTTGCCCCTCCCGCAACCCGGCCGAAGCACGCGGGAGGGGCAGGCCCCTCCCGAAAAACAGCCGGAACACGGGGGAGGGCCAAGCCCTCCCCCAACGACGCTGTCTTTCCGATCTTCAAATCAATCCCCCACCGCCTGCGGCGGAGCCCCCTTTACACAAGGGGGCCTTTGATTTTTCCGCACCATTGGCTCCCCTGTGTAAGGGGAGC
>JAZQQE010000096.1:0-9622 GCA_045628845.1 Oscillospiraceae bacterium
TCAAAAACGAAAATTCCGGCTATGCCTCTCTCCTTATCTGGCTGTCCCGTTATCCTGAGTCCTTTTTTTTTATTTTGCCTATTAGGCGTGTTTTTTTATTTTTTCCGTTTCGGGGATGCGGGCGAGGGCGTATTGCGTGACGTACTCAAAGTCCTGCGGGGCGGCGAAGAGCTGATTTTTGCCGAGCGCCTGCGTTATCTTTATCCTGTCTCGCTTCGGCTCTATCTCGACCATTTTTATTTTGGCGAATTCGCAGTACATGCTCGTCTTTGCCGTCGCCATTATGCCGACGGCGGCGGGTACAGGCTGCTCGGCGTCCGCGTCTATGTGCGCGATGCTTCCGAGTATCTGCTCCTTTTTGTAATGCTTCGGGACCTGCGTGTGACGCACGCCCTCCTCATCCATTTCCATCAGCACGTAGAGCTTCCCGCCGAGGAGCAGGGCGTATATGTAATATGCGAGGGCGGCGAAGAAGAACACTATCGCAAGGACGAGGACGAAGTCCCGCGTCATCGTCAGGAAGCCTGACCATAGGAATTCCGGCTGTTTCAGCCGCAGCAGCACGACGATGACCCATATCACCGCGAACAGTATGCCGAAGACCTTCCATATCATCAGCATGACGGTCGGGTTTTTGAGGAGATTGAGGCTGTACAGCCAGCGGCGGACGCCGCCGCGGCACTCCACGATCTCACTTTTTATAAGTTTCTCGTCCAACTCTGCGGCCTCCCTTCTTGTCTTACGACAGTATAGCAGACCGTGCCCGATTTTTCAACGCGGCGGCAGCTGCGGAACGAGCCGAAATAAAAGCCGCTTCCGAAACGGGACAGCCATCCAAGGATTTTTTCTTGCCGGAACAGCAAAAACAATATAAAAAGACCGGGACAGAAGCGAAAACTTCCATCCCGGATCTACTGTTACTATGAGTTCTGTCATTATGCCGCGTCATTGAAGCGGAGCGGCGTTATTTGAAAACAAGGACCATGAGCAGGATGATGAGTCCGAGGCCGACGATGAACGCGAGGGCTATCAGCAGAGATGCCGACAGCGCGCCCCAGATATAGCTGCGGCGTTCCTCCCTGCTCGTACCGGAGGACGGGTCGTTCTTCACGGTCTTTTCAGGCTGCTCCGTCTCGCGCCTGCGCTTATCTCCGAGGCGTCGGTATCCGAGCGGGGTGCGGACGTATACGTCGCTCATGTCGGCGATCGTACGCCCGTCATCGTCGTCGTAGGTGCGCTTTGCCATCAGTCGTACTTATGGCAGACGACGAAGTGGCCCGGCTCTATCTCCTTCTGCACGGGAACTTCGGTCTTGCAGCGCTCGGTGCACTGCGCGCAGCGCGTGTGGAACTTGCAGCCTGCGGGCGGGTTGGAGGGAGACGGGATGCTGCCCTCGAGCACGATGCGCTTCATCTTCACGGTCGGGTCCGGCACGGGGATGGCGGAGAAGAGCGCCTCGGTGTACGGGTGGAGCGGATTGCGGAAGATATCCTCCGTCGCGCCGTACTCGACGAGGTTGCCGAGGTACATGACGCCGACGGTGTCGGATATATGCTCGACGACGGAGAGGTCGTGCGAGATGAAGAGATAGGTCAGGTTGTGTTTCTCCTTGAGGTCGTTGAGCAGGTTAATTATCTGCGCCTGGATGGAGACGTCGAGCGCGCTGACGGGCTCGTCGCACACGATGAACTCGGGGTTGAGCGCGAGGGCGCGGGCGATGCAGATACGCTGGCGCTGACCGCCGGAGAACTCGTGCGGGTAGCGGTCCTTGTGGAAGGGCTGCAGGCCGCAGTTGTCCATGACCTGATCGATATAGTCGTTGTATTCCTCACGCGCAACGATGTTGTGCTCGCGGACGGCCTCGCCTATTATCTCGCCGACCGGAAGGCGCGGGGAGAGCGAGGAGAACGGGTCCTGGAAGATTATCTGCATCTTCGGGCGCATGGCATTGAGCTCGCGCGCGGGAAGATCGTAGACCTCCTGACCGTTGAAGAGCACCTGACCTGCGGTCTTCTCGCCGGAGAGGCGGAGGATGGTGCGGCCGGTGGTCGTCTTGCCGCAGCCGGACTCGCCGACGAGGCCCATCGTCGTGCCGCGCTTCAGATTGAAGGTGACGCCGTCGACGGCCTTGACGTAGCCGACTGTCTTGGATATCATGCCGCCCTTAATGGGGAAGTACTTTTTGAGTCCGTTGACCTGCAGGATGTACTGCGGGTCATACTCGACGGGGGTGAAGGAGGTGTCGATCCCGGGCATAGCGTTTTTCTTATCGGCCATGATCATTCACCCTCCTTTCTGTCGTAGTAGCGGTAGCAGCAGACCTCGTGGGTCTCGGAGAGCTTTATGACTTCGGGATAGTCCCCGCTGCACTTTTCCGTGCACATCTCGCAGCGGTCCTTGAAGTAGCAGTAGTCGGGCATGTTGACGGGATTCGGCACCTTGCCGGGGATCGAATAGAGCTTATCGACCTTCTTGCCGACGACCGGCTTGGAGTTCATGAGGCCTATCGTGTACGGATGCGCAGGATGCGCGAATATCTCCTCCGCGGTGCCCTTCTCGACGATGCGGCCGGCGTACATGACGACGACGTAGTCCGCCATCTCGGCGATGACGCCGAGGTCGTGGGTTATGAACATGATGGAGGAATTTATCCTGTCCTTGAGCTGGCGGAGCAGGTCGAGTATCTGCGCCTGGATGGTGACGTCGAGAGCCGTCGTCGGCTCGTCGGCGATGATTATCTTCGGGCTGCACGCGAGCGCCATCGCTATAACGACACGCTGACGCATACCGCCGGAGAGCTCGTGCGGGAACATCTTGTAGACGCCCTCGCTGTTGGCTATGCCGACCATCTCGAGAAGCTCTATCGTGCGCGCACGGACCCTCTCCTCATCGAAATCGTCATTGTGCAGGGAGATTACCTCGTTTATCTGCTCGCCGATGCGGAAGACGGGGTTGAGCGCGGTCATGGGCTCCTGGAATATCATCGAGATATAGTTGCCGCGCAGGCGCTGCATGACCTCGTTCGGGGCTTTTGTCACGTCGTACGCCTTGCCGTCGCCGAGGTTGAGCCTGATGCTTCCCTCGACTATCTGGCCCTGCGGACGCTGCAGGAGCTGCATGAGCGAGAGGCTCGTGACGGACTTGCCGCAGCCGGACTCGCCGACGACGCCCACGGTCTTGCCTATGGGCACGTCGAAGGAGATACCGTCGACGGCCTTGACCGTTCCGACGTCGGTGAAGAAATAGGTGTGCAGGTTTTCGAATTCAACGGAGTTGGCAGGGTCCCTCATCTGAGTGAGGTACTCAGACTCCGGAACGTTCTTGCGCTTGTGCTGCTTTTCGAGCGCGCCGGTCACGCGACGGTTCTCTCTCGAAATGCGCCGCGACTCCTTGCCGGAGAGATATCCTTCGGATCTATTCTTTGCCATTTCTTCTCTCCTTCCTCAGCGCTTCATCTTCGGGTCGAACGCATCACGCAGACCGTCGCCGACGAGGTTGAACGCAAGGACCGTGGCGAGCAGCAGTACGCCGGCCGGGATCCAGATGAACCAGTAGGTCGTCAGGACGTAGGTGTCGTTGACGTCGTTGATGATGTTGCCCCAGGAGGCAAACGGGAACTTGACGCCGAGTCCGAGGAAGGACAGCGTCGCCTCCGTGATTATCGTGCCGCCGAGCCCCATCGTGCAGGAGACGATGAGCTGCGGGATGACGTTGGGAACGAGGTGCTTGAATATCCTGCGGGAGACGCTCAGGCCGCTGGACTCCGTCGCAGTCATGAACTCCTGCTCGCGCAGGGAGAGTATCTGTCCGCGGACGAGACGGGCGAGGCCGGGCCAGCCGAGGAAGCCGAGTATCAGCATCAGATATACCATTCGGATCTGCGGGTCGACGCGCATGGCGTCCATCGCGGCACCGAGGATGATGATTATCGGCATCGAGGGGATGCAGTAGAAGATATCGACGATACGCATGATGAGGTTATCGACCCATTTGCCGAAGTAGCCCGCGATACCGCCGAGGATGACGCCGATGACGAGCGAGATTATCTCAACGATGAAGCCGATGACGAGCGAGACACGGCCGCCGTACATAAGGCGGGTCATCATATCCATGCCGTTGCGGTCAGTGCCGAGCCAATGCTCCTTGCTGGGCGCGGCGTAGGCGTCATACACGCGGGACTCCGTCTCCTGCAGGACGCTCCACGTCATGGTCGCGGGGTCGTAGGTGACGGTGTATTCGTGGGTCTCACCGCTCTCGTCGGTATAGACGAACTCCTCGTTTCCGGAGTTGATGGACTCGGCGAGCTCTTCCTTGAAGCCGCGGGAGATGAACACGTCGGGCATGACGCTGTTGACGACGTAGCGGCTGATATAGGCTATCTCGTCTTCACCGGAGAAGACGACGCCGCCCTCGTCTATCGTGTAGTCCGTGCCGCCGCTCGTAAACGAGCCGCTCCCGTGGCAGTAGGCCTTCAGGGCATCGTAGCGCAGGGTGAACGGGATATCCGTGCCCTCGATGCTCGAATTCACTATGTCCTTATACGCGATGCCTATGGTCGTGCCGTTTTCCGCGAGGGCGACGCTGTAAAAATCGGGTCCCTCTTCGGTGACGGTATACTCGACGTCACGGAAGGAGAAGGAATCGGAATTCTTCTGGGTCGCAAGTATCAGCTGCGCCTGCAAAACGGTGCTGAAATCCTGACCGTCTGCGGAGACATAGCGGAAATCCTTGTTTTCAACGACGCCCGCGAACTCCTTGTTCAGGTAGTCGGAGCGGTAGAACAGCTGGTCCTCCTCGTAGGGCGAAATGAGGCCGCCCAGGAATGAGAACAGGAACATGAACACGAGAATGACGAGTCCGACGATCGCTATCGTATTGCGGAAGAAACGCTTCGCGACGAGCGCGCCCGGCGAAAGTACCTTGACGCGGCGGTCATCGTTCAGTGAATATTCGGTTTCGGCGGCGGTGATCTTTTCGTTTTTCTTCATCTTCGGTTGACCTCCTTCCTTACGCTATGCGTACGCGCGGATCTACCACGGCGTACAGCACATCGGAGATCAGGTTGCCGGCCAGAGTAAGGACGGCAAGAAACGTCAGATAGAACATGGAGAACGGGATATCACCGGCTACCATCGCGTGGTAGGAGGTATATCCGATGCCGGGGATGGAGAAGAGCGTCTCGGTGATGAGAGCGCCGGAGAAGAGTCCGGGCAGCGAGCCGCCCACGATGGTGACGAGGGGGATGAGCGTATTGCGGAAGGCGTGATGGTAAATGACCTTCTTTTCGGAGAGGCCCTTGGCGCGCGCGGTGCGGATATAGTCCGAGTTCAGGACCTCGAGCATGTTCGTGCGGGTATAGCGCATCAGCGAGCCGACGCTGATGACGACGAGCACGACTATCGGAAGCACGAGGTGATCAGCCTTGTCGAGGAACTTGCCCCATGAGGTCAGCTGCTCGTAGTTGCGGCTGACGAGACCGAACAGGTCGAACCAGCCGAGCTTGACGGAGAAGACGAGCTTCATCAGCGACGCGAAGAAGAACGTCGGCAGAGAGATGCCGGCGAGGGCGATGACCGTGATGGTATAGTCCGTCTTGGAATACTGCTTCGTGGCAGCGAGTATGCCGAGAGGGATGGCGATGACGAGCTCAAGCACCATGGAGATGGCTCCCATGACGAAGGAGAGCCAGACGGTATCGTTGAACTTCTCGAGGACCGGCACGGTGTAGTACCAGCTGTCACCGAAGTCGCCCCTGAACATGGAGCCCCACCAGGCGATGAAGCCGGGTATGATGCCCTTGTCCATGTGATACATGGCTGTAAGCTGAGTCATCCATTCCTCGAAGCTCTTCGAGCCGGGCTGCATGGATTTCTGACGCGCTATGGACTCAATGTAAGACGTCGGCAGACAGCGCATCAGGATATAGATTATCAACGTGACAAAAAACAGTATCACTATAGACAGAAGTATGCGCTTCAGGATGTATTTACGCACCGAGTTTACTCCCCCGTTCCTTTTCGTATTTGCGGCGTCGATATGCCGCAGCTGCGTATCAGGCAAAGACGTTTTTCGCACGTCTCTCCCTGATGCGCGGCTGTCACTCCCGCGGCCGAAGCCGCGGGAGTGACAAGAGGCACTTACTTCATAAGAGTGTTCTCGACTTCGCTCATCCAGCCGTAGAAGGTGGTGATGTCGGGAGTGATGGTGTCGAGGTTGACACGCTCAGCGGAGAAGATGATGGCGTTCTGACGCTGATACACGGGGACCTCAACGGCCCAGTCGATGATGGTATCGAGGCAGGCCTTGTACATGACCTTGCGGTAGGCCTGGTCGGTGGAGGCGCGGGCTTCGATGATCATCTCATCGAGGTCGGCATCCTGAATGTTGTAGTGGTTGGAGCCGGTGGAGCCGGGCAGACCGACAACGTTGGAGCTGTGGTAGATCTGATACATATCGGGATCGACGGTGGCGCCCCAGGCGGCGGCCCACATATCGGCCTCGTCAGCATCGAGGGCATCCCACAGAGCGGAGGAGTCGGAGAGGTCCTTGACGATCAGGTTGAAGCCGATGGTCGCAAGAGCGTCGTGGGCTTCGGTGAGGATCATGAAGGACGGGTGATCGCCGATACCGTCGGCGGGAATCCAGCACTCATACTCAAGAGCAGCGCCCTCGGGAGCGGCAACGAGCTTGCCGTCCTCGACGGTGTAGCCGGCAGCCTCGAAGAAGCCGAGGGAGGCCTCGAGAGCGGCGGCGTACTTGTCCTCAGCGCTCATGGAAGAGGTGAAGATGGGCGCTCCGTTGACGTCGGTGGAGAAGGCGACCTTGTAGCCGTCGTCGGTGGACTGAGGAGCAGCCCAGGAGGTGTTGGAGATAGGATAGTTGATGACAGAGGCGCGATCTCCGTAGTAGGAGTCGACAGCGACGTCACGGTAAACAGCGAGGACGGTGGCGATGGCCTTGCGGAGGTTCTTGGAGGCATCGGAATCCTTCACGCCGCCGACGTTGACGCGGCTGGCAGCGATGCCGATGTAGCCGTAGCCGAGGTTGTCAACGGTGTTGGTCTCGACGACAGAGCCGCTGAGGGATCCGCCGTTGGCCTTCTCGATGGCGTCGATGACGGAGGTGGAGAAGGAAGGATCGGAAACGTCGATGGTTCCGGTGATGACGCCGTTGAGCTTGTCGTCATCGGCGATGCATTCCTGGAAGTTGACGTACTTGGTCTTCGGGCAGCCCTTGAAGTAGTTCTCGTTGGCCTCGAAGTAAACGACGCCGTTCTCGAACTTGATGAACTTGTAGGGGCCGGCGCCCATGGGCTGGGTGGTCTTGGCGCGGACGCTGCTCAGATCGCCCTTGGGGAAGCCGAACATGTTGTTGTCATAGTCATAGAGGGCCTTGTCGCCGTAGTAGTGCATCGGGGAGATGGCAAGGCTCAGCTGATAGATGGCGGTAGCGTCGATCTGGGTCATGATGACGCGCAGGGTGTTGGCACCGGTCTTGATGATACCGGAGATGCTGTCGGCAGAATCACCGGTCTTGACGCCGGCCTGATAGTCAGCGCCGAGGGCAGCGGTGGTCAGACCGATGAGGTCGGAGCCGGCGGACTCGATGGAAACGGCGGTGTCGATGTCGCCGTCATAGGCCTCAACGATGGTCGCCCAGAAATCGGCGTAGGTGGCGCTCTCATCAAGGGCGAAGCCCCAGTTCGCGGCGCAGGCAGCTACGCTGTCATCGGGAGCGTTGTAGCCGTTGGCGATGCAGTAGTCGCAGATCTCCTTGGCGAAATCAGCACCGGCCTGGTCGTTGTAGTAAGCCCAGAACGCATTGTACTGCTCTTCGGTGTAGAGATCGGTCTCGGCGTAGCCTTCCTCACCGGCGGCGAAGATGGCGTTGGCGCGGGTGTCCATGCCGGAGCGATACTCTTCCATGCCCTGGATGGGCTGGGCATAGAGGGTGGAGCTTCCGTCATAGGTGGGGTCGGCGAGGACGTACATGGAGAAGATGACGTCGTCGATGGTGAGAGGCTCACCGTCGGAGAACTTGAGGTCGTCACGGAGCGTGAAGTCGTAGAACACGGTGCCGTCGGCGTTCTCGGTGATGACGACATCAGCGGGGCCGTAGTAGGTGTAGTCGGTGCCGTTGTAGGCAATGGTCTCGCCCTCGATGCCGTTGAGGATCATGGCGCCGGTACGGTCAGAGGTGAGGAGACCGAGCTGGGTCATGGCCTGAACGTCCTGGTCATAAGCAGTCTCAGAGAAGAAGGGGGAGAACTTGCTGTTGAACGGGGAGTAGCCGATGACCAGCGGGGTGTTGGGGTCGGGTCCCTCGGGCTGATCGGGCTCGACGGGAGCGTCGGGAGTCGGGGCATCGGGCGCGGCGGTGGGGGCAGCGGTCGGCTCGGCGGTCGGTTCGACGGTGGGCTTATTGCCGCAGGCAGCGAACACGCCGAGGATCATGACCAGAGCCAGCACGAGCGCCAGAAGCTTGGCAGTCTTTTTCATGTTTCTGGATATCCTCCTAAATAAAAATTTTTGAACTTATAAGGGGACTGTTCCCCGGGTTCACATCTTTGAGGTCAGAGTACCCATTGTGTCTGCATATTGCAGACACAGCAAAAGGGTACCCTTTTGCGCGGTCTTCGTTATTCGGACTTTTCCCACTCCTGCGCGCGCGATACTTTGCAGACGAGCAAAGCACATATCCCGCATACGGCGTGCAGTATGACGAGCGGTACGCCGGCAAAGCCGTTTATCGCGAAATACACTATCTCGCCTATGAGCGCGGCGGCGGCAAAGCAGGCTGTAAACACGGCGCGCACCGGAAGTATCGCGGCGGTCGCATTGTAAACGTAATCGCGCAGAGGCTCTTCGTTTGCCGAGAATCTGACGAGCGCCCACACTACGCTGACGGCACACACGAGCTCGCCGACGTACGGCAGGAGCACGTACGCGCAGTTGAGCATCCCGGCGGCGGGGATACAGCCGCGCACCACGGCGGCGGCTATCATCAGCACTCCCGGCACCCACAGCATCAGAAGCTGGCGGCGGCGTTCCATGCCCGCACGGCGGGACCATACCGCGCCGGTATATACATATTCGCCGGACGCGCTCCGGTGGAAATCTTCAAGATAAGCGCGCGAGCCGCGGCGTTTTTTCTTCTTATCTGACACCGGTCAGATCGTATTTCGCGAGCCACTCGCTCGCGGCGGTGCAGACACCGCGGAGGCACGCCTCGCCGAACGGGCTCTCGAGCCCCGCGTTGGCAAGGAGCTCGGTGAAAACGCGGCTGCCGCCCTGACGGGTGTACGCCATGTAATGGCTCCATGCATCGCCGAGGTCGGCCTGTATCTTCGCCCAGAACTGGAGCGACACAGTCTGCGCGAGGCAATAATCAATGTAGTAGAACGGGCTGGAATAGATATGATGCTGCCTCTGCCAGCCCTCGCCCTCGGAGTAGAACGGTATGTCTCCGTCGAGCTTTATCCACGGCATATAGACGCCGAGAAGCTCCTTCCAGACGGCGTGGCGCTCGGCCGGAGTCATATCCGGCTTCTCGTATACGACGTGCTGGAAATGGTCCACCATCGTCCCGTACGGGATGAAGGTCAGGGCGCCGGAAAGGTGGC
>JAZQQE010000097.1:0-15652 GCA_045628845.1 Oscillospiraceae bacterium
ATTTAACGGTTTTTGTCAATGCGGCAGGCCCGGGCTTCCGCGTAACCCTTGGCCCCCTTGTGTAAAGGGGGCTGTCAGCCGTGAGGCTGACTGAGGGATTGTCGTTCAAATCCCCTCAGTCGGGCTAACGCCCGCCAGCTCCCCTTGCATCCTCAAGGGGAGCCTTTGGATGCGGACGGGACGGGCAAGCCCCTCCCTTACGACTCTGCTTCCCGCAGGTAATCCCGCAGTGCAAAAAAGCTCCGCCGGCTTCGGGGCGGAGCTTTTCGTGTTTTTTCACGCTGTTTTATTTTTCTTCCTGACTTATGCGCGCGTCCATCTCCTGCATGGGACGGTAGTCCGACCACGCGGTCGAGCCGCCCTGCATGTTTGCGAGCATGACGTCCATTATGCGCGAGAGGGTCTGCAGGTCCTCGTCGCCGAGGCCCTCGAGCATGCGCTCGTCGAAGGAGGCGGCGTTGCGCCTGTGGCTGAACGCGACCTCGCGGCCCTTCTCCGTCACGGAGAGCATATTGCGGCGCAGATTATTGTTGTCGACTATCTTGTCGATGAGCCCCTGCTTCTGGAGCCTCTTGGTGCTCAGCGCCACGGAGGCGGCGGACACGCCGAGCCAGTCGGCGAGCTCCTTCTGCGTGCACCCGGGGTGGTGATTGATATACGCGAGGATGGGGAGCTGGCCCGCGTAAAGGCCCGCATCGGCCGCGAGCTTGCTCATCGCCGTGCGGCGGACCATATACGTCTTGTCCATTTTCCACGCGAGCTGACGTCTCAGACTTCCATCGCCCAAAGTGAACCTCTCCTTTCCGGATTACGGCGGATTCCTTCACCTGCTGATATGAACGTACATATTAAATATATCACAAAGGACGTATTTGTCAACGGATAACGGCGCGCATTTTCTCCGCGCCGGGCGCGGCCTCGACGGTATGGCCCGGCGGGCAGACGAAGAAGCGGGAGAAGTCCCCGTCCGTGAGCTCGCGTATCATGGAGGGGTCGCCCTCATAGAGGTCGAGCGACCAGCCGCTCTCGTCGGCAAAGCGCTTTGCGACGGCGCGGAGCTCCTCGGTGTCGTGCACGCCGCCGGTGATATACCCGCAGGACTTATATTCCTTTTTCCAGCCGTTGGCTATATCCATGAGGTAGTCGGCGTTATCCTCGCCGAAGTCCTCGACGTACTTCTCATAGAGCTTCTTTTCGCGCTCCTCGTAAAAGAGGAACGAATTTTCTATCCACCCGGCGTTGAGCCAGTAGGTGCCCTTTTTCTCGCGGAAGAGCTCCATGTAGCGCTCCTGCGAGCCGAGGAAGATGCCGATGCAGTCGTCACAGCGCGGGATGACGATGGGGATGTCGCGCGCCGTGATGCCGACGACGCCGTTGCTGCAAAGACCGTACGCGAGCGCGATGTAATCGGGCCTCTGCACTATCCCGGCGTCTATCTCGCCGTAGAGCTTTTCGAGCGCCTCCTCGAGGTATTTATGCAGGAGCTTCGGGTCCTCGTGCAGACCCTGCGGCTGCCACGTTATATCTATGACGTTCGGGCTCGTCGCCGCGCGCATTGACAGCTCGCGCCCGAAGACGCGGCAGGCGATGACGTGTATCCTCATTTCTTTTTTCCTCCCGGTCTTATCAGGCAGTTTTTCCCGAATCCGATGAGATCGGTACGGTGTGCGCGCCGCAGCGCCTCCTCGACGAGGGGCCGCTTCTCCGGGACGAACCATTGGAGCAGCGCGCGCTGCAATTCCTTCTCGTGCGGCGTGCGCGGGACGTAGACCTTCGACATGTCGCGCGGATCTATCCCCGTGTAGTACATGCAGGTCGAGAGCGTGCCGGGCGTCGGATAGAAGTCCTGCACCTGCTCGGGCCGCGTGCCGTGCGCGTGGAGGTACTCGGCGAGCTTCACGGCATCGGCGAGAGTGCTTCCGGGGTGCGAGCTCATCAGATACGGCACGACGAACTGCTTTTTGCCGTAGCGCTCGTTGAGCGAGGCGTACTTCGCCATGAATTTTTCATACACGGCGGCGGGCGGCTTGCCCATGCGGTAGAGCACGCTGTCCACGCAGTGCTCCGGCGCGACCTTGAGCTGGCCGGAGACGTGGTATTTCGCGAGCTCGGCAAAAAACTCGCCGTTTTTGTCGCAGAGCATATAGTCGAAGCGGATGCCGCTTCTGATAAACACTTTTTTCACGCCGTCTACCTTCCGCAGGCGGCGCAGGAGGGCAAGGTATTCCGAATGGTCCGCGTCGAGATTGGGGCACGGCTTCGGGAAGAGGCAGCCTCTTCCGCGGCACATCCCGCTTTCAAGCTGCTTTTTGCAGCTCGGATGGCTGAAATTCGCCGTCGGGCCGCCCACGTCGTGGACGTAGCCCTTGAAAAGCGGGTGCTTCGTCATGCGCTCGACCTCGCGGACGACGGAGTCCGCCGAGCGCGCTGTGACGGTGCGCCCCTGATGGAACGCGAGCGAGCAGAAATTGCACGCTCCGAAGCAGCCGCGGTTGTGTATGACGCTGAAACGCACCTCGTCGATGGCCGGCACGCCGCCGACGGCGTCGTACATCGGGTGCGGCTCGCGCGTGAAGGGCAGCTCCGCGAGCGCGTCGAGCTCCCCGGTATCGAGCGGCGCGGCGGGCGGGTTGACTATGAGGTATCTGTCGCCGTGCGGCTGGATGACCGCGCGGCCGGATACGGCGTCGTGCTCGTCGTACTGCATCATCGAGGCGCGCGCGTAGGCTGTGCGGTCCTCTCTCACCTCGGCGAGGGAGGGGCAGAAGACGGCCTCGAAGTCCGTCTCCGGCGAGGGTGACATCCGCGCCGTGCCGCGCACGTTTTTCAGCTCCCCGACGGGAGTGCCCGCGCGCAGGGCGGCGGCTATCTCCCGCGTCGCCCGCTCGCCCATGCCGTAGACGAGGAGGTCGGCGCCGGAGTCCGACAGGAGCGACGCGCGCACGCGGTCGTCCCAGTAATCGTAGTGTGCGAAGCGGCGCAGCGACGCCTCGAGCCCGCCGACGATGAGCGGCAGGCCGGGGAACGCCTCGCGTATCCTGTTGCAGTAGACTATGGAGGCACGGTCGGGGCGCAGTCCCGCCTTTTTGCCGGGGCTGTAAAAATCCTCGCTGCGCCGTTTTTTCGCGGCGGTGTAGTGCGCGACCATGGAGTCGAGGTTGCCCGCGGAGACCATCACGCCGAGGCGCGGCCTCCCCATCGCGCGCACGGCCTCGCAGTCGTGCCAGTCGGGCTGGGCGAGGATGGCGACGCGGAAGCCCATCTCCTCGAGCACGCGGCCTATCAGCGGCGTACCGAAGGACGGGTGATCGACGTAGGCGTCGCCCGTTACGAGCAGGAAATCATACCAGTACCAGCCGCGCTCGCGCATATCCTCAAGGCTGACGGGCAGAAACAGGTCGTTCACGATATGCTCATGTACATAAGGCGCGGCTCGGCGTCGTTGGCGCTGTCGGCGTACTCGAAGCCGAGCGACTTATAGAACTTCACCGCGCGGACGTTCTCCGTCGCGACGCGCAGGGTCAGCGCGCCGCGCCCGCGGGAGCGGTAGTAGCTCACGGCGTAGCCGATGAGCTCAGGCGCGAGGGAGCGCCCGCGGAAATCCGGCCGCAGGTACAAAAACGCGATGTGTCCCGCTCCGGGGACCTCCTCTATCTCGGGCGCGAGCTCGATGAGGCCGGCAGACTTTCCGAGCAGCACGGCCTCCGCGACGGCGGCGGGGTCGGAGGCGGCGCGGCGGCGGGCAGAGCGCGCGTAGACGCGGGAAAAGCCCTCGTCCGAGCCGTGCGCCGTTATCCACGCGTCGCGGTAGAAGGACAGATACTCGTCCTCGCGAGCCCTGACGTCGTAGTTATAAAAGCGCATGTTGCGCCCGTCGTTGCTGCTCTCCTCCTTCCACCACGTCTCCTGCTTGAAGGTGGAGGCCTCGTCGGGCAGGTGGTCGTTGTCGTTGGCGTAGACGACCTTGAACTCGCCGTCCGTCACCTCGAGGAGCGTTATGCCCGTGTTGTCGCAGTGGAAGACTCTCTTTATCTCATTGGCGGGGATGCCGAGCGCGTAGGCGAGGAAGGCGCGGATTGCGCCCCCGTGGCAGAATGCCGCGACGGTCTTCCCCTCGTTTTCGGCGGCTATGGCGCGCAGAGCAGAGGCTATGCGTTCCTGCACCTCGGCAAAGGGCTCGCCGCCGGGGATGCTCCATCTGTCGGGGCTCGCGTTGTAGAGGAATATCTGCTCGGGGTCGTCGTCCTCTATTTCGCCCCAGCACTTATCCTCCCACACGCCGAGCGCTATCTCGCGCAGGCCGGGCACGGGGATGACCGGGAGCCCGCGCGGCTCTGCGGCGGCCTCCGCCGTCTCCATGGCGCGGCGCAGGTCGCTGGAATACACGGCGTCTATCTGCTCGGAGAGCAGGCGCTCGCGCAGGAGCTCGATCTGCTTTCTGCCGAGCTTCGTGATGAGGCTGTCATAACGCCCGTGGATGCGGCGGTAGAGGTTGCCCTCCGCCTGCGCGTGACGTATGAGGAAAATTCTCGTCAATGCAGCTTCACACCGCCTTTCATCTGACTGAGCGTGAGGGAATGAGCGTCGAGGAAGGCTTCGAGCCCGTCGAGCACCTTCACGGGAGCATAGGGGTCGTACAGCGTCGCCGTTCCGACGCTGACGAGGGAGGCACCCGCCCATATGAGCTCCGCGGCGTCCTCCGCGCGGGCGACGCCGCCCATGCCCATCACGGGTATCTTTACCGCCGCGGCGGCCTGCCATACCATCCTCACGGCAACGGGGAGCACGGCGGGGCCGGAGAGGCCGCCCGTGTTATTGGCGAGGACGGGCACGCCCGTCGCGGGGTCTATCTTCATTCCGAGCAGGGTATTGATGAGGGAGATGGCATCCGCTCCCGCGTCCTCGCAGGCGCGCGCTATCTCCGCTATGTCGCTGACGTTCGGCGAGAGCTTCGTCATCACGGGCACGGACGAGGCGCGCTTTACCGCCTCCGTCACGGAGGCCGCGCCGCACGCCGTCACGCCGAAGGCCATGCCTCCCGCGCGCACGTTCGGGCACGAGACGTTTATCTCTATCATGTCCACTCCCGCGTCGGAGAGCTTCGCCGCCATCTCCGCGTACTCCTCGGGAGTCGGAGCGGAGATGTTCGCTATTATCTTCGTATCGAAGCCGCGCAGGAAGGGCAGCTCATCCTTGATGAAGGCGTCCACGCCGGGATTCTGCAAACCGACGCTGTTGAGGATGCCCATCGCCGTCTCCGCTATGCGCGGCGGCGGATTGCCCCCGCGCCTGGCCGGCGTGAGGCCCTTGACGCAGATGCCGCCGAGGCGGGACAGGTCGTAGTATTCCGCGTACTCGCGGCCGAACGCGAACGTACCGGAGGCGACCGTGACGGGGTTTTTGAACTCTATCCCCGCGAAAGAGACGCGCATATCAGCCATTCCAGTCTACCTCCCCCGCGTCGAACACGGGCCCGTCCTTGCAGGCGCGCACGTACGTCCCGTCGGTGAGCTTCACGGCGCACACGAGGCACGCGCCGACGCCGCAGCCCATGCGCCTCTCGAGCGAGACCTGAAGCGGCGCTCCCGCCTCCGCGCAGACCTTTGCGAGCGCGCGGAGCATGGGGTTGGGCCCGCAGGCGAGGACGGCATAGTCCCCGTTGCGGAGCTTTTCGGCGGCGAGCTCCGTAACGAGCCCGTGGTATCCGAAGCTGCCGTCGTCGGTCGCGGTCACGAAGCCGGGGCAGACCTCGGAAAATTCTTTCCGGAGCATGACCTTCGAGGCCGACGCAAAGCCGAGCACGGCCTCGCACTGCCTCTTTCTCGCGGCGAGGAGCATCGGCGCCGAGCCGAGGCCGCCGCCGACGAGCAGGAGCTTTTTCCCGTCCTCCGGCAGGGTGAAGCCGCGGCCGAGCGGGCCGAGCACGTCGAGCACGTCGCCGGGCTTCGCCGCGGAAAGGCGGGTCGTGCCCTCGCCCTTTATCTCGAATACGACGCGCATCGCGCCGTCACGCGCGTCGCAGATGCTGATGGGTCTGCGCAGGGTGAGCCCCGCGCCGCAGCCTATGTGCAGGAACTGACCGGGGACGGCCTCCCCCGGCACCTCGATCCACAGGGAGTGGAGAGTATCCGAAAGCCTTACGCTCTCAACTACGCAGCAGTCAGCCATTTTCGCTCACCGCCGTGACGTAGCCCGTAAGCTCGAAGTGCGCGGTCTTGACTATGTGCTCCTTGCCGATGCGTATCTCCTGCGAGCCGAGCTTGTTGGTGACGGTGCTCTCGGGAGAGGCGGTGCAGGTGAATATGAGCTTGACGTAGCTGCCCTCGGCGGGGATCTCGATGGCGAGGCCGGGGTTCATCGAGCCGGTGAACTTGACGCTCTCGGCGTCGCAGGGCTCGGCCCTGACGGACTCGACTGTCGCCGCCTGCATGGAGCCGTTGCTCATCATCTGGTCGGGGAGCAGCTCCGCGATGCTCTCGTATACCTCCTCCGGCACGGCGGGAACGACGACCTCGTAGGTTATCGTCCGCGCGTCGGCGGGGGCGGCCTTTTCCCCGAAGAAGCGGATGCCCGCGAAGACGAGCGCCGCGACTATTATCACGATGACGATGATATCTATTACGTTCAGTTTGAGCTTCTTCATAAGTTATCTCCTGCTTCTTCCCGTCATTGACCGGCGGGATGATATGTCGTATAATCCATACAAATCCTATTATAATGCGTATCGGACAAAGCCGCAAGCGGCTTTGTCCGGTGCAAGGTTTTTGCGGGCAAACGCCGCAAAAACTTTGCATGATGCTCATTGCAACGACTATCGTCGATTTTTCTCTGAAAAATCGATAACAAATCGTAGATTTGTCGTCGAAACGATCTTATAACAGATTGTATCGACTTCCGATAGTCATTATAACTAAATCGGCGTTGAGAGGCAAGGACAACATGAAAGTATTAACGCTTATAAGCGGCGGCGACGTCGGCGGCGCGAAGACGCACGTGCTGACGCTGCTCGGCGCGCTCAGCCGCACGATGGAGGTCAGGCTCGTCTGCTTCACGGAGGCGGAATTCACCGACGAGGCCCGCGAGATGGGTCTCGACCCTATCATCATGCGCGGGAGCGTCCCCGCCGTGGTGAAAAAGCTCCGCGCATACGCCGCGGAGGAGGGCTTCGACGTCATCCACAGCCACGGCGCGCGCGGCAACTTCCTTTCCATGCTCATGGGCTGCAAGGACGTGCCCCGCATCTGCACCGTGCACAGCGACTGGCGGCTGGACTACATGGGCCGTCCCTTCGCCGCGCTGACCTACGGCGTGCTCAACGCCGTCGCCATGCGCAGGATGGACTATCTCGTCGCCGTATCCGACCCCATGGCGGAGCTGCTGATAGACCGCGGCTTCGCGCCGGATAAGATATTCACGGTCTATAACGGCGTCGACATGGCGATACCGAAGATAGCCGCCGTCCGGGAAGAGGACACCGTGAACGTCGGCATCGCCGCGCGCCTCAACCCCGTCAAGGATGTCGAAACGCTCGTGCGCGGCTTCTCCGAGGCGGCGGCGCGCTGCCCCTCCCTGCGCCTGCGCATCGCGGGCGACGGGCCCGAGGAGGCGAAGCTCCGCGCGCTCGCCGAAAAGCTCGGCGAGGCGGACAGGATAGAGTTCCTCGGCTGGGTCGAGGACACGGACGCTTTTTACGCCTCGCTCGACGTAAACTGCCTCACCTCCATCTCCGAGACGTTCCCGTACGCGCTCACCGAGGGCGCGCGCTGGTCTCTCGCGACGGTGTCGACCCGCGTCGGCGGCGTGCCGAAGCTGATAGACTCCGGCGTCTCCGGCATCCTCATCGAGCCGGGCGACGTGAAGGGCCTCGCGGACGCGCTCGTGCGCCTCGCGGGCGACGCGGAGCTCCGCCGCTCGATGGGCGGGAAGCTCCACGACAAGACCGCGCGCCTCTTCTCCCTCGAGGCGACGCGCGATACCATGACGGAAATTTACGCGACCGTGCTCCGCCGCTTCGCGAGGCGCGGCGAGAAGCGGCGCGGCGTCGCCGTCTGCGGCGCGTACGGCCGCGGCAACTCCGGCGACGAGGCCATACTCAAGGCCATCATCGCCGAGATACGCGAGGTGGACCCCGACATCCCCGTCACCGTCCTCTCGGTCGACCCGAAGGCGACCGCGAGGGACGCGCGCGTGCGCGCCGTGCACACGTACAGAGTGCTCGCCTTCGCGCGGCTCGTGCGCCGGTGCTCCCTCTATATAAACGGCGGCGGCAGCCTCATCCAGGACGTCACCTCCCGCCGCTCGCTGTGGTTTTATCTCTACACGATCTGGGCCGCCAAAAAGAGCGGGGCGCGCGTCGTCATGTACGGCTGCGGCATAGGCCCCGTCAACCGCGCGGGAAGCCGGTCGCTCGCGGCGCGGGTAATAAACGGCAACGTCGACGTCATCACCCTGCGTGAGGACGGGAGCGCCGCCGAGCTCGCAGAGCTGGGCGTGACGAAGCCGGAGATACTGCTTGCCGCCGACCCGTCGCTCCTGCTCGAGGCCGCGCCCGCCGAGCGTGTCGACAGCATCATGCTCGCCGCGGGGCTCGAGCCGCAAGGCAGATACATCTGCTTCGTACTGCGCAGCTGGCCCGGCTTCGAGGCGCACGCGGAGGACTTCGTGCGCGCGGCCGAGTTCGCGTGGGAGCACTGCGGCCTGCGCCCCGTTTTCCTGCCGATAAACTGCCACGAGGACGTCTCCCCCGCCCGCACGGTCGCGGCGCGGCTCAAATGCCCGCACACCGTCCTGACGGACAGCCTCAGCGGCGCGGAGACGGTCGGCCTCATGGGCAGGATGTCCGTCGTCGTGTCCATGCGCCTGCACGGGCTCATCTTCGCCGCGGGGCACGGCGTGCCGCTCGTCGGCGTCGTGTACGACCCGAAGGTCAGCGCCTTCCTCAGCTACATCGGGCAGGACCTCTTCTGCGGCCTCGACGCCGCGGACAGGCTCTGCGGACTCATCGAGCGCGCGGCCGAGCGCGGCTCGAGCGAGGAGCAGGAGCGCGCCGTCGCCCGCGTGTGGGAGATGGAGAAGGTCAACCGCGACGTTCTCCGCCGCATGCTCGGCTGACCGAATATCCCCGCACCTCGGTCTCCCCTTGTGTATAGGGGACTCCGCCGGAGGGCAAAAAATCAAAGGCCCCCTTGTGCAAGGGGGGGCTCCGCCGCAGGCGGTGGGGGATTGATCTGAAGATCGGAAAGACAGCGTCGTAGGGGCGTGGCGCATTACGGGAGGGGCAAGCCCCTCCCCTACGGTTCCAGCCTGCCGCATTACGGGAAGGGCAGGCCCTTCCCCTGCGGCGCTTCCCGCGAAGCAAAAACCCACCGGAAAAAGATCCGTTCTCTTTCCGGTGGGTTTTTTCAGCCTTGATTCGTCAATCAGGGAGCTGTTCATTGATCTCATTGAGCAAATGAATGGTTTTGAAGGTTTTGTCACAGTTCCTGCATTGCCAGTCACAGTCGCTCTTTTTTGCTTTTTTATGGAGGAGCTCCAATTCATTTCCGCATATCGGGCAGTTCGTACGCTCCCTGTTCCAAAGTTTTTTCAAAAATGAGATAGCTTCTGCACGGGAACTCATCTTCAATTCTTTTAATTTTACCTGTACCATCTGCCGCCTCCAACAGATCCCGGTCTATCCGCCTCTTCCCGGAATGGCATCCTTACCCGCCCGGGACGAAGCTCCGGCGGTTTTTTTATTTCGCGAAAGCGCGGACGGTCTCCCCGATGCGCCTTGTGAGAAGCTCATCGTCGCCCATGGCGAGAAGCTCCTCCGTCGTCACCCAGCGGTACGCGACCGTCTCGGTCTCCTGCAGGGTCACGGAATCCTTCGGGCAGTCCGTCTCGCAGAAGAAGGCACAGATGACCGCGTTGGTGAGCCAGACCTCTCTTATCGGCTCGAGCTTTTCCGCGATGACGCCCGTCTCCTCGCGGAGCTCGCGCGCGGCGGCCTGCTCGGGCGTCTCGCCCTGCAGGGCGGAGCCGGCGGCCGTCGCCTCCCACATGCCGCCCGCGGGCTTGCGCGGGTCTCTCCGCATGAGGAGCCACGTCCCGTCGGCGTGGCGCACCGTCACCTGCACGACGATATGGTACATCCCCTCGGGAACGGGCTCGTCGCGGATGAGCACGACGTTTTCGAGCTTATTGAAATTTCTGTCGTATGCGTCCCATTTTTCCATAGTATGTATCTCCGTTTCATGGCCGCCCGTGAGGCGGCGGGCCCGGCGGAGCACCGAACGTGCCGCCGATGCCGATATTATAGCACTGCCGCGCCGCCGTGTCGATTTATTTTGTCGTCCGCCGTGCAGACCGCATCCCGGCCTCGTCCGGTACGCATTATTTTCGCAAAATACGAAGAAAATGTGGCAGGAGCGGAAAATATGTGCTATAATCGCCCTTGCTGTCCGCGCGGGCCGGGAAACGGCGCGACGCGGCGGCACATTTTTTCTTCCGGAGGAAACCTGATGCTTGGCGCGATAGTCGGAGACATTGTCGGCTCCGTTTATGAATTTGACAACCACAAATCGAAGGATTTTCTGTTTTTCAAGAAAAACTGCTTTTTCACGGACGATACCGTGATGACCCTCGCGGTCGCCGAGGGCATAATGAACGGCGGCAGGCCGGAGGATTACGTCGCGGCGATGCGCCGCCTCGGCGCGGCGTACCCGAAGTGCAGCTACGGCAGACGCTTCACCGAATGGCTCGCCTCCGACGACCCGAAGCCCTACAACAGCCTCGGCAACGGCTCGGCGATGCGCGTTGCCCCCGCCGGCTGGGCGGGCAAAACGCTCGAGGACGCCCTGCGCATCGCGCGCGAAAGCGCCGCCGTCACGCACGACCACCCCGAGGGGATAAAGGGCGCGGAGGCCGTCGCCGCCTGCGTCTGGCTCGCGAGAAACGGCAAAAGCCGCGACGAGATACGCGAGTACGTCTGGCTCAACTACTACCCGCTCGACTTCACGCTCGACGAGATACGCGCCGGTTATAAGTTCGACGAGACCTGCCCGGGCACCGTCCCGCAGGCGATAGCGGCGTTCCTCGAAAGCGAGGATTTCATAAGCGCCGTGCGCCTTGCCGTCAGCATAGGCGGAGACAGCGACACCATCGCCGCGATGACGGGCGCCATCGCCGAGGCGTACTACGGTCTGCCGGGCTATGCCCGCCTGCAGGCGCTGTCGTACCTCGACGACGAGCTGTGCTCCATCGTGACACGCTGGGAAGCGTGGAACAAATAAAAGCAAAAGCTGCTTTCGGAAATTCCGAAAGCAGCTTTTTTCACCTGACGGAAAAGCGCTTTTCTCAGTCGTTCATGAGCTCGGCGAGCTTTTCCTTGCCGAAGGCTATCAGCACGGGGCAGACCTGCTCGATCTTGCCGGCCTTGCGGGCCTCGGCCTTCGCCTCGGGGGTGTACTCATCAAGGCCGAGGAGCTCACGGCAGAGTATCGTGCCGAACTTCTCGCGGAACGCCTTGACGTACGCCTCGGCGTGCTGGCTCACGAGATTGCGGGCGACCTCGTCGGTCGGGTCATCGGAGCCGTATTTGAGGCCTATCGCCATCAGCGCGCCCGTTACGCAGCCGCAGACCTCGCCCATCTGCATCCCGCCGCCGAACGCGGACGCGACTCTGTATATCTGTTCCTCCTCGAGATCGACGAGCTCGGAAACGCTCGAGAACGTCTTCTGCGCGCAGTTGTAGTCGTTGAGTATCTTTTCCATGTCATGGCCTCCGTATCAGTCGTAATATACGGCTATTATACACTTTTCCGCGCCGCTGTTCAAGTAAATGACCTCATCGAATTCCTCCATTTCGAGGATCTCCGCGGAGGTCTCGTACCAGACGCCGCCGCTCATGGAGTTGAGCGTGACGGCGGGGTCGTCCGGCGCCTCGCCGCTTTTTACGCACACGGCGGCGACGTCGCTGCGCCCCTCTCCGAGGGCGCGGAGCTCATCGTGCCTCGCGCTGTCCGTCACCATGCCAAGCTGCGGCCCGGGGATCGCGGCAGGCGCTACGCCGTTAGCCGTGTAGCCGAAGGATAAATACGGGTTGCCCGCTATGTCGGCCTCGGACACGTCCGGCGCGGCGGGAACGGCGGCGTCGTACCTGCTGACGTCCTTCTCCCCGTCCGGGGCCTCGGGCATCATCGCGGCGGGCTCCTGCGGCGTGAGGTCGCCCTTTCCTCCTGAGAAGAAGGCGAAGCCCGCCACCACTATCACTACTGCCGCCGCGGCGACCGCGGTGAAGCGGCCGAACGCGAAGCGCGGCTTCTTTTTGACGTATTTTATGCGGTACATCGTGCCCTCGGCGAGCTTTTCGGGAGGCTCGACCTCGCCGAGCCCGTCGCCGACGGCGCGGTACGCCTCGAGGAGGGCGGCACACTCATCGCACTCCGCCATATGCTCCGCGAGCTCTGCCAGCTCGTCCTCCGTCGCCTCGCCGTCTGCCGCGAGCGAAACGAGCAGTCTGTAATGCTCATGCATGAGTTTTCCCCTCCTTCCGCTGTTTTGACGCCGCACGGGCGCGGAAAGTTTCATCCTCGGACAGTATCTTTACGAGTTTTTCGCGTGCGCGGGCTATGCGCGACTTCACCGTGCCGAGCTCGAGGTCGAGGATTTCGGCTATCTGCGCGTAGCTCATGCCCGACACGTCGCGCATGACTATCATCTGCCGCGAGGCGGCGGGGAGCATGTCGAGCCCGCGCGATATGGCGTCGCGCAGCTCGGCGCGTTCTATCTCCGACTCCGGCGAGAAGCGCAGGTCGGATATTTCCAGCTCCTCGTCTCCCGCCGAGAGCGAGACCGTACCGTGCCGCTTCTTCGAGCGCAGGAAGTCGAGGCAGAGGTTGCTCGCAAGGCGGTACAGCCACGAGCCGAAGGCGCTATCGCCGCGGAAATCCCTGAGCGAGCCGTAGGCCTTTACGAAGGCGTCCTGCGTCACGTCGAAGGCGTCGTCGGGGTCGCCCGTCATGCGCAGGGCGAGGTTGTATATCTTTTTCTGATGCTCGAGGACGAGCGGCTCGAAGGAGTCGGCGTCGCCGGCAAGAACGGCGGCGATGAGCTCCTGTTCGCGTTCTCTTGTCACGTCGTCACCTCAGTTCGCGTTTTATCCCTTCCGTTATCTTTTCAAGGTCGTCGAGAGTGACGGCCTTCGCTATCTGTTCCTTGAAATAGCCCGCGTAGGGCACTCCGCGCAGATACCACGCATAGTGCTTGCGCGCCTCGAGGCAGGCCGAGCGCTCGCCCTTCTGCGCGGCGGCTGTACGGAACTGCCGCATCGCGGTGTCCGCCCTCTCGCGCAGCGGCGGGAGCGGCGGCTCGGGCAGGCCCTCGACGGCGGCGTTGACGCGCGCTATGAGCCACGGGTCGCCCATCAGCCCGCGCGCGGGCATGACCATGTCGGCGCCCGTGTATTCGAGAAGGCGCACGGCGTCCGCGCCGGAAAATACGTCGCCGTTGGCTATGACGGGGATGCTGACCGCCCTTTTCACCTCGCGTATGACGTTCGGGTCGCTGAGGCCCGAATACAGCTGCGCGCGCGTGCGCCCGTGCACGGTGACGGCGGCGGCTCCCGCCTTTTCGACGGCGGCGGCGAGCTCGGGAGCGTTGATGCTCCCCTTGTCCCACCCGCGCCGCATCTTGACCGTCACGGGTATGCTTACGGCCTGCGCGACGGCGCGCACGATGTCGGCGGCGAGGCCCACGTCGCGCATGAGGGCGGAGCCCTCTCCGTTGCGGACTATCTTGCCCGTCGGGCAGCCCATGTTTATGTCTATGAACGTACAGCCCGTCAGCGCCGCGGCCTTGACGGCGGCGGCGGCCATCACGTCGGGCTCCGAGCCGAAGAGCTGCACGGCGAAAACGCGCTCGTTCTCCGCGGGCTCTATGATGACCTTCGTCTTGGAATCCTGATATACGAGCGCCTTCGCGCTCGCCATCTCGGTAAAGGTCAGCGCCGCGCCCTGCCTTATGCACTCTGCGCGGAACGCCGCGTCCGTCACGCCCGCCATCGGGGCGGCGGCGACGCGGCCCGATATCTCCACTCCGCCTATCCTTACCACAGCAGCTCCAATCCCACGGGGCAGTGGTCGCTGCCCGTTATCTCGGGGCAGATGAACGCCTTGGAGACGTTCTCCCGCAGCTCGTCCGAGGCGAGGAAGTAGTCTATCCTCCACCCCGTGTTGTTCGCGCGGGCGTTGCCGCGGTAGCTCCACCAGGAATACGCGCCCGCGGTGTCGGGCCAGAGCTGGCGGAAGGTATCGGAGAAGCCGGCGGCGAGGAGCTCGGTGAGCTTGCCGCGCTCCTTATCGGTAAAGCCGGGATTCATGTGGTTCGACGCGGGGTTTTTCAGGTCTATCTCCTCGTGCGCGACGTTCAGATCGCCGCAGACCACGACGGGCTTCGACGCTTTCAGCGACAGCAGGTACTCGCGGAAATCGTCCTCCCAGTCCATGCGGTAGTCGAGGCGCAGGAGACCGTCCTTCGAGTTCGGCGTGTAGACGCAGACGAGCCAGAAGTCGCCGAGGTCGGCCGAAATGACGCGGCCCTCGGTGTCGTGCACGGGCATGCCGATGCCGTAGCGCACCTCGTCCGGCTCGCGGCGCAGGAACATCGCCGTGCCGGAATAGCCCTTTTTCTCGGCGTAGTTCCAAAGCTGCGTGTAGCCGGGCAGGTCGAGCTCTATCTGCCCCTCGGAGAGCTTCGTCTCCTGCAGGCAGAAGGCGTCGGCGTCAAGGCCCCAGAAGAAGTCCTCGAAGCCCTTTTTGACGCAGGCGCGCAATCCGTTCACGTTCCAGGATATGAGTTTCATGTTGATCATCCATTCCGCCGCTTCGCGTCGGCTCAAAGAGATGAAGAAGCCGCATCTTATCACGCGAAGCGGAGGGATGATAAGATGATGGGGCTTTACGCTTTTTTCCTCGCGACGCAGCGGCAGATGGGCTTGCCCTCAGCGAAGAATTTGGCCTCGTAGTCCGTCATCACGCCGACGGGCCCCGCGGCGTGGAGGTCGTGCGTGACCTCGGAGACCTCCCACCCCTCGGCGGCGAAGGTCTCGAGCGACCAGTCGAAGAGCGGCACGTTGTCGGTCTTGAAATGTATCTCGCCGCCGGGCGCGAGCACCTCGGCGTAGCTTTTCAGGAAGCTCGGAGCCGTCAGGCGGCGCTTTGCGTGCCTGCTTCCGGGCCACGGATCGCAGAAGTTTATGTATATGCGCGCCACCTCGCCCGGGGCGAAGACCTCGCATACGCGGGCGGCGTCCATGTCGATGAAGCGCACGTTTTCAAGCGACGCGGCGACGGCCTTCTCCATCGCCATGACCATCGCGTCGGGCACCTTCTCGACGGCGGCGAGCAGTACGTCGGGCTCTGCGGCGGCGGTACCGGCCGTGAAGCTCCCCTTGCCGCAGCCGAGCTCGAGCCGGAGCTCGCGGAAGGGCTCCGTCAGCCACCTGCCGCGCAGGGTCTCGGGCTCCGTCACGAGCACGGCGGAGGCCGCCTGCATCCTCGGACCGAGATTCTTTTTTTTGCGCATTCTCATAAACGTCACCGCTCCCGCAGTTTTTCTTCATCTTATCACATCCCGCCCCGGAATACCACCCTCTTTGCTCCGCGATTTTGCG
>JAZQQE010000098.1:0-38075 GCA_045628845.1 Oscillospiraceae bacterium
GACGATATCACCGGAGTACTTGATGCCGCCGTCGGCAATGATGGGGATCCCGTACTTGGCGGCGACCTCGGCAGAATCAGCGATCGCAGTTATCTGCGGCACGCCGATACCGGCAATAACGCGGGTCGTGCATATCGAGCCGGGGCCAATACCTATCTTGACGCAGTCGGCACCGGCGTCGATGATAGCCTTGGTGCCCTCGGCAGTCGCGACGTTGCCGGCGATGAGAGCGACGTCGGGGAAATGGGACTTGACCATGGTGATGCTGTCAAGAATGTTCTTGGAGTGACCGTGAGCGGAGTCGAGCACAAGTGCGTCGACGCCGGCGTCGACGAGAGCGCCCGCTCTGTCGAGCACGTCATAGGTCGTACCGATGGCGGCGGCAACGCGGAGTCTGCCCTTTTCGTCGCGGGCGGAGTTCGGATACATCAGAGCCTTCTCGATATCCTTAATGGTGATGAGACCCTTGAGGGCGAAGTTGTCATCGACTATCGGAAGCTTCTCGATCTTGTGCTTGCGGAGGATCTCGCGGGCTTCGGCGAGCGTAGTGCCCTCGCGGCCGGTGACGAGCCTGTCCTTGGTCATGACCTCGCCGATATGGCGCGTCATGTCCTCTTCAAACTTCATGTCACGGTTGGTGATGATGCCGACGAGCTTGTTGTTCTCAACGATGGGCACACCGGAGATCTTGTACTTCGCCATGACGGAGTCGGCATCGGCAAGCGTATCGTCGGGGCTGAGGAAGAACGGATTGGTGATGACTCCGTTTTCAGAGCGCTTGACGCGGTCTACCTGCTCGGCCTGCTGGTCGATGGACATATTCTTGTGGATGACGCCTATGCCGCCTTCGCGTGCGAGCGCGATCGCCATCCTGTACTCGGTGACGGTATCCATGGCGGCGGAAATAAGCGGAATGTTGAGCCTGATATTTTTTGTAAGATTAGTCCCGAGCTGCACTTCGGAGGGGATAACACTGCTCGCAGCGGGGACGAGAAGAACGTCATCAAAGGTGATCCCTTCGCCTACCAGCCTGTTGTAAAAGGAACTCGCTTCGCTCATTTGTCGGTACTCCTTTGAATATATTTTTTCTGAAAATAGCATATACTTATCTATTTTATTATCTTGTTATTTTACTCCTCCGGCTCTGTTCTGTCAATCGGAAGACGGCACATTTGACGAGCGTATGTAATAAAAAATGTACTGCTGTGCAAGGCCCGCTGCATCTCCGAAAACGGCCGGGTCGAATCCCGGCGGATAATGCTCGCTGAGCGCACGCTTTATCCACACGTCGACAGGAAAAGCCGTTGGTATGCGCAGTCCGTACAGCACGGCGCAGTTGGCTACCTTCTCGCCCACGCCCTGCATCTTTTTCAGTTCTTTGAGAGCAGACGCGCAGTCGAGCTTCGACAGAGCCTCGAGGTCCGTCTCCCCCGACGCCACGGCTCTGGCGGCGGAAATGATGTACGGAGCTCTGTATCCGGAGCGTATGGGCGCAAGGTCTTCCGGCTCCATGTGCGCAAGAGTTTCCGCAGACGGGAAAGACCAATAAGTCCTGCCCATGAATTCTATTTTATCGCCCGCGAGAGTGCAGAGAGCCTCGATGATCTTCTTTATCCTCGGGATATTGTTGCACTGCGAGATGATGAAGGAGCAAAGCGCCTCCCACCTGTCCTGCGCGAGGATGCGGATGCCCTTTCCGTACTCCGCCGCGGCAGCAGTATATTCATCCGTCGATACTCTCGCGCGAAGCACGGAATAGTCTCTGCCGATGTCGAAATAATCATACCAGACCTCGTTGAAGTCCTTTTCCGTCCCGGTTATATACACGGCGTCGCCGTCCCACCTGACGCGGGCGGCTATTCCCTTTGCTACGCCGACGTAGCTCCCGTCGGGTGCAGGATTCCAGCGGAAGCACTGACCGCTTTCAAATATCTTGACCGGGTCGAAATCGGACACTTCGCGCAGTTCTATTTCATTATCGATCATTCTGTATTGCATATCTGGCACCGTTTCTTTATAATTTAATCAGATTATACTTTAACCGACATCGGATGTCAAAGGAGGCGGCGTCTGTGCCCGAGAAGATATTTACCATCCCCATCAACGAGGCCATGGACAAATACGACGGCTGTCCACTGTGCAGACTGCGTACGGAGCTCGAAGAAAGCAGTCTCAAATATGCGCTCGGAGCGGCGATGATGGAGCCTGCGGTCCGCATTGAGATGAACAGGCTCGGCTTCTGCCCGAAGCACTTCGACGACATGTTCGCCGCGAAAAACAAGCTCGCACTCGCGCTCGTGCTCGAGAGCCATCTCGGTGAGCTCGGCGACGTGCTCGGCGTTCCCTCCGAGGAGGACGGGAAAAAGCGCAGGAAGCCCGCGAAAGGGCCCGACGCCGCCGACAGGACGGCGGAGCTTGCCGATTCCTGCTTCGTGTGCTCGCGCATCAAGGGCACAGTACGGCGCTACTACTCGAATTTCGTCTATCTCTGGGACAAGGACGACGGCTTCCGTGACAAGCTCGCCAAACAGCCCTTTTTCTGCATAACCGACGCCGCCGGCATACTCCGCGCCGGCAAGGCAGAGCTCAAGGCTGCAAGCTATGAGGAACTGAAAAAAGCTCTCCTGAACGTAATGAGCAGCTATCTCGTATCAGTAAAGGGCGACGTTACGAAGTTCTGCCAAAGCTTCGATTACAGGAACGCAGACAAGACGCTCGGCGAAGAAAAATTTGCCGTGGAAAAAGCCATCAGATTTCTCCGCTGATTCAAATTTCCTGATTAAAAAAACTTCTGACGCTCATGCTATCACCGGGAAGTGATAACATGAGCGTCAAACATTTCGGGAAGCAGACGGTACGCTTCGCTTCGCCGCCAACTATCGCCTCGACCGGCACGGTCGCGGGGAAAAAGGAGAGCGACGGGCCGCTCGGCAATACGTTTGATTACGTTTCGGACGATTCATATTTCGGGGAAAAAAGCTGGGAAAAGGCTGAGAGCGCGATGCAGATGCGCGCACTCACGATAGCCTGTGAGAAGATGCACATCCCCGTCACGGGTCTTGACTATATATTTGCGGGTGACCTGCTCAATCAGTGCTGTGCGTCGGCATTTTCTATGCGCGACACAAAGGTACCGTTTTTCGGGCTTTACGGTGCCTGCTCAACCTTCTGCGAGGGGCTTTCGCTCTGCTCGATGATAATAGACGGAGGCTACGCCGATACCGCGGCGGCTCTGACCTCCTCGCATTTCTGCGGAGCGGAACGTCAGTTCCGTCTGCCGCTCGAATACGGCGGACAGCGCACCCCTACGGCTCAGTGGACGGCGACGGCGGCGGGAGCGGCCGTTCTGACTGCCGGGGGCGAAGGGCCATATATCAACGCCGTCACGACGGGGAGCATAAAGGACGCGGGGATATACGACGCGAACAACATGGGAGCGGCGATGGCGCCCGCGGCATACGAAACGCTGACGGCACATTTCAGCGACATGGGCATCACGCCGGACTACTACGACCTGATAGCGACCGGCGACCTCGGGAGCGTCGGACACGAGGTACTGCTCGAGCTCTTCAGCCGTGACGGCCTCGATCTCAGCGGAAGGCTCGAGGACTGCGGACTGATGCTGTTTTCCCGCCGCGATCAGGACGTGCACGCGGGAGGCTCGGGGTGCGGCTGTTCCGCATCCGTTTTCTGCGCTCACATCTACGACGGGCTCCGCTCGGGCCGCTGGAAGCGCGTTCTGCTCGCCTCCACGGGCGCTCTGATGTCGCCTACGACCTCAGGTCAGGGTGAGAGCATTCCGGGGATATGCCATGCGGTGTCGATTTCCACAGTAAAGGAGGGCGCGTGATGTTCTGGGACTTTGTAAAGGCTTTCGTTGTGGGCGGGCTTCTCTGCGTCATCGGGCAGATTCTGATAGACAAGACTAATCTCACGCCCGCGAAGATATTAGTTTCCTACGTCGTAGCCGGTGTCGTGCTCGGCGCAGTCGGGATATACGAGCCCTTCGCCGAATGGGCGGGAGCAGGCGCGACAGTACCTCTGACGGGCTTCGGCAACGCTCTTGCGTGCGGCGTCCGGGAAGCGGTCGCGGAAAAGGGCGCGATAGGGATATTCACCGGAGGGATGACGGCGGGCGCCGCGGGAGTCTGCGCGGCGGTCGTCTTCGGCCTCGCAGTCGCACTCATTTTCAGACCGCGCGAAAAAAGCTGAACGGGGATGATATCATCCCCGTTCGGCATTTTTCATCAGGTATTCACAGGAGCTTTGTCCGGAAGCATGACTATGCAGGCTACCGAGATCTGCTTTCCGTCGCAGTCGACCGTAATGGCCTTGTTCACGGCCGAGTAATTCTCGATAATGGAGTTCGCGACAGGGTCCTCTATCTCCTTCTGTATGAGGCGGCGCAGGTTGCGCGCTCCGTACGTCACGGAATAGGACTTTCCGACGAGATAATCGACTACGGCGTCAGTGTAAGTGAGCGGAATGCTCTTTTCCGCCATCGAGGCGACGAGCTCGTCGAGCATGATGCGGGCGATGGCTCCGAAGTCCTTCTCACTGAGTCTGTTGAAGCAGACTATCTCGTCGACGCGGTTGATGAACTCGGGTCTGAGGAAGTCGTTGAGAGCCTTCATCGCCTTCTCTCTGCCCTGCTCGCTGAGCGACTGATTGAAGCCGACGGAGCCCGACTTATTGTCGCTTCCGGCATTCGTAGTCATGATGATGACGGTATTTTCGAAGTTCACGGTCCTGCCGTGAGCATCGGTTATGTGCCCGTCGTCAAGTATCTGCAGGAGGATGTTCATGACGTCGGGATGCGCCTTCTCTATCTCGTCGAAAAGAACGACGGAATAGGGCTTGCGGCGGATTTTCTCGGTGAGCTGACCTGCCTCATCATAGCCAACATAGCCCGGAGGCGAGCCGATTATGCGGGAGACGGCGTGCTTTTCCATGAATTCAGACATATCGAGCCTTATGAGAGACTCGGGAGAATCGAACAGATCGTCGGCAAGGCGCTTGACGAGCTCAGTCTTTCCGACGCCGGTCGAGCCGACGAAGATGAAAGACACGGGCTTGCGCTTGGCGGAGATACCGACTCTGTTGCGCTTGATGGCGGCGCAGACTGCGTCGACGGCCTCATCCTGCCCGATGATATGCTTTTTCAGGCGCTCTCCGAGCTTGGAGAGATGCTCGTACTCGTCCTCACGGATGCTGCTTGCGGGTATCTTCGTCCACATCTCGATGATGTGGGCAAGATTCGCGAGCGTGAGCTCGGGACGCTTCTCGTTCAGGAGGATCTCTTTCTCACGGGAAAGCTGCAGCTCCTTGCTGCGGAGCTCCGCGAGGCGCTCGTAGTTGGCGTCCTGATCCGTACCCGAGAGAAGCAGCTCGCGCTCTTTGGCGAGGTCGTCGAGCTCCTTCTGGATATCCGCGACGCGGGCGATGGAATCGTTTCTGAGATTCACGTCGGAGCAGGCCTCGTCGATGAGGTCTATCGCCTTGTCGGGGAGGTAGCGGTCGGTTATGTACCTCTCGGAGAGAACGACGGCCTGACGTGCCATCTCGTCGGAGATCCGGACTCCGTGATAGTCTTCGTAGTAATGCTTGATACCGCGCACTATCTCGACCGCATCGTTGACGGAGGGCTCGTTGACGACTACGGGCTGGAACCTGCGCTCGAGCGCGCTGTCCTTCTCGATGTGCTTGCGGTACTCGGCGAAGGTCGTCGCGCCGATGACCTGTATCTCGCCTCTCGAAAGCGCGGGCTTGAGGATATTGGCGGCGTTCATGCTGCCCTCGGCATCTCCCGCTCCGACGATGGTATGCACCTCATCGATGACGAGAATGATGTTGCCCTGCTTTTTGACCTCGTCTATCATGCCCTTCATGCGGCTTTCAAACTGGCCTCTGAACTGCGTACCCGCCACGAGAGATGTGAGGTCGAGAAGCCACACTTCCTTGTCGCGGAGCTTATAGGGGACTTCCCCGCGCTCTATGCGCTGGGCAAGACCCTCGGCGATGGCGGTCTTGCCGACGCCGGGCTCGCCTATGAGGCAGGGATTGTTTTTCTGACGCCTGTTGAGTATCTGGATGACACGCTCCGTCTCCTCCTCGCGGCCGACGACATGGTCAAGGGTCCCCTCCCTGGCCTTCTTCGTAAGAGATATGCAGTAGTTTTCGAGGAACTTGCGCTTCTGATTGCGGCTCGAGGCACGATCGGATTCCTTCGGGCCGTCGCGGTTCGGGTGCGGCTCCTCGCCGTTATTGTTGGGATGAGGATTGGAAAACAGCTTATTGAGAAACGGGAACGTCGCGGTCTTGCCGTTATCGTCCTCGCCGCCGTCCTCGACGTCATCCATATTCTCAGCTCCGCCGAAGGCCGCGAGCATCTCGTTGGAGATCCCGTCGAGCTCCTCGTCGCTTATCCCCATATTCTGCATCATATCCTGCACTGGCTTGATACCAAGCTCCTTCGCGCATTTGAGGCAAAGGCCCTCATTCGTAGGAGTCCCGTTTTCGATCTTCGTGATGAAAACGACAGCTACGTTCTTTTTGCATCTTGCACATATAATAGGTTGCATCGTTTTCTCCTTCTTTGCATTGAAAGCAAGTCAAAAATATCCGCCGTCAATCGGCGTCACATTCAGTCTCATCGTTCTTTTCGTTGTCTCTGATAAGTTTGATGAAGACGATCAGATAGTTGACGAAAGCTACGACAGTGACCGCGATCGCTACGGATATTATGACCGTCGGCCAGGGCTGAACAAGATTTTTGAACAAGAGAAGTATAACACAGGCAATGAAAAAAACAACCGTTGAAGTCTTTCCAAAATAGTTTGACGGAGGCATGAAAGCCTTTTTACGGTATACATACAGTCCCCCGGCGCCCATAAGCATTTCCTTGCAGAGGAGCACGATGACGGCCCACAGAGGTATGACCCTGTCTATCGTGATGCACGCCAGAGCGGACAGCGCCATCAGCTTATCACCGAGCGGATCGAGCACCTTGCCGAGATTGGATATCTTATTGAATTTTCTCGCTATCATCCCGTCGAGCACGTCAGTTATCGCGGCGAGGATGAAGATCACGAGTGCGGCAATGTCGGAGCCCTCGACCTTGCTGAAATACGAGATGACGAAAAGCGGGACCATACACAACCGGAGCAGGGACAGCATATTCGGGAGATTCATCTGACGTAACGTTACCTTTCAAATTTTTCTATCTGTTAAATGCCGAGTATGGCGGGAATGGGATTCATTTCAATGAACCAGTCGAGCAGGAGCGTCCTGTCGATTATCTCCTCGGGGATGATGAACCCAAGGAATCGGACGACCCACGCGATCGCGAAGGCGAATATCAGGCCCTTGCAAAGGCCGAAGGCCAGGCCGAGGATCTCGTTGAGGAACTCGAGCCCGGGCAGCTTGAATGCGAGATTGACGATATTCGCTATGACCGTGAAGATTATCATTATAAGGATGAACGAAATGACGAGCGTAAGTACGTACGCCGCTGTCGACGTCAGCTTTTCGGAGAGAGCCTCCTTGAGCTCGTGCCCGACCTTCGACACGTTGCCGCGCACGTCGTCCGTTATCCTCTCGGCAGCAGTCTTCAGTATGCCGATATTGCGCAGGCTCTCGTAGCTCACGGCATACGTCTCGTCATCCTCACCCTCTTCGGGCCCGACGTAAACGTAGTCCTTCTCCTGAGTCTTTTCCTCGGCCTCGTCGACGGACTTGTATACTATGCCGCTCACGAACGGCTGTATGACGTCCGTAAATTCGGGAGAATAGGTCTCCGCGATTAGATTCGCACCGTACAGGGATATGACAATGGCAAGAATACCGCTAATGCCGAGAATAAGGCCTTTTCTATATCCCTTGTATGCGCACAAAGCGATGATCAAAAGAAGAACGATATCGATTAGGACCGAAATCAACGGTATCACCTCCGTCAGTCGTTGATCAGATATGCCTCCGCCGCAGTTACGACAACGGCGCTGCCGTCGGACCTGACGTATGCTCCGCGAAGTCCGATAAGGCCGGTCTTTTCAAGCACCGGCTCGAGCTTTTCATTATATACGACGACGCTGTCATCCGCAAACGCCACGGCAGTATACTTGCCGGAGGTCGTCATGGAAAGCACCTCGCAGGTCAGCTCCGCAGACGCTATCTCGCGGCCGGAATCATCCACGGTCACGAGGCGGGCGTCGTTGCCCGTCCTGTACTTGCCGAGGAGGAGCGCGGCAAATCCGTCGCCCTCAAAGCTGAAATTGCGCAGATACTCCTCGGGATAATCATACACGTCGGAAGACGAGAGATTGAACGGCAGGAAATACAGTGCGTGCTCACTCAGCGCGCAGATGCGTGAATCGGACATGAAGCCGATCTCGATAAAGAGAGTATCCTCCGCCGTGAATTCGCCCTTCCCCGTCTCGTTGTCAAGCGAGAAGCTGAGGAGCCTTGCGCCGTTTTCCGTTATGGTGGAAACTGCGAGTCTCTGATTTCCGGGCGCGACGGCGGCGTCGATGAGATAGCCCTCGCCGGAAAACCATTTGTAGACGGCAGCACCGGCAGCATCGTATACCGTGGCGGCAGCCTTGTAGCCCGCGTCCTCAGATGAGACGACGAACCAGCCGTTTTTGTTCATTTTTGCGCCAATGACGTCTCCGCTCGCATCGAAGCTCCCGATCGTTTCTCCGTCACGTACGCAGTAGATGACCTTGTCGCCGGATGTCCACACGAGAGCCGCGGCGTCACCGCAGGTCACGTGCGGCGATCTCAGCTGAACGTTATAGGCTGCGGTACGTTCACCGGAGGTATCGTAAACGGAGATACCTGCGTCGGACGCGACGGCGAGCATATCGTCCATGGAAGCGAACGTGCTCTCGGAATAGACGTCAAAGTATATTTTGTCGTCCTTCTTCTCCTTCGAGTGAAAGACCTTCTGTATCATCGAATCGAATCCGCCGTCGGAGAAAATATCCTTATGGGCGATAAGGTATACGGCTCCCACTATCAGTGCAACGAGCACGACGGCAGAGATGATCGCTCCGATAAGTTTTTTCCTCTTTTTCATATTATGCCCCTTAATGACGCATCATTTCTCCCGCGGGCCCGTCATAGACGACACGGGTCATATACAGCCCCTGCGGAGGCGCGGTCGGACCCGCGAGCTTGCGGTCGCGGGAATCGAGTATCTGCGGGATCTCGTCCGGCGCTATCTTCCCCATCGCGGCGTAAACGGCAGTTCCCACCATGGCGCGGGCCATGTTGTAAAGGAACCCGTCTGCGAAGACCTTGAAAATTATCATATCGCCCTCGCGCGCGACGTCGAAGTAGCTCACCGTCCTTACGGTCGTTTTCGTCTCCGTGCCAACGGAGCGGACGGCGGCGAAATCGTGCGTCCCGACGAAGCAGGAGGCCGCCTTTTGAAGAACAGCGAGATCGAGCTTTGAGGGATAAAACCACACACGGTGCTCGAGGAACGGGTCTCTCGTCCTCGAATTGAGGATGCGGTAGGTGTATTCCTTGCCCCTGCACGAGAGTATCGCGTTGAAATCGTCCTCCGCGTCAACGGCTTCGACGGCGGCTATATCGCCCGGAAGAAGCGCATTCAGCGCGAGCGGAAGCCTGTCTGCCGGGATGGACGCGTCCGTCCGGAAGCTGACGCAGTAGCGCTCCGCGTGAACTCCCGCATCGGTGCGTCCGCAGCCCACTACGCTGACCGGCTCCTTGACGATCTTCCGGACTGCATCCGTCACGCATTCCTGAACGGTTATGTTGTTCTTCTGGATCTGCCATCCGTGATACTGCGCACCGTCATAGGCGATGCGTACGGCGATTGTCCGCATTGAAACGACCGTCCTATATCTTCATGATATTCATCGTTATCATAACGCCGAGAAGCACGGCGCCGAGGATGAGCGCGACCCAGTCGATGCCGGCCATGCGAAGGCGCTTCATCTTCGTTCTGCCCTCTCCGCCGTTGTAGCAGCGGCTCTCCATCGCGACGGCGAGCTCGTCCGCTCTGCGGAAGGCGCTGATGAACAGAGGGATGAGCAGCGGGAGCAGGGCCTTTGCACGCTGGAAAATGCTTCCCGTCTCGAAATTCGCGCCGCGCGCCTTCTGCGCGCTCATTATCTTGTCCGTCTCCTCGATGAGAGTCGGGATGAATCGGAGGGCTATGCTCATCATCATCGCGAGCTCGTGCACGGGGAACTTTATCTTTTTCAAAGGGCTGAGCAGGCTTTCAAGACCGTCTGTCAGCGCTACGGGCGAGGTCGTGTACGTAAGCAGGAACGTTCCCATGATGAGCATGACGATGCGGAGGATCATGAAAACGGCGCGCTTGATGCCCTCGAAAGTTATCGTGAATATCCAGAACTTCACGAGGGGCTCGCCCTGCGTATAGAACAGATTGAGAAGGCCCGTGATGATTATGACGATAATAAGTGGCTTTACGCCGCGGAGTATCGTCCTGAGCTTTATCTTCGAGACGATGATGCAGGCGGCGAGCACGGCTATCATGAACGCATAGGAGATATAGTTCACGGCAAGGAAAAGCGTCACTATATATACCAGCGTCAGGACGAGCTTCGTGCGCGGGTCAAGCCTGTGAGCGATGGAATTTCCCGGGAAATACTGACCGAGAGTAACGTCACGGAGCACCTGCGGCACCCCCTCTCATGGCGAGAAGAGCCTTTTTCGCCTGCGCGACCGTATATACGGAGTTCCCGATCGGAAGTCCGAGTTCACGGAGCCTTTTTGCGACGAGCGAGACCTCCGGAACGGAAAGTCCCACGGCGCGGAGCTCCTCGTCGTGCTCGAACACGTCGGCGGGAGACCCGTCCATAAGTATATGGCCCTTGTTGAAGACCACGAGTCTGTTCACGCTGCGGGCTATCTCCTCCATGCTGTGGGTAACGAGGATCACGGTACATCCCGTCGCGTCGTGATATCGCCTTATGTTGGTTATGATGCTGTCGCGCCCTGCGGGGTCGAGACCCGCGGTGGGCTCGTCGAGGATGAGAACGTCAGGCTGCATGGCCATAACGCCCGCTATCGCAACGCGGCGCTTCTGACCTCCCGAAAGGTCGAACGGCGACTTATCGAGCAGCTCAGGGTCTACTCCGACGAAATCGGCCGCTCCGCGGACGCGAATGTCTATCTCATCGTCCGACAGCTTCATGTTCTTCGGACCGAAGGCTATGTCCTTGTATACGGTCTCCTCGAAGAGCTGATATTCGGGGTACTGGAAAACGAGTCCCACGTGGAAGCGCACCTCGCGCGTCACGCTCTTGGATTCGAATATATCCTGCCCGTTGAACAGGACCTTCCCCGAGGTCGGGCGCATAAGTCCGTTCAGATGCTGGATGAACGTCGATTTGCCGGAGCCGGTATGACCGATGATGCCGATGAGGTCACCCTTCTCCGCGGAAAAATTGATATTGTCTATCGCCACGTGCTCGAACGGAGTACCCTCGCTGTACAGGTGGCGGAGATTTTCCGTACTGATTATGGGAGCCATGTCTTCATTCCTTTTTGCCGCTGAAAGAGCGTTGGTAGGCGCCCGACTCGTCTCGGGTCGCCTCCTGGCAGGACGCTGCCTGTCAAACAGACTGACTGCTCAGTTTTTCGTAGATGCACTCTGCGCATTCCTCAACGCTCAGCGCGTCGAGAGGAAGCTCGATGCCCTCGGCCCGGAGCTCATACAGAAGCTCCGTCGTCTCAGGAACGGTCAGACCGTACTTCTTCATATTCTCCACGTGGGTGAAGACCTCACGCGGAGCCCCGTCCTCGACGACCTTGCCGCCGGCCATGACTATGAGTCTGTCGGCGTCTATCGTCTCGTTCATGTGGTGCGTTATGAGTATCACGGTGATGCCGCTTTTCTTGTTAAGCTCCGTGATGGTCCTTATGACGTCCTCGCGGCCTACGGGGTCGAGCATCGCGGTGGGCTCGTCAAGGACTATACAGCGCGGACGCATCGCGATCACGCCCGCTATCGCGACTCTCTGCTTCTGGCCGCCCGAGAGAAGATGCGGCGCGTGGCCCGCGAATTCCGTCATCCCGACGGCGGCAAGCGCTTCATCCACGCGCTCCCTTATCTGCGCGGGCTCGATGCCGAGGTTTTCCGGGCCGAACGCGACGTCGTCCTCGACGACGTTGGCGACTATCTGGTTGTCCGGATTCTGGAACACCATGCCGACACAGTGGCGTACGTCCATGAGGCGTTCCTCGTCGCTCGTGTCGATACCGTCGACGAGGATGCTTCCCGAGGTCGGTACGAGTATGCCGTTGAGCAGCTTTGCGAGCGTCGATTTGCCGGAGCCGTTATGCCCGAGCACGGCGACGAAGCTGCCGCGCTCAATGTCGAGCGTGATGCCGTCTATCGCCCGTGTGACGGTCTCGTTCGAATCGTATTCGAAAATGAGGTCTTTTATCGAAATAATACTTTCCATATCCATTTTCCCGTCATACGCTCCAACGGCAGGTCGCCCCGCACGGAAGCGCAAGTCCGCTCGCCGTCACCGGAAGGCCGAGCTCCCGACTCTCCGACGAGCCGCCGAAGCGCGGCTTGAATATCGTCTGACACATGTACGTCAGTATTGACGGGGAAAGTCCCGTCGTATAGGAATTGATGATAACGAAGGAAGGATTGTCGGAGAGGACGCCCGCGCAGAGGGATACGAAGTCGAAAAGGTCGTCTTCGAGCTTCCAGAGCTCACCCGACGGGCCTCTGCCGTAGCTCGGAGGATCCATGATTATTGCGTCGTATCGCCTTCCGCGCTTTATCTCGCGCTCGACGAACTTGGCGCAGTCATCGACTATCCAGCGGATGGGTCTGTCGGCAAGGCCGGAGGTCTGCGCGTTTTCTCTCGCCCACGCAACCATGCCGCGCGCCGCGTCAACGTGGCAGACGCTTGCTCCCGCGGAGGCCGCCGCGAGCGTCGCCGCACCCGTGTAGGCGAAGAGATTGAGAACATTCAGCTGTCTCCCCGCGGACGACACCTTATCGATGATATAGTCCCAGTTCGAGGCCTGCTCCGGGAATATGCCCGTGTGCTTGAAGTTCATCAGCTTCACGTTGAAGCGGAGCTGACCGTAACCCACCTGCCATACGTCAGGCGCTCTGCGGTTTTCCCAGCGGCCGCCGCCCGTCGACGAGCGGATGTAGCGCGCGTCGGGCTTCTTCCAAGCCGCGAGCGTGCGCTCGGTCTTCCATATAGCCTGGGGATCGGGACGGACGAGCAGTACGTCGCCCCAGCGCTCGAGCTTCTCGCCGCCGGAGCAGTCGAGCAGTTCGTAATCTTTCCATTTATCACAGAGCCACATGGAGACCTCCAACTTACAATCAGCACATATTATCATGTTATTATATCATTTATGTAAATCATCGTCAATCGGATTTGCCTCTTTATTTGTATTTGGGCTTTCTTTGGAGAAAAAAACATGGCCGGCCCCTCCGGGCCGGCCATGTTTGTACACTATTGCTTATCTTATCTGTCCGTTTCCCCTGACAAGGTACTTCGTACTCGTCAGCTGCTCGAGACCCATGGGTCCGCGGGCGTGCAGCTTCTGAGTGGAAATGCCGAGCTCGGCGCCGAGGCCGAACTCTCCGCCGTCGGTGAATCTCGTGGAGGCGTTGACGTATACGGCGGCGGCGTCTACCTCATTGAGGAAGCGCGCGGCGGCATTTTCATCGCGCGTTACGATGGCCTCGGAGTGGCGCGTGCCGTGCTCGTTTATGAAATCTATCGCCTCGGAAACGCCCGAAACGACCTTGACGGCAAGGACGTAATCGAGAAATTCCGTGTCGAAATCGGCGTCGGACGCCGGTATTGCACGCTCTCCGAGGACGGCGGAGGCCTTTTCGTCGGCTCTTATCTCGACGCTGTATTCGTCCAGCTTCGCCGCGGCAAGAGGCAGGAATTCCCGTGCGACCGCCTCGTCAACGATAAGGCACTCGGCCGCGTTGCACACGCTCGGGCGCGAGCACTTGGCGTTTTTGATTATCTCCGACGCCATGACGAGGTCGCCGGTCTTCTCAACGTAGATATGGCATATACCGACGCCCGTTTCAATGACGGGGACCTTCGCGTTCTCTACCACGGTGCGGATGAGTCCCGCTCCGCCGCGGGGAACGAGCACGTCGATGTAGCCCTTGAGCTCCATCATTCCGCGAGCGATGTCGCGCGAGGTGTCGTCCACGAAGCATATCGCGTCCTCCGGGAGGCCCTCGGAGGCTATCGCGGCACGCATGACGTCCGCTATGGCGCGGCTCGAATTTACCGCCTCGCTGCCGCCGCGCAGTACCACCGCGCTTCCCGCCTTGAGGCAGAGAACGGCGGCGTCCGCAGTCACGTTCGGGCGGGCCTCGTAGATGATGCCGATAACGCCGAGAGGCACCGTGACCTTCTCGATGACGAGTCCGTTGGGTCTCTCCGTGCGCGAGACGATGCGGCCAGTCGGGTCATCAAGTGCCGCGACCTGCAATACGCCGTCGGCGATCCCGGCGATGCGCTCCTCGGTAAGCTTGAGTCTGTCAAGCATGGAGGGCTTTGTGCCGTTCGCGGCGGCCCTTGCCATATCGGCGTCGTTCGCTTTGAGTATCCCGGCGCAGTTTGAGCGGAGCGCCTCGGCTATGGCACGAAGCGCGGCGTTTTTCCGTTCTGGAGCACAGCACGCGAGCTGCCTTGAAGCCTTCTGTGCTCTTGAAGCGAGCTTTTCAAGTTCCGTCATATCATTTACCTCCGGAGGAAAAGCGGGTGCCTATCTCTTTTCCGTCGATGATGTCATATATCCCATCCATGTTAGCGCCTGAAATTATGTACGTGTCTATCCCGCGCGCCATGGCATAGCGGGCGGCGTTCAGCTTCGTCGCCATGCCGCCGGTGCCCCACGCGGTACCGCTGCCGCCGACGAAGGCGAACATATCGTCGGTTATCTCGGTGACGAGCGGGATGAGCCTGCTCGACGGGTCCTTCGGGTCGCCATCGTAAAGGCCGTCGATGTCCGTAAGTATGACGAGTCTGTCTGCGGCGCAGAAGCCCGCGACGATGGCCGAGAGCGAGTCGTTATCGCCGAGTACCTTCGTATGCCCCGTCTCAATTTCCGCGGAGGATACCGAGTCGTGTTCATTCACGACAGGTATGACTCCGAGCTCGAGCAGGGAGTCGAACGTGCGGACGAGGTTTTCCCTTCCCGCTTCGCTTTCGACGTCCTCGTCGGTGAGGAGTATCTGCGCGACGGTCTGCCCGTACTCGGAAAAGAGCTTGTCATATAGATGCATCAGCTCGCACTGACCGACCGCGGCGGCAGCCTGCTTATAGCGCAGCTCCGTCGGGCGCCTGGCCATGCCGAGCTTTTTCGTTCCGACACCTATCGCGCCGGAGCTGACGAGGACTACGTCGTTGCCGCAGCCGCGTATATCGGACAGTACTCTCGCGAGCTTGTCCATCGTTCTCAGATCGGGCTGACCGCCCTCTCTGATAAGTGTCGACGTTCCGACCTTGAATACGTATCTCATCTTGATCACCAACCGTCAGTTTCTGCGCACGGAGAGCTCGTCCGTGAGCCATTCGAGGAAGCCGGTATCTGCAAATCCCGCGCGGAGAGCCTTTTTTGCCTCTTCGCCGAGCTCCGATACGACCTTTTCGGCCCTCTCCGTTCCGAGTAGGGTCGCGAAGGTCTCAAGACCGCGTTCCTTATCAGAGCCGACGTTTTTGCCGAGCTCAGCGGAAGTGCTCTCTATATCGAGGATGTCATCGCGTATCTGGAAGGCAAGGCCGAGTGCCTCACCGAACTTGCCCGCCGCCGTCATGCGTTCGTCAAAAACTCCCGCCGCGGCACAGCCGAGCATACAGGACGCGCTTATGAGCGCGGAGGTCTTATAGCGGTTTATCCGCGCGAGCTCCTCCACGGTCCTCCCGCTCCCCTCGCCTATTATATCGAGATACTGCCCGGAGCATATGCCCTCCACGCCGGCGGCGCTTCCGAGTATGCGGACGGCCTCAATACGGTTCGCGTCCGGCAGGGCGGCACGGGCTATGAGAAGGAAGGCCTCGGCCTGCAGGGCGTCTCCCGCGAGAAGCGCCTGCCACTCTCCGAAAACCACGTGATTCGAGGGGCGGCCTCGGCGCATATCATCGTCATCCATGCAGGGGAGATCGTCATGGATGAGCGAATAAGTGTGCAAAAGTTCGACGGCGCAGGCGACGTCGATAACGTCTTCCCCGCCGCAGAGGCGCGCGAATTCAAGGACGAGCGCCGGGCGGAGCCTTTTCCCGCCCGCGAGCAGGCTGTATCTCATGGCTTCGCCGAGCGGCGAGATATCGGCATCGAGCCCCGCGAAAAGCTCCGAGAGCCTTTTTTCGACCGTGAGCCTGTATCCCTCGAGCCTTGCGGAAAACTCAGCGATCTTCATCGAGGAACTCCGATTCGACGGGCTCGCCGTCCGGCCCCTTGGAGAGCCTCACGACGACCTGCTCGGCCTTATCGAGCATGCCGCTGCACGAACGGATGAGAGCGGAGCCCTCCTCAAAAAGCTTCAGCGACTCTTCGAGCGGTGTGTCGCCGCGTTCGAGCAGAGCGACTATCTCCTCGAGTCTCGCCATGGATTTTTCAAAGGTCGGTGTATCCATATTACGCATCCTTTCTGCCGGTCACCTCGCAGTCGAGCGAGCCCTCCGACAATCTGACGTGCAGCTTATCTCCGACTTCCGCGTCGGAAGCCCTGCGCACGGCTCTTCCCTTTTCATCCGTCACGACACCGTATCCGCGTGTCAGCACCTTGAGAGGGCTGAGCGCATCGAGCGAGGCGGCGAGGCCGAGGAAGGCCGTTCTCTTTTCGTTTATGAGTTCCTTACCCGAATTCACGGCGGACGCCGTCAGCCCGTCGAGGGCAAGCCGTCTGTCGCGGATAATGGAGACCGGGTCGCGGAACGGGACGGAGTTTTTCACGCGGTCAAGCCGCGAGGCCTGACGCTCGGCAATACGGTGCATCGCCTTCTGCATCCTGACAGCATCCGACATTATGGCCGCCGCGAGCTCCGTGCAGTCGGGCACGGCGAGCTCCGCGCCGTTTGACGGCGTCGCGGCACGTACGTCCGCGACGTAGTCGCAGATGGTCACGTCCGGCTCGTGTCCCACGGCGGAGATGACGGGTATTTCCGAATCATATACGGCTCTCGCGACCCTTTCGTCGTTGAAGGCCCAGAGGTCCTCTATCGAGCCGCCGCCGCGCCCGGTTATTATCAGATCCGCGACCTTGTGGGCGTTGGCATAGCGGATGGCGCCGACTATCTCGGGCGGAGCCTCGACTCCCTGCACTCTGACTGGCATCACGATGACCTTACTGAGCGGGAATCTCTTGCCGAGTATCCTTATCATGTCGTGGACCGCCGCGCCGGAGCCCGACGTTATGAGCGCTATCCTTGCCGGGAAGCGCGGGAGCGGCTTCTTGTGTGCCTTGTCGAAAAGGCCCTCGGCCGAGAGCTTGCTTTTGAGCTGCTCGAAGGCGTAATAGAGGTCGCCGACTCCGAGCGGAGTCATCGCGGAGCAGTAGAGCTGATACTGCCCGTCGCGCGGATAAACCGTCACACGGCCGAACGCTATTACCTTCATCCCGTCCTCCGGGCGAAACTTGATGGACGAGGCCTCACGTTTGAACATGACGCAGCGTATGGCGGCGTCCTTGTCCTTTATCGTGAAGTAGTGATGCCCCGAGCTGTATATCTTATAGTTCGAGAGCTCGCCGCGGACGTATACTCCGCCGAGCAGCGAATCCGAATCGAGGAGCTCCTTGATATACGCGTTGAGCTCCGATACGTCGTAGATCCTATCGTTCATCTATTCACCGTCCTGTACGTCAGGATAGCCGTTCCGAACGCATTGTCGGAGGAATAGCGGGGCTCGGCGAAAATGCCGTCCGTCATGACAGAGCGCAGTACCGTGCTTCCCGATACGCCGCCCGAAAACAGGACCGACAGGTCCCCGAATTCCTTTTTTGCCTGCTCCGTCGCCGACTTGACGGCGAGAGCTATCGTATTGAGCGCAAAGCCCGCGACAGCCTCTTTCTCGGCGCCGGAGGCGATGAGCTGCGCAGTCTTGTTCTCCATGCCGGAAAGCGAAAATCCCATGCCGGACACTTTGACTTTGTAAGCATCCTTTCCGGCTCCTGCGGCAAGCGCGTCGAGCGCCTTTCCCGCGGGGAAACGGACGCCGAGCTTCTGCCCCGTTCTGTCAAGAAGCTGACCGGCAGAAATATCCGTCGTGCCGCCTATTTTACGGCATGAAATTGAGTTCTTCCCGTCCGGCTTCACGAGCAGGAGCTCCGTCGTGCCGCCGGAGAGATGCCACGCGAGAAGCGGCGCGTCAAGCAGCTCCGGATGCCCCGAAGAATAAGCAGCGGCGGCCACATGACCCTGCTGATGCGTGAAGAATACGCAGGGTACGCTGAGGACCGCCGCGAGCCCCCGGGCCATCGAGGTGCCGACGAGGAAGCAGGGCATGTATGAGCCCTCCGCCTCCCTCGGTCTGTCCGACGCGCCGACGGCGCACGGACTCACGCCGCCGAGGGACTCGACAAGCTCCGGAAGAGCGCGGGTATGATGAAAGACCGCGTCACTCTGGCGCAGGCCCAGCTCACCCTCCCCGACGGGAAGCAGACGCTCCGCACTGCTGACGGAGGTACCGTCATACAGGCAGACAGAGGTCGTGTAGTTGCTGGTATCGAAGGCCAGACAGACTCGGTCAGTCAATGTTCTTCTCACCTTTGATGTACGAGCCGAGGATGCCGTTTACAAACGAAGCGACCTCCTGATCCTCGTACTTTTTCGTAAGCTCGACAGCTTCGTTCACGGAAGCGGCATCGGGTATCTCGGGCATGTACAGTATCTCGTACATGCAGATGCGCATGATGGCGACGGCGACACGGGATATCCTGCCCACGCGCCAGTTCTTCGCATACTTCTCGATATAAGTATCAAGCTCCGCCATGTGCTCGGAAACACCGAGGGTCATCCTGCGGATATACTCCATCTGTTTCTCGTCGGGATACTCGGAATAGAGCTCGTCCTCCTGAGCGAGGGTCGCGTAGTACTCCGGCTCGAACACGGTATCGAGCAGTTCTTCGGCTTTTACCCGGTTCACGCCCGCCTCAAAGGAGAGGTGGACGGCTATTTCCCTGGCAGCAGTTCTTGTCATAAGTGCCTCCGGCCGCGCTGCGGCTAATCAAGGTATAATAAGTCGGCGGGGGAAATCGTCCCCCGCCGGCGATGAGGGTCATGCGTTTTCTTCTTTGCGGAAGGATATCGCGTTGACGTGCACGTTCACGGCGCTGACCTTGATCCCCGTCATGGAATCTATGGCTTCAATGACCGCCGCCTGGACATTTTCCGCGACGGTGTTGATGGTATAGCCGTAGGACACGGTAATGTGCGCGTTGATGACGAGCTTGTCGCCGTCCTTGTCGACCGTGACGCCCTTCATCGGCGTTTTCTTTCCGAAGAGCTCCGCGATGTCGTTTCCGAGAGTATTTGAGACGGAAGCGACGCCCTCGACCTGGCCTATGGCCTCGACCGCGATTATTCCGATGACTTCCTCGGAAATGTTGATGCTTCCGCCAACGTCCTCCATGGTAATGTAGCCTTTGTTCTCACCCATTTCAGACACCTCCTGACTATATCTTTGGCATATTCTATCACATACTTTTCAAAAAAGGAAGCTATTTCACCTCAATAATTTTGATTTGGTCGGTCTCGAGTCCCGTTTCGGAGAGGGCTATGTCGGTTATCCGCGAAACGGAGGCGGTACTCAGCCCCTCCGGCGGAGCAGGAACAGCCACGATGACTGAATCCTCGCTGAGAAACGCCACGCATTCCTCAAAGCCCTTCGCCATGATGAGCGTCTCTATCTCCGCCTCGGTGATGCTCGACTCGGCAAGGGCCGATATCTCACCGAGTGTCCTGTCGTTGGCCTCCTGCGACACAGCCTGCGCATCGAGCGACTCACGCAGGACTCCGACGGCGCTGTCCCTCGCCTGCTGTCTGGTAAGGCGCGCAGTCGCGAAATAGTCGCTGAGCTGAGCCTCCGACGGCGCCGAGACCTCGATGCCGTCATCGGTGTAAAAGAGCCCCGCATCCTCGGAATATTCTTCCCCGCTCTCCATTACCTCTCCGGCTCGCTCGCCCTCGCCTCCGTACGCCCAGTTGAGATATACTGCGACGCAGACGAACATTATCACGGTAAGTATTATCGCGTTTCGTTTGAAGATTTTGGACTTCATCTTTCAGGTCTCCTTTACAGATAGTCATTGTCCCTTTACAACTGTGACTTTATCCGAGGTCAGGCCGGTCAGAGACATGACTGCCTGCGTTATCATTAGCTTCACGTTCGGATTCGAGCTCGAGGTTATGACGAGCGCCCCCTGGTACTCCGGGTACTCGTAGCGCAGCGTCAGCGCCTCCTGCGTGCCGGAGCCGCTCTGCAGTTTGACGGAGCTCCGCGAGGTCGAGGTCGAGGCGTCATCGCCGCGGTCCGTGTGCTCGAATTTCTCATCCTCGGCGATCTCGCGGCTCATCCCGCTCCGTAGCGTGAGAAGCACCGTCACCTTCCCCGCCCCCTCTATTTTGGAGAGAGCGTCGGCTATCTTCTCTTCCTCGTCTTCAAGAGAGAATTCCGGCGACGCGAAGGAATCGGCAGCGTCCGTTTTCTGCCCGCTCTCGCCGCGCGGCAGTATGAGCAGGAGCAGTATACCCGCCGCGAGCGCTATGAGCAGAACACGGTTCTTTTTCAGCTTTTCCGCCGCCGCGTTCCCAAGCGATTTAAGGTCGGTGATCATTACTGCCATGTTTATCCCCAGTACTGACGCTCGCGCGGTATGCCGAGGTCGGACTCTATCGCCTCGGATAAGACGAATCTGACCGCACCGCCGCTGTCCGAGCTTATAGCGCAGGAGTACGGGACACCCTCCCCGGTAAGAGAGACCTCTGCCGTGACCTCCGCGCCGTATCCCCGTGCTTTGTTCACAATATATGCCTCCGTTTCACGCGCTATGATATCTGCGCGGAGCTCCGCGTTTTTTTCCTCCAGAGCCGAGCTGACACTATCATCGTTTATTTCGAAGCCATGCTCATCAAAGCTCACGCCTGCTAGTCTCCCTATCGGCGAGAGCATCACGGCCGAGGCGAGGAACGCGCACGCGAGCGAGACTACCCGCTTCATTTTCACCGACAGCGTCACGGACAGCGCGGCGGAGCCTATCACGCCGACCGCCGCAAGGCTCAGTATCCAGCTTCTCAGAGCACCCATCAGTACGTCACGACCTTTATAAGGGATATCAGTGATATATAGAGCATGACGGCGCAGGAGCCGGCGAGGCCGAGCACGAGGCCGAATACGCCGGCAAGTCCGCCTATAAGGCTCTCCATCCTGCTCCCGCAGAAGCCCGCGGTCAGCTTCGATACGGATTTGTAGACGAGGAAATGCGCTCCGAGCCTCAGAAAAGGCACGGCGCAGACGGCTGTTATGCCGAGTATGCCGAATACGCCGACCGTGCCGCGCAGAAGTGACGTGCCCGAAAGCACCGACGCCGCGGCGTCCGACATTATGCTCCCGACTACGGGAAGCGCCGTCGAGATCGCCGTCCTCGCAAGGCGCAGGGCCGCCGCGTCCGTCACGCCGGAGACTACCCCTGTCAGCCCGAGGTAGACTATGAACGCGAGCACGAGCAGGGTCATCATCACTCCCGCGAGCCATTTCAGCAGAGATACCGCGGCGGCAAGGCTTTTATTCCCGAACGCCGCCTGCGCGACCACCGCGGCTCCGTAAGCGTATATGAGCGGCAGGATAAGATCGTGCGCGAGCGTTATGAGAACGTCGATGAAGAGCGACGCGGCGGCATATTTCGCCGCTGATGAGGCCGCCTCCCCGCTCGCCGCGGCAAGCCCGGTCATCGTCGGAAGCAGCACCTTCGAGAAGCTGTCAAGCCGGTCGAGCGTCTCGCCGCCGAGACCGATAAAGCCCTTCGACGTGCCGAATACGCAGAGGGACACAGCTGCTATCCCGGCAAGGGACACGCCGTCCGACCACCGCGATTCCGCCGTATCGAGCACTGTCTGAGCGACGGAGCAGAGCGCCGCTATTATCATTACGGAGGCTCCGGAGCGGAGCGCGGCGGAAAGCACGTCCGGCAAAAGCGCCTTTATCGCTTTCATGAGCTTACCGAAAGATCCCGCCGTATCCGTATCCGAAGCCGAGATGCCCTCCATCAGCCCGGACGCCTCCGCGTCGAGCGAGGCCTCGACCTCATATACTCCTGCGGCGATCGCCTGCTCTTCAACATCCGAATAGGCGAAGGCCGGAACGGCGAGAAACGCGGCGATCATGCAGACGAGGGCGGCGGTCACGGCTCTCTTTTTGAGTTTGTCCGTCAAATCAGATCACCCCTGCGAGTATATTGAAGACGGACCTTATCAGCGGGATGCTGACCGCGATGCCGGATACAGCTCCGACGAGCTCGACGGCTCCCGCTGCGGACGATGCGCCCGCATCGCGGCAGGCGTCGGCCGAGATCTTGCTGACGACAGCTATCCCCGTGCATTTGAGGACGGGCGCAGTCAGCTCCGGCGTGAGATCGCCCGCATAGGCGACCTCGCCCGCAAAGCTCATCACCTCGTCCGCTTTTTCGTACGCGCCGATGAGTATGGCGGCGCAGGCGGCAACTGCGAGCATGAGCGCTGCCTCGGGGCTTGTCTTTTTCAGCACAAGGCCGAGCACCGCCGCCGCTATTCCTATCACGGCGCCTCTGACGAGCGTATCCATCAGAAGCCGAAGAGGGATTTGATAAGCGCGAAAAGGTCGCTTATCTCCCGGACTACGATGACGAGGACGACGATGAGTCCCGCTATCGTTATCATGAGCGCCTGCTCGTCCCTTCCCGAGCGGGAAAGCAGCAGATTGAGCACGGCGACGATTATCCCGACGGCCGCTATTTTGAAAATAAGGTCTACGTCCATCCTGCGTTCCTCAGATAAGTATTATCGCGAGCATGACACCGACGCCCACTCCGAGCGCCGCGCACGTCTTGCCCCTGCTCCCGCGCTGAGCCTCGGCCGCGGCAAGCTCGCCGTCAAGTATCGCTATCGTACGGGTAAGCTCCGTGCGCTGTGTTTCGCCGTCGAACCGTCCGAGAAATCCACCGAGCCGGGCAACGGCCTCCGCCGCCGTCTCGCCTGTATGCTTCAATTCCTCCGATGCCCTTTCCCACGCCTGAGGGAACGGCATCCCCGCCCTCATGCAGACGTCGCACGCGCGCCCGAAGCCGCGTGCGTGCGCGGGGGCCTGCGCCGAGAGCATGTCTATAAGCTCCGGCATGGGAGAAAGCAGATCACATATCTCGCTGCGCGCGACGGTCAGCGTCCCGATGAGAGCGCGCAGCGTGCGTACCTTCGCCGCATAGCCTCCGGCGCATTTCATTCCGAGCGCAGAGCAGCATACGACGACCGCCGCCGCGCCGAATATCCTCAATATCATTTGAATTCTCCCACCTCGTACTCTCTCCCCGAGTCTGTTCTCCTTATCGTGATACAGTACGTGAACGCTCCGCTGCGGATGAGTCCGTGCAGGGCGCCGCGCCTTTCAAGGTCGTGCATATCGGATGCGTGCGCCGTTGCGAGCACGACGCATCCGCTTGCCGACGCTTCGAGCACCGCGGCCGCGTCCTCCTCCGAGCATATCTCGTCCACGGCGACGAGGTGCGGCGACATGGCGCGCACCATGAATCGCACCGCCCTGTCTCTCGGTGCGAGCTCCATCACGTCGGTACAACCGCCGACGTCGAATTGCGGCACGCCCTTCGTCACCGCCGCGAGCTCTCCGCGCTCGTCTATGAGCGCAGTGCGCGCTCCGCGCCCGGAGAAGATACGCACGAGGTCTCGCAGAAGCGTCGTTTTTCCCGCTCCGGGCGGCGAAATGATAAGCGCTGAGCACGGGACGCCGTCCGCTCCGCATATCCGTCCGGCGACTTCGTTTCCCGCTCCGACTATCTCCCTCGCTATGCGCACGCACGCCGACGAGAGGCTCCGGAGCGACGTCACCTCACCCTCCGTCACCACGGCGGTCCCGCATATACCGATGCGGTGCCCGCCCCGCGCCGTCACGAAGCCGTTTCTTATGCTCTCGGATACGGAGTGGCGCGATGACGCGGAAGCCGTCTCAATAAGCTCTTCGATGTCGCGCGGGGTGATTGGAACATCGGAGATGGGCTTTTCCGCGCCGCGGATAACGGCGGCGGGCGGTCTCCCGCAGCGGAGCCTGAATTCCTCCGTCTCCGCTTTCTCCGCGTCCGCCAGAAAGAGTGCCCTGCCGCGGACGGCATTCGGCAGCACGAGCGCCGCCTCATTGTATTTTTCCGTCAGGTATTTGTCCATGCTACATACTATTTGTCCGCGCTCCGAAATATGACGCGGGCCGGAGCGAATAAAGGGATTGATTATTGCAGGGCGAAAAGCTATACTGAACAAAACAAGACCTCGTGACCGGAGGTGAAAAACACATGGCTGAAACGAGAAAGAAACGCCGCGGGGACAGGAAAGCGGGCCGTTGGCTCCGTTCGCTCGACCCTCTTTACGCCTTTACTCCCTTCATAATGAAGGAGAAGAACGATTCGCTGAACTATTTCAGCGACAAGGTCGATATCTCCACGGGCGAAGAATTCCTTCGCGGTCTGCGTGCGGACGGCGTCAAGGGCATCGGGACGCTCCATCTTTTCCTCGCGTGCTATACACGCACCGTGGCGAAGTATCCCGCGCTGAACAGATACGTCGCAGGTCAGCGCATCTATGCGAGGAACTATATTGAGTGTGTCATGACCGTCAAGAAGAAACTGACGATTGACAGCGGTGAGACCTGCTTCAAGGTCAGATTCGACCCGACCGACAGCATCATCGATATCTATAACAAGGTCGAGGAGTGCATCACCGCCATCAAGGAGGAGACCGAGGAGACCGGCACAGACAAGATCGCCGCCATCTTCGCCAAGTTCCCGCGTTTCCTCATCAGGGCCGCCCTTTCCGTCCTCCGCTGGATGGACTACCACGACCTCATCCCTGCCTCTCTCATCTGGGCAAGCCCGTTCCACGGGAGCATGGTCGTGACCGACCTCGGCTCTCTCGGCATCCCGCCCGTATTCCACCACATCTACAATTTCGGCGACATCCCTCTCTTCCTCGCCATCGGCGCAAAGCGCAGCGAGAACGAGGTACAGCGCGACGGAAGCGTCCGCGAGCACCGCTATGTCGACTTCACCGTCACGTCCGACGAACGTATTTGCGACGGGCACTACTTCTCCGTCGCCTTCCGCTACATGAAGTACCTCATGCGCAATCCGAAGCTCCTTGCCGAAAAGCTCGACCCCTCCGAGGTCGTCGAGGACGTCGACTGATTTTTCTTCGACAAATTCGCTGTTGAAAAATACGTTTCGATGTGCTAATATTCAAGCACCGAATATCGCAGGGTTAGTACATCGGTAGTACATCGGCTTCCCAAGCCGAGGAGGCGGGTTCGATTCCCGTACCCTGCTCCACAAAAACAGGACCGTAATCCTGATACGAGCGTATCGGATCACGGTCCTTTTTTTGCACAGGTCAGCTTATTCGGTCCAATAGGTGAAACTTTTTTCGGCTTTCAGCGTCAAATCTTCAAAGGAGGTGCGGGACATCATGAAGATCTTCGCCGTTTGTTTTCTGAGCCTGCTGCTGATACTCGGCGCCGCGGGGTGCGCGGCAAACGATACAGAGCCCGGTACGCCATCCGCGCCTGCGGCTTCCGCACCGCAGGAGCAGGAGGCGCCGGGCATTTCGGAAGAAGCGCCGGACATCAGCGTTCCCGCCGAGGGCGGGATCGTGTTTCCGTCCATAGAAAGCATTGATTTCACGGCCCGGTACGTGCGTACCAACGGATACGTCGAGGACGCGGATTATCCCGGGCTTTATTGGATTTCGTCCGCGGATGAGCTCAATGAATATTACGAGCAAAACAAAGGCATTTACTCTCTCGAGAGCCGCAAGACTTTCGCGTCAGACATGACTCCCGGCTTCGCCGACGTCATGGAGGAATACGACGACGAATTTTTCGGGACGCATGATATAATCCTCGTCCTGCTCAGCGAAGGAAGCGGGTCGGTCAGGCACGAGGTGACCGCGGTCGATCTGCTCCCCTCCCCGTACGGCTCGGTCCGCTATCTCATCCGGCCGGAAATAGCGCGCATCGTGCCGGAGGTCGGGACTTCCGACATGGCCGAATGGCACATATTCATTGAAATAAGCAAGGAATACGGAGCGGAGGGCGTGAAGCTCGTCGATCCGCTCATAAGCTGACGGAATAGAATTGGCCCCGTACTTATCAAGAAGTACGGGGCTTTTTCCATTATTCCTTTTCTTCGCCTGCGCCGCTGACGATACGGTAGTACGTGCCCGCAGTGACACGATACACGATCATATAAAGCAGCGCGAATACGATGAAGCTTATCAGCGTCGTCATCGCGAAGAGTCCGACGTTTTTCAGGGCGAATACGCGCAGCATATTCTTTATCATCGGGAACGCGAAAGCCATGTGCATTGCCGCTAAAATGAGCGGCAGGTAAAACACGGTCAGGAGTTGGGAATTTATACTTTTCTTTATCGCTTTCTTGTCCATTCCTATCTTCTGCATTATATCAAAGCGCGCTCTGTCCTCATAGCCCTCGGAGAGCTGCTTATAGTAGATGATGAGTATCGCCGCGATAATAAAGACGATGCTGAGGCAAATTCCGAGGAAGAGCAGTCCGCCGAACGTTCCGATATAGTCCTCGGCGTTGGCTTCTCCCGCGTCTATGCGCATCGAATATACGCCCTCGTTGAACTCCCCCAAAACGGGATCGTAAATGGCTTCCGGAACGGCAGACTCCCCTTCGGCAAAATCGAAACCAATGAACACACGCACGTCGAGCACGGCATCGTCCGGACCGGTGAATTCTTCTCCGACGGACTGACCGGAGAGATATTCGAGGTCGGCGGTGAAGTCCGGCAGGACGACGAACAGGCAGTCGGTAATATCCTCGGCCGCGAGCCCGTTCGGGAGCATCTCATCAAGCTCGGCCTTGACGCGGTACGTTCTGTCACCGTGCACGGTGAAGGTATCGTATCCGTATCCCTTATAGTCTTCCCAGACGAAGACCTCATCTTCCTCAAGAGTCTCGCTCCGGCCCATTAACGAGTTATAGCTTTCGAGAGGGACGAAATAGACCGTACAGATGTCCTGCATACCGAGCATTTTGAAATAGTCGAGCTCATAGTACAGCGTGCCGTTTTCGAATCTGCCTGAAACGAGCGCTGCGGGATAGGCTTCAACTTTCCCGCCGCCGCTTTTTTCCGCCGCGCCGCACGCAGCCTCGTAAAGCTCATCCACCGTTCCGTCCCCGACTCTGTCGAGCCCGGTCAGGCCGAAGACGTAATTCGCGTCGTACGGATATCTGCTTTCCACGACATCGTTTATTCCGAAATAGAGGCACGTCGTCGAGGAAATCATGACGAGGACCATCGTGGCGAGGATACATATAGTCGCAAGTCCCGCTCCGTTGCGCTTCATGCGGTAAACCATCGACGAGACGGAAACAAAGTGATTGGGCTTGTAATAGTAGCCCTTGTTCTTTTGCAGGAGGCGGCATATCATCACGGACCCGGCAATGAAAACGAGATAGGTGCCCGCGATGACAAGGAGCACCGCGATAAAGAACTTTAAAAAGGCGGAATAGGGGTCCCTCGTATTGAATGCGATTATATACGCCGCGATAAGAAGGACGATGCCGATGACTCCGAGCACCCAGTTGGCCTTCGGAGGCTTTTCACCGACGTTTTCACTGCGCAGGAGAGCTATCGCGTTCGTTTTCCCGATCCTGATCAGGCCGCGCAGGTAGATTATCACGAAGATCGCGGTGAATGTGGCTACCGTACGCAGGAGCGCGGTCACGGAGACGGAGAGCGTGAAGTTCACTTCTCCCTTGACTACGTTTACAAGGCCGAGCTCCGCGAGCTTGCTCAGAAGTATGCCGAGGACGAGCCCGCCGACAAGGGATATGACGAGCGAGAACAGCGTCTCCCACAGCAGTATGAGCGCTATGTTCGCTTTTCCCATGCCGAGGATATTATACAGGCCAAACTCTTTATTTCTGCGTCTGATGAGAAATGAGCCGGAATACAGCAGAAACAGGAGCGAGAAGAACGCTATCACGCCGCCGCCGAAGGCAAGCGTCCCGGTTATGGTGCCGCCGCCGCGTATCTGACGTACGGATTCGTTGAATGCGAGGAATTCGATGATGTACAGCATCGCCGTCATGCAGATGCAGGTCAAAAGATACGGATAATAGAGCTTTCTGTTTTTGACGATGCCCGTCCATGCGAGCTTCGGATAAAGGCCGAGCTTCATCGTCTGTCACCGCCCGCCTGGATCATCGTGAGCGTGTCGGATATCATCTGATAGAGGCTGAGGTCGGAGTTTTCACCGCGGTATATCTGATGGAACACCTCGCCGTCCTTTATAAAAAGGACTCTCCCTGCGTGGCTCGCGGCCTTTACGGAGTGAGTCACCATAAGTATCGTCTGACCGCGGCGGTTCACGTCACCGAAGAGCTGCAGCAGCTCGTCCGTCGCCTTGGAATCGAGCGCGCCGGTGGGCTCGTCGGCAAGCAGTATGCGGGGGTCGGTTATGAGCGCGCGGGCTACGGCGACACGCTGCTTCTGACCGCCGGAAATCTCATACGGGTATTTTTTCAGCAGTTCGCCTATACCGAGCTGTTCTGTGAGCATCACAAGGCGCTGGCGCATTTCCTTGTAATTCTTTCCTGCAAGCACAAGGGGCAGGTATATGTTATCCTCGACTGAAAACGTATCCAGCAGATTGAAATCCTGAAACACGAAACCGAGGTTGTCGCGCCTGAACGAGGCGAGCTCGGATTCCTTTATCAGCGAGATATCGCGCCCCTCGAGCAGTACGCGGCCGGCAGACGGCCTGTCAAGCGCCGCAAGGATATTCAGAAGCGTCGTCTTGCCGGAGCCCGACTCGCCCATTATCGCGACGTACTCGCCCTGCTCGATGGAAAAGCTGACATTTTTGAGCGCTTCGACTTTGTTCGAGGCAAACCGCGTCGTATAGACCTTTTTCAGGTCGCTGACTTCAAGCAGACTCATATTCTCTGCCTCCTTTACGCTGACATTGTATCAAGAGCGGGAAATGCTTGCCATATAAGAGGCTTACATTTCCCGCTTTAATTCTAACATTTTTGTAAGATTTCATTCAAACGTTCTTCTCTGCATATCGAACGTGATGCGGACCTCCGTGCCGCTTCCCGGCTCGGACGAGACGGAAAGACCGTGGCCGAGGCTGTCGCATATCCTTTTGCAGAGGAAAAGCCCTATCCCGCTCGCACGGCGGTGTGAGCGTCCGTTATAGCCGGTAAAGCCCTTTTCGAATATGCGCGGGAGATCCTCCTGCGCTATGCCGATGCCGGTATCCCGGATACTGAGCGTGTCTCCTCCGGTCATCGAAACGGTGATGTCACCGCCCTCGGGCGTATATTTCAGCGCGTTGGACAAGATCTGCTCGACGACAAAGGCGAGCCATTTTTCGTCCGTCACGACCTCTGTCTCGGGAGCTTCGTAGTGCAGGGCTATCTTTCTGTTGATGAATTCGCCGGAGAATCGGCGCACAGACTGCCTCACGATTCCGTCGAGGCTGACGGGACGGATGACGAAGTCCGTCGAATCGCTGCCGAGACGAAGGTACGTCAGTACCATTTCGACGTACTGCTCTATCCTGAAAAGATCGGCCGAGAGCGTGCGCGACACGGGAGTGTCCTCGCCCTGGAGCGTCAGATTCATGGAGGATATCGGAGTCTTTATCTGATGCACCCATGCCGTGTAATACTCCGTCATCTCCGACTTCTGCGCTGCCGCCTTCGCCTCGGAGTGCGCCTTCTCCTCCGCCATCACGGCGGCGAGTGTGCGGAAGCCCTCCTCTGCGGGAGTCGACGCGGCGGGCACCTCTTCGGGTCGGAGCAGAGTATTCTTTTTCACATCGAGCAGAGTGCGGTACTTTTTCCGGGCGGAGATGAAGTCGAATACGAGAAACGCGGCGCCGACGGCGGCGCAGAGTATCAAAGGATATACAATGACCCCGAACCGGACCCCAGACAGCACGAGCGCGGCGACGAATATCGCACACACGATGGCGAAGAGCGCCGCAGAACGCGCTATGCGGCGCAGATAAAGTCCAATAAACCGCATGGCCGTCACTCCACGTAATAGCCGACGCCGAACTTCGTCGAGATAAAGCCCTCGAGCCCTGCGGCAGCAAGCTTTCTGCGAAGGCGGTTCACGTTCACGGTCAGCGTATTTTCATCTACGAAACTGTCTGTCTCCCACAGCTTCTGCATGAGCTTTTCGCGGCTCACGACTCTTCCGGGGGTTTCCATGAGGCATAGAAGGATGCGGTATTCGTTCTTGCTGAGAGCTATCTTTTCTCCGCCGCAGAGCAGTACCTGCTCGCCGGTATCGAGCACGGCACCGTTATGCTCGATATTCTTGGACGCGACCTCAAAGTCATACGTCCTGCGGAGCATGGCCTGTACCTTCGCCATGAGTACGCTCATGTCGAAGGGCTTGGCGATGTAATCGTCCGCGCCCATGTTGACTGCCATGATGATGTTCATATTGTCAAGCGCGGACGAGATGAAGATTATCGGGACCTTGCTGAATCTGCGTATCTCGGAGCACCAGTAATAGCCGTCGTAGAACGGGAGCCCTATGTCGAGCAGGATGATATGCGGGTCAAACGCCTTTACCTCGTCCGTCACGGCGCGGAAGTCCCTGACGCACTCGGCACGAAGTCCCCACGCCTCTGCCTGCCCCGCGATAGCCGCCGCGATGCCGCGGTCATCCTCGACTATGAAGAGCTTATACATTCAGGCACTCCCCCTTCCACGCGCCATTATATAGGAAACGGCGTTCGATATCAACCCGGAGCAGGGCGCAAAAAAGAGCGGATGGGCAAAAGCCCATCCGCTCAGTTCGGTTACTTATTGAATTATCTGCGCAGATTATGCGGCGAGGTAATTTTCGTAAGCTTCCTGATAGATCGCGAGGATCTGGCCAAGGCCCATCTCGTTGAGCTGCGCGATGTAAGCATCGAACTCGCTCAGGGGCTTGTTGCCGCAGATGAACGCGGTGTAGTTCTCGACGATGTAGGTGATGACGTCACCGCGGTAAGCGCTGAGTTCCTCTTCCTGCTCGACAGTGAGGCGAGCGCCGATCGGGAACGCATCGGCTCCGTCATAGTGAGCATTGAGCCAGGAGGTCCAGGACTCGATGGCGGCAAGGGGAACAGCACCGGAATCGTTGAGGAGGGAGTTGTCATATCTCGTCATGCCGGCTTCGACCAGCGTGCCAAGGGTGTAGATCTCCATAAGGCCGGAAAGAGGAATGCCATCGGGATTGTGAAGAGCCCATTCGGTGTTCTTCCAGTTGCCGTTGGCGTCCTTCTCGCAGATAAGGCCCTCGGGACCGTAGGTGTAGAGTTCAGCGCCGGAGGGGCTGTAACGGTAGTCAGTCCACTTCATGCAGAGCTCGAGGTCGTTGTTCTTGCAGGCAAACGCAACGCTGCCGGCGGAAACACGGCCCATGTTGGTGCCGACGTGCATGATCTGGTCGTCGGAGACGAGAGGTCTCTGAACGGGAACCCAGTTGCAGTTCGGGTCGGAGGTGTAAGCCTTGGCTTCGGTGATGCCGCTGGCGCTCATGCTCTGGTAAGCGGTCTCGTTGTTATAGGTACGCGGGCTGAACAGAGCAGCATAGATGTAGCCGGACCAGTCGGGGTTGATGAGACCCTGGGTGTAGAAGCTGTTGAGCTGAGCAAGAAGGCCTCTGTCGCCCTCGGCGCAGCAGCCGAGCTGGACCTTGCCATCCTGCAGGAAAACGGGAGGCAGGGAGATGGAAACTATCTGAGCAAGGGTGTCATAGGAGGCGCAGAACTGCCAGTAACCGGTGGACTCGAGGGTGCCGGCAATCCACAGGGGGAACTCGACGGTGTCGATGGTGGTCTTGATGGCCTTGAGGGCCTCTTCGAGGTCAGCCCAGGTCACGATGTCATCGGCGTTCATTCCGACTTTGTCGAGGAAGTCCTGACGGATGCAGTAGCCCATGTTGACTACGAACTCAGTCTGGGACAGATAATAGGCAAAGGGAACGAAGTCATCTTCATAGAAGATGTTCTCATAGGTGGCCTTGTCATCGGGGAACGCATACTTGGCCTGATACAGGTAGTTGGGCATGCACTCCTTGTAATCATAGATGTTCGCGGCATAGCCTTCTTCAAACATCATGCTGATGGGGCCGGGATAGTACATGGAGGCGTTGGTCATCATGTCGCAAAGGTTATCAGCGGCAAGAAGGACCGAGAAGTTCTCGGCGCGGCTCTGCGGGGGAAGAATGACGTACTCGATGTTGACACCGGTACGGTTCTTGTCCTCCACGGGAAGCTCGGTATCGCCGTAGGTCTTGTCACCGGGGATGTACTGAGCATTATAGTTCGTGAGCCAGTAAGTCAGTACGGTATCGCTGTCTTCGGTAAGAGGAAGAGGATATTCGTACGGCTCGGTCGCTATACCATCAGCGTCGACGGCGAACGGAAGACCGGAGTCGGGCGCGTCGGGGGCATCGGGAGCGTCGGGAGCATCGGGAGCATCCGGAGCATCGGGAGCATCCGGGGTTGCGGACGGGGCGGCCGGAGCGGGCGTAGCGGTGTTATCCGGAGTTGCGGGAGTGGTTCCGCAAGCTGCGAACAGCGCCAACACGAGAACGACCGCGAGAACGAGGGCAAGGATCTTTTTCATGTTTTTCTCCTTTCTTATATTTGCTGAAAAATATGCTAATATTTTAATGCTTATTTAAAGATTTTTCAACATTTCGTTTTCCTGCATTTTGTGCCACTTTGGCACGCTCCTTGATGTTCCGGTCTATTTTTGTCGGGTTTTTATCCAATTATGGCACACAATGTGCCATAATTGACGATTCCAATATAACCAAAAAGTAAAATTCATCCAACCATGGCTATAAGTCGTGCCTTCGTGGCCGTGGGTGCCACGGCCGTGCTCCTGCTTCCCTCTGCCGTTCCCGCGCCGGGATAAGCGGGTCTGCGGATTGAAAAAACGCTCGTTTTCGTTTATAATCATAATATAATATTTAAGGAGGCGGCAGCTTGATATCAGATATCACAGCCGAAAACTACGAGGAAAAGAGACGCGAGCTCCTCGAGGTGAACAGCAATTTGAACTCGCTTGTGCTGCGCGAGTCTGAAAAAAAGCTCGATTCGTATCTTTCCTCGCTCAAAAATGAATACCGCGAAAGCTGCGGACGGAAGATCAGATACGACATACCCGTCCTGACCGATCCCGCTCTGCGTGCGAGCAGGCTCTACCGCTTCTGCTCGAAGCTTCCCAAGGGCGCGGACCTGCACGTGCACGATATGGCGCTCCTCCCCGCCTGCGAGCTCATTCCCCTGCTCGCAGACACTCCCGAATTCTGCATAAATGCCGACCGCGCCTCGTACGACCTGAAATATGTGCCGTGCGATTCGCCCGTGCCCGACGGCTATATCCGTTTCGCCGAGGCTCTTGACAGCGGCCTGTATTCCGAAGACGAGCTCATCGTCAACTGGACGGTCTCCGGTGCGGGCGGCGAGGATATATGGGACTACTTCGAAAAGCTTTTCACTCGGCATTCCGCCCTCTCGGAAAGCTGTGATTTCGCAGAGAAGTACTATGACCGCGCGTTCCGCTACTACTGCGGGAACAACGTCATGCATATCGAGATACACATGATGCTGACCGACAGCATGGAGGAGAGCGAGGAGTACGTCCGGGCAGTCCGCAATTCCTACTACCGCGTCAAGAAGGAATTCCCCTTCCTGACCGTCAGGATAATCGGAGCCGGAGTCAAGGCGGACAACGCGAAAAAGGAGCTCTCGAAAAAGTGCTTTCTCAACGCCTCTTACGTTCAGGAGATGATAAAGGACGAGAGCGTCCCCGGGCGGGCGCCGAACCTGATCATCGGCTTTGACCTCGTAAACGAGGAGGACCGCAGTCTTCCGCTGCACGACTTCGCGCCCATGCTGCTCGGGATACGCAAGCAGTATCCCGACATGAAGCTCTATATCCACGGCGGAGAGAGCCTTGACGCGGAGAACGAAAATCTTATCGACGCCTATCTGCTCGGCGTTTCCCGCGTCGGACACGGACTCAATCTGTACCGCTATCCGGACCTGCACTCGAAATTCATCGAATCGGAGATCTGCCTCGAGGTCTGCCCGATAAGCAACCAGACTCTGCAATATACTACGGACATAAGAAACCACCCCGCGACGGAATATCTGCGCACCGGCCTTCCCATCGCACTCTGCTCGGACGACCCGTCCTACATGGAAAACGAGACCCTGACGGACGACTTTTTCGCCGCCGTCGTCGGCTGGAACCTCTCGCTCGGAGATCTCAAGCAGCTCGGCATCAACTCGATCATGTACAGCGGGCTCGACCACGAGGAAAAGGCAGCCTCGATGCGCGCATATAATCTAATGTGGAAAAGCTTCGTCGAAAGGGAGCTCCGCGAGCTCGGCATATAAGCCGGGGGCGCACACGGCTTTTCCCCTTTATATTCCTTTTTTACTTAATGCCCGTGCCGCATATTTTACCTCCCTCTGCAAACAATAGAAGCGCAATACAAAACCGCAAAGGAGATTCATATATGAAGGCAACAGGCATCGTACGGCGCATAGACGATCTCGGCAGAGTCGTCATCCCGAAGGAGATCCGCCGCACCCTCCGCATCCGCGACGGCGACCCGCTCGAGATCTACACCGAGAAGGACGGAGAGGTCATTTTCAAAAAATATTCGCCGATGGAGGGTCTGTCGGATTTCGCCGCGCAGATGTGCGACTCTATGAGCAAGACGACGAACTGGGCCGCGGCGATAACAGACCGCGACAGCGTCATATCCGTCTGCGGCGCTCCCCGCCGTGAGCTCGCGGAAAAGCGCATCAGCGGCGAGCTCGAACAGCTCATGGAGGGCCGTCAGATATACCGACGCAAGCCCGCCGAGCGCGGAGTCCCCGTAGTGGACGGAGAGAGCAGTTACAGTATAGCAGTCGCCTGCCCCATCATTTCCGAGGGCGACGTCATGGGCTGCGTCGTCTTCCTCAGCACGGAGGGCGCAAATCCTCCCGGCGATGTCGAATGCAAGCTCGCAACGCTCGTGTCGAAATTTCTCGGCAAGCAAATGGAGACCTGAAAGGCCGGACTTTCAAGGCGGCAGCCGCGCCGGCTGTCGCCTTTCCGTGCTTCCGACGGCCGATATCGCCCAAAAGATGAAAATTTGTATAAGAAATTTAGGCAAATTATCAAAAATACTTCTTGAATTCTGTATGTGTTTATGCTAAACTACACTTACGAATGAACTTACCCGTAACATAACCGGCATTGGAGGACAATTAGTTATGGCAAGTAAAAGAGAATCTGCAATGAAAATCAACAAGATCCTGCGCTATGCGCTGATCGTGCTCATGCTCCTTACCCTTCTGACCTGGTTCTTCAAGTATTTCAATTATCCTTGGGAACAGTACATAAAGAAGGGTGTCAAGGACAGCGTCTCTCTGTGGGGTTATCTGGTAATGCCGACCAACTTCCTGCAGATGGAAAAGCTTCTTGACGTCAAGTTCGTCAACATGGGCAATATCTACGTCCTTCTGGTCCTGTTCTTCTCCGCTATCTTCGGCATTCTCGTTTGCCTCAAGAAGAAGAGCATCTGGGTCAACTTCTTCCCCCTCATTTTCGGAGTGTTCGGTTTTGTCGGTTATCTTACCAACGAATTCCTTCTTCTCGGAAACTATCCGCTGCCCCGTATCCTTGCTCTCGTCTTCTGTGCTCTTATCATCATTGTCTGCATCGTGAACATCGTGTTCCACGTCATTGAGATAAAGAACCGCGACGAAGACTACTACCTCCCCGCTTCCGATTTCTAATCCGATAAAAACAACTGACAGCCCGGACCTCATTTGAGGCCCGGGCTTTTTTTCTTTGGTATATCCTGCGTCTTTCGTAGAATAATAAGGGAGAGGTGATATTTATGACTCTTTCCCAGAAAGAGCAGGGGCTTCTCAAAGATCTTCAGACGCAGGAAAAGCTCTGCATCGACAAGTACAACAGGCACTCAGGCTGTGCCTCCGACCCCCAGCTCAAGGACATGTTCTCAAAGATAGCGCAGACCGAGCAGCAGCATCTCAACTGTCTCAACAGCATCATGAGCGGGACAGTTCCGCAGGGCGGCGGGAGCTCGCCCTCCCCCTCCTTCAAGGCATTTCATTCCTTTGCCGAAACTCCCGAAAAGAAGTCCGACTGCTATCTCTGCACCGACGTCCTCACGACTGAGAAGCACGCTTCGCAGCTCTACGACACCTGCATCTTCGAATTCTCTGACGAGAACGCGCGCCGCGTTCTCAATCAGATCCAGAAGGACGAACAGAATCACGGCAAAATGATCTACGACTATATGCAGGCTAACAGCATGTACTCCTAAAAGCGGAACGGAAATAGCATAGCCCTATAAGGAAGCAACATGAATAAGAATACCCGCCGAAAAGGATTTTTCTCTTCGGCGGGTATTTCTTTGTCACACATATTGGTTCCGACCGGCTCATTTCAAGTCGTAATTCCAGCCGGAGCCGCCCCGATACCCTTCATATCAGTAATCCGTGTCATCAATAACAGCAAAAAGCATCCTGCGTATGTGATCGACGTATTCCATTTTACGGGCTTCTACAGAGCTCCGATCTTCGCCCTCCTCGCTGATCCAATAATCAGGTATAAAGCTCGAGATCGGATTCTGCCATGGATAAATGAAAACGTTCTGTTCATCGATGTCATACGTGGAGAGAATGGCTTTCATTTCCGCCGCCGAGGCGCCTTTCATATCACATAGTTCTTCCAATGTCTTTTCGCGGTTCGTTCCCGGGAGAAGGCCGAATGAATAGCTGTTTTGTGCCATCTGCCAGACATAGACTTCAAGACCTTTGTCCGTCGGGAGGCCGAAGTATTCGGGATAATTTTCTTCTAAGGATCCTGCTGCTTCGGACGATGACTCATTGACCGGAGACTTGAAATCTGCTTCGGGCGGGACTTCATGCTTTCCGCAGCCTGCCAACGAGAACGCAAGCACAAGGCATAGTAAAGCTGCGATCGGTTTTTTCAACGGCATTACCTCTGCAAATCCATGTAGGCTCATATTTTTCGTTTCTGCGTCACATGACGAGGGTGATTATCTTCGCGACCTGCGCTCTCGTCAGAGGCCCGGCAGGGTCTATCCTGCCGTCGTCGTATCCTCCGATAACGCCGCGGAAAACGAGCTGTTCGACGTACGGCCTCGCCCAGTCCTGCACCTGCGCTTCATCGCTGAAGTCGAGCTTCGCCCTCGCAAAGCCCATTCCCTGTATCCTTCCGACGACCGTCATCGCCTGTGCCCTTGTCAGACCGTCGTTCGGGAGGAAATACAGGACTCCCCCGACGTCGGCACCCTTCAATATGCCAAGTGCGTAGGCTGCGCGCACGTACGGCATGTTTTCGGGCGATATCTCGTCGTTATCCGCAAAGCTCACTGTGACCCCCGCGTAATCCGAGGGCTTTACGCCGAGCCACAGACACACGGTGCGTGCAAATATCTCTCTCGTCATTATCTGATCGGGCTCGAACTCGCTTTCTCCGACACCGTCAATGATGCCCATGGAGGAAATATAGTTTACATAACTCATTCCCCAATGGTTCTCCGTGTCGGTGAAGACATTATCAGCCATGCCGTACAGCGTGCCCCATTCGGATATGTTGCCGGAGATATCCGTCACTCTGAGGGTGAGCTTATGCAGCCCGTCCGCGGGTACGGAGGCGGAAATACTGCCGGAGGCATTGGAAAAGCTGAGCGGTCTTCCGTCGAGCAGGAGCCGGA
>JAZQQE010000099.1:0-14344 GCA_045628845.1 Oscillospiraceae bacterium
AGCGGCGCGCGAGACGGGGACTCCGCTCGAGATTAACTTCCTCGGCATCCGCGACCACCGCTACTATCCGAAAGAAAAATTCTGGGAGATGGTAGGCAGCGAGCATAACGACGTCATTTTCGGCGCTGACGCTCATGACCCGAAAGACGTCGACGATGCGTATTCCCGTGAGATAGCTCTCGGATGGGTCAAAAAATACGGTCTGAATCTCGTCGATACCGTCGAATTAAGAAAGCCCTGACTGCCGGGATCAGATCGGAGCTGAAATAAGATAACCGTGAAAAGCGATTCGCTTTTCACGGTTTTTGTTTCCATATCGAGTGATATGAAATGGATTCTTGTATTTGATGTATATTTTATATATAATATATTTGTGATATTATGACTTAATGTGTCAAACTATGTATTGAAATACCCGCCCGGAGCGGATCAATATTCAGACATATTTCTTTGTCGTTCTTGACGGATCCAAGGGCGGCAAAGCGTATCTGAACGACCAGTTCTCTCATGATAAACGGAATAATGGCGACCGACGGTAGCGCCATGTCTCCGAGGCGATAGACTCTCTGAAATTCACGAGGATAGTTATAGCGCACCGCCTTTCGACGATACAGCACGCAGACCGTATCATTTTCCTTGAAAACGGCCGTATCGTTGAGGACGGCACATATGAAGAGCTTATAGCGAAGAACGGGTATTTCGCAAAGCTCGTTGAGCGTCAGCGTCTTGACGTTGACGATTGAACGCTTTTACAGGCAGAAAAGGGGAAAAATGAAGAAGATAGTTTCCGCGCTTTTGTGCATGATCGTCTCCCTATGTCTTCTTATGGGACTCTCGGGATGCGAAAATGAGCAGATACGGACCGAACAGGGCGCAGCTCCGTCGATGACGCCGTCCGCCGAACCTGAAGCTACGGCTCCGGAGCCGGAGTCCTTTCCAACGAATACATTCGATCTCGATATGGACATAGACGTCGGTGATATCACGATCCCGGACGCGGGTTTCGTAATTCCGCAGGACAGCGCCACTTTTTCACCTGAGCTCGCCATGCAGCTCCTTACGCTTTGCTCGTGCCATACGGAGGAGCTTACATGTACGGCATTCGGTGCCGCGGGCTTTGAGACACTGATGCTGGTCAATTACGATAAGCCTGCTGACGATCCATCCCATACGTGCGCGTGGTCTCTCGGAAAAATGGAAGTGCAGACGCCCTTTGGAACGCGGACAGTCTTTCTCATAGCAGTAAGAGGAACGAGCGGTGGCGAGTGGTACTCCAATTTCGATTTTGCAGTATCACGTGACCCTGATACCGATTTCGCTGAAAACTTCCTTTTCTGTGCCGAGGATGTCTTTGCGGGCACCGTTGACGTCATCACTCGGTGCGAAGACCCGATAATCATTATTTGCGGGCACAGCAGGGGAGCTGCCTGCGCAAATCTGCTTGGAGTGCTCTATGATGAGATATATCCCTCCGAACAAGTCTTCGTTTACACCTACGCGACGCCCGCAACGGTGAGAAACGATGCCGCGGAGCGGGAGTATCCCAACATTTTCAACGTTCTCAATCCCTGCGACATCGTTCCGCGGCTTCCGCTTTCCGCGTGGGGCTATCAGCGCGCAGGGACGGATATCGTCCTTGACGGTGACCAGGATTCGGAGCGGAAATTGACTGACGCTGTCGATTCGCTCGTTTCTCTCGCGCCGGATATAGACGCATACTACGGTGACAGACATTCGCTTGATGAAGCGGGTCTCTCCGAAAACGGTCTGACCGTTTTTGAAATGATGCTTGTTGCCGCAAAGTCCCTGACAGGGCTCGGCACGGGTACGGAGGACGTCGGAGCGGATATGGTAAGTCCGCTCGGCATATCGGAGGAGAGCGATTTCAACGTCCTTTTCGAGCACATCGAAAAGCTGTTTGAAAACAGCGGAGAGCGTGCCGCGCGGCTTCTTGCTCAGCATCTTCCGAATACCTACATGAGTCTTCTTCAGGACTATACCGGCTGACAGGCCGGGCGGAGGCACACATGGCTTATATAGAATTTCAGAACGTAAGCAAGGTCTATAACGTTGGCAGCGGCGAAATTCGCGCTCTCGACGATATCAGCTTCGACATAGAGAAAGGCGAGCTCTGCGTCATCGTAGGGCACAGCGGAGCGGGAAAGACCACTCTGCTGAATATCCTCGGTGGAATGGATACCGCGACCTCCGGCAAGGTATCTCTTGACGGACGTGAGATAACCGGCTTTTCCGCAAGGGAGCTCACGGAATTCCGCAGAAACGACGTAGGCTTCGTCTTCCAGTTTTACAATCTCGTGCAGAATCTTACCGCGAAGGAAAACGTAGAGCTCTCGTGTGAGATATGCTCCGGCGGCCTCGACGCAGACGATGTGCTTGAAAAGGTCGGACTTTCCAATAGAAAGGACAATTTCCCGGCCCAGCTTTCAGGCGGCGAGCAGCAGCGTGTATCCATCGCACGCGCCATCGCGAAGAACCCGAAGATGATACTCTGCGACGAGCCCACGGGCGCTTTGGATTACAAGACCGGCAAGGCCGTCCTGAAGCTCCTGCAGGATATCTGCCGCAGTACGGGGAAGACAGTCGTTATAATCACGCATAACGGCGCTCTCCGTCAGATAGCGGACAGAGTCATACAGATAAGAAGCGGAAAAGCGACTTCCGTTGAGATAAACTCCGCTCCGGTACCCGTTGAGGAGATAGAATGGTGAAATGAAGAAAACAAGACGCAAAAATATACTGCGCAGCGTCTTCGGAAGCCTGAACCGTTTTCTATCGATACTATTCATCGTAGCCCTCGGTGCCGGATTCATGGCGGGACTTGCCGCGACGTCGCCCGATATGTACGATACGGCGGACAGCTATATGGATGAATACCGCTGGTATGACGTTGATATCAAGTCTACTCTCGGCTTTTCGGATTCCGATATCGATGCCTTGAGCCGGCTCGGCATTTCAGATGCGATGCAGCCTGCGGCGGTCATGGACATGGTGCTTGCCAAGGAGGACGTATCCTACACCGCAAGAGTCTTCGGCATCCTCGACGATGAGGCGCAGACGGATATCAACCGATTTTGCCTGATGGAGGGCCGTTTGCCGCAGGACGCTTCCGAATGCGTGATACAGTCGACGTCGGGCGGATATTCCGAAAAAATGCCGGCGCTCGGCGAGGTGCTGACCTTATCGCCCGATAATGCGGACTACGATGCTCTGCAGGGCATGGTCGACCGTACATACATGACTGTGGTAGGCATCGCTGAAAGCCCGATGTGCATCAGCGTAGAGCCTGACAGCACGAACGTCGGCTCGGGGTCGATCGGTCTCGACGTTTTCATCATGGAGGACTTCTTCACGCTTGACTATCCGACGGATATATTTATTACCGTCAGCGGCGCGGCTGAGCTCAACACATTCAGCGATGAATACGATGAGAAGATCGACGGCGCAGTCAGATCGATAGAAGGTATCGAAGACGAAAGAACGGAGCTGCGCTCCGAGGAGTTTAGAAGCGAGATAGAGAAAGCCGTCACATTTCTTCGCGATGCGGCCGCACTTGCAGAGAGCATCGCAGACGTGCAGATTAGTCTTGCCGCTGACGGAGCGATGAGAGCGGCGCTGAACGCTTCGATAACTGAGACAATTTCCGCGTCTGACCCCGCATTTGCGGGAATGCTCGGCGAAGTCAGCGAAAATGCCGCAGCGCGCTTCAAAAACGAAGAATATTCCGAGCCGCCGTTTCTGACGGACCTGCGGAGCGGACTTGGCGAAGCGGAAGCCGCGATTGAAGATTTCGAGGATGCTTTCTGGATCATCAGGACACGTGACGATTCTGCCGGATATTCCAATTATGACGGAAACGTCAGCAAGGTCGCGGCGCTTGCAAAAATATTCCCCGTGTTTTTCTTCGTCGTTGCGCTGCTTGTCGCTCTTACGACGATGACACGGCTCATAGAGGAAAACAGAACGCAGATAGGTACGCTCAAGGCTCTCGGCTTTTCCAACGGTCAGATAGTCGCCGAGTACATGGCGTACAGCCTGTGCGCCGCCGTACTCGGGTGCGCGCTCGGCTTTGCCGTGGGCTTCAGGATATTCCCGTGGGCCATAAGCTCGGCTTATGGAATGATGTATTTCCTTCCTGAGACAAAGACGCCTTTCAGGCTGAATATCGTCGCGTGGGTCGCCCCGGTGACGATAGTGAGCATACTGCTTGCGACGCTGTGGGCGTGTTTCGATGAGTTCCGCTCATGCCCTGCGAGCCTCATGCTCCCGAAGGCGCCCGCGGCAGGGAAGAGAGTTCTGCTCGAGCGCATTACTCCTATCTGGAAGCGCCTTTCTTTCAACTATAAGGTGACCTTCAGAAATCTTTTCAGGTATAAAAAGCGCCTCTTCATGACGGTCATCGGCGTCGCAGGCTGCTCCGCACTTCTCCTTACCGGCTTCGGACTCCGTGACTCCATTACGGACATCGTTGACAAACAGTTCGGAGAGATTTACCGCTATGAGCTTACCATGGTGTGCGATGAAGCGGACGCAGCGGAGAACGACGCGACGCTGCGGAGCTTTCTCGAGGACTCCGACTCCGTTGAGTCCTACTGCCGCTGCGCGCAGGAAACCGGCCGCGTGTCCTTCGAGGGCGAAGCTCAAAGCGTTTCGCTGATCGTACCGAAATCGGGAGACCCGTTCGCCGAATGCCTCGCTCTGCGTGACAGAAAAAAAGGAACGCCGATAGCGTTCCCGGAAACCGGTGTCGTACTTACTGAAAAGCTTTGTGAGGAGCTCGGCATAAAAGCCGGAGATACCGTTACTCTTGAAAATGAGGACGGACGGAAAAAGGCCGTATCGGTCGAGGCTATTACAGAAAATTATATTGCGGCATATGCGTACCTTTCCGAGGAGACGTATCTCGAATTGTTTGGCAGTCAGCCGGACATTTCATTCATATTCTGCTGCATCCCGGAGGGGACCGACGGGAACGAAGCGGCGGCAGAGGCTCTTGAAAGTCATCATGTGCTTTATTCGAGGTCGTCGATGAGCCTGAAGGATACGTTCGCCGAGAGCATCAAGAGCATCGACGGCGTCATCGCGGTGCTGATTCTCGCCGCGGGACTTCTCTCCATCGTCGTCCTGTATAATCTGAACAACGTCAATATCTGCGAGAGAAGAAAAGAGCTCGCGACTCTCCGTGTGCTCGGCTTCTATACACACGAGATAGAACAGTACATCTTCCGTGAGAGCAACATCCTGAGCTTTTTCGGCTCTCTTGTCGGGCTCGGGATAGGCGTTTGGCTTCATTCCTTCGTCGTCCGGACTGTTGAGGTCAACTCTGTCATGTTCGGGCGAAACATCTACCCGCTGAGCTTCCTGTATTCGATAGTCATATCCGTCGTGTTCACGCTGATAGTAAATCTGATAATGAAGCGTACGATAGGGAAGATAGACATGGTCGAAGCCATGAAGAGCAACGACTGAACTGCCGATGTTCTTCCGCAACAGATTCGATCTCTGCGTATTTGCCGGTAATTGCCGGTTTGCTTCTGCGTGGCGTTTTAGGCCTGAATCGGATTGAAAACGCATGTCACCGGTGATAAAATCAAAAGAAAAACCTTGGAGGATAATTATATGAGCAGACCTATTGTTAAGCGCAGCGAGGTCGCCGTCGAAGACACGTGGGACCTCTCGGTCCTGTTTGCTTCCGATGACGCATGGAACGATGAATACGAGGCATTGATGAAGTATCCCGGGCTGATAGCGGCTTTCAGCGGCAGGCTTGGAAACGGCGCGAAGGAGCTCCTGGATTGCTGGAAGCTCAATGATGAGGTCACGGTGCGTCTCATGAAGCTCTATACCTATGCCAACTGCCGCAGTGATGAGGATACCGGCAATAACTTCTATCAGGATCTGCGCGGAAAGGCCGTCGGGGTGCTCGTCGCGATAAACAGCGCATCTGCGTTCATGACGCCGGAGATAATGGCTATCGACGACGCGGTGCTTGACGGATTCTATGCCGAATGCCCGGTGCTTGAAGAGTATCGCCGCAGTATTTCGAAGATACGCAGCAAAAAAGCGCACATCCTCTCCAATGCCGAGGAATCGCTGCTCGCCTCCGCGGGAGAAATGGCCGATACTCCCGACAGGATCGGCAGCGTCTTCCGCGACGCGGACCTGACTTTCCCCGACGTGGTCGACTCGGAAGGAAACTCCCATCAGCTTACTGACGGGACGCTTGTTCCAATGCTGATGAGCCCCGACAGAGTCCTCCGTCAGAATACGTTCGAGACTTATTACAAGAGACTCGGAGAATTCAGAAACACGATAGCCGCGACGCTCGATTCACAGTTCAAGCAACTGCGTTTCTTCTCCGGCGCGAGAAAGTATGCCACGACTCTTGAGGCGTCTCTTGACGCGACAGAGGTGCCAGTGGACGTGTATCATAATTTGATAGATGCCGTGCACGTGAATCTCGACAAGATGTACCGCTACGTGTCTCTTCGCAAGAAGTTGCTCGGCGTCGACGAGCTCCACATGTATGACGTATATACTCCGATAGTCGCCGATGTTGACAAGGAGATATCCTTTGAGCAGGCGAAGGAGACGGCACTCGACGCACTGAAGGTCCTCGGCGAAGATTACGTGGAGCTTCTGAAGACCGGCTTCCGTGACCGCTGGATCGACGTCTACGAGAACGTAGGCAAACGCGGCGGAGCCTACTCTACGGGCTCACTTCGTCCGCATCCGTTCGTGCTCCTCAATCATAAGGACAACCTTGATTCGCAGTTCACTCTCGTTCACGAGATGGGTCACGCCATCCACAGCTATCTGTCCTGCTCCAATCAGCCCGTCAACACGTCTGACTACGTTATTTTCGTCGCGGAGGTCGCTTCGACCTGCAGCGAGGTCCTGCTGATGCGCTACCTCCTTGAAAAGGCGTCCGACAAGCAGGAAAAGATCTATATCATCAATCACTTCCTCGACGCCTTCAAGGGCACGCTTTATCGTCAGACCATGTTTGCCGAGTTTGAGCTTGAAATGGGGAAGATGAGCGAGGCGGGGCAGACCCTTACCTCGGATGCTCTCTGTGAGAAATATCACGCGCTCAATAAGCTCTATTTCGGACCGGACATGATATCCGACGACGGTATCGCTCTCGAATGGGCGCGCATCCCGCATTTCTTCTACAACTACTATGTATTCCAGTATGCAACGGGCTTTTCCGCGGCGGTCGCGCTTGCGAACCGTATTCTGACGGAGGGCGCTCCCGCGGTCAGAGACTACAAGAAATTTCTTTCCGGCGGATGCAGCACCGACCCGATATCGCTTTTGAAGATCGCGGGTGTCGATATGAGCACTCCCGCTCCGGTGAACGATGCGCTGAAGCTCTTCGGTGAGCTCGTTGACGAGCTTGAAAGGCTCACGGCAGAATAATTCAAAAGCCTCTGTCTTTGCAGACAGAGGCTTTTCTTTTTCAGTTGATCGAAACTTTGCCCGAAATTATCTGTTTATAGTCCTCGTAGCATTTCCGTATAAGCGCAGGCGTATCGAGCCCGTACGGGCAGCGTGAAACGCACGCTCCGCAGTCAACGCAATCCTCGACCTTTTTCATTTCGAGCTGCCATGCGGGAGAGAGGTAAGGCTCGGAGGGGGAGCGGCGGATAAGCTGACTCATGCGTGCGACATTGTGCAGGTCGATGCCGACCGTGCAGGGCATGCAGTAACCGCAGCCGCGGCAGAAATCACCCGTGAGCTCGCGCCTGTCTGCTTCGATGACGGCCTGCAGCTCGGAAGTAAGCTCGGGCGGAGCGTTTACGTAGCCGAGGAACTCGTCGAGCTCATATTCGCGCTGGACGCCCCAGATGGGAAGTACGTTATCAAAGCGGGCTATACCTGCGTACGCGGCGGCGCTGTTAGTAATAAGTCCGCCTGCGAGAGCCTTCATCGCTATGAAGCCGACGTTTTTCTCGCGGCATTTATCAACAAGCGCTATTTCGGCGTCCCCGGTAAGGTAGCTGAACGGGAACTGGAGAGTCTCATAGTACCCGGAGTCGACGCACTTGTTGGCGAGGTCTACCGAATGACTCGTAAAGCCTATGTGACGGATGAGGCCTTTTTCCTTGGCTTCGAGCATACATTCGTACATTCCGCTCCCGTCACCCGGCAGATAGAGCGTGTCCGGATTGTGGAATTGGTATACATCGATATAATCGGTCTTCATAAGGCGGAGCGAGGTCTCGAGGTCCTTCCAAAAGCCCTCGGGAGAATGCGACGGGGTTTTGGTCGCGATAAAGATCTTATCACGTATCCCCATATCCCCGAATGCGAGCCCTATCTTTTCCTCGCTGTCCGTATAAGAGCGTGCGGTGTCGAAATAGTTGATGCCGTTTTCGTATGCCTTGCGGAGAAGCCTGACTGCCGTTTCCTTATCGTCTCTCTGGATGGGAAGCGCGCCGAATCCGTTTCGCTGCGCGATGATCCCGGTCGAACCCAATGTAACTGTCTGCATCTCTATTTTTTTCCTCCTGTCGTCAGAATGCGAAATCGCCGTCGATGAAAACGGGTATCTCTTTCCCATCGTGAGTCGTGCCGACGATGGACAGGTCGGGCGTGCCGACCATGAAGTCAACGTGAACTATCGAGGAGTTGACTCCGCGCTCCTTCAGCTCATCCTCGCTCATCCCGTCAGCTCCCTTTATGCAGGGATAAGCCTCACCGAAGGCAAAATGACACGATGCGTTTTCATCAAAAAGCGTGTTGTAAAAAAGGATCCCGGAGTTCGAGATAGGGGAGTGATACGGCACAAGGGCTACCTCACCGAAAAACGCCGCGCCTTCGTCGACTTCCACCGTACGGCGGAGGATATCCTCGCCGGTCTCGGCGTGTATCTCTGTGATTTTTCCGCCTTTTAGCGTGAAGCGGAACCCGTCGATGAGGTTCCCGTTCAGCGACAGCGGCTTGCTCGCGGCTACCGTACCGTTCACGCCGTCACGCTTCGGGAGGGTAAATACCTCCTCCGTCGGGATATTAGCCGAAAAATACATTCCGTTTTTGCCGCATTTCTCACGTCCGCCGGCCCAGAAATGGCCTTCCGGGAGTTCAACGGAAAGGTCGGTGCCGAGCGAATTTTTGTAGTGAAGAGACTTGAAATTATACTCGTTGAGTATTCTGACGTGCTCCTGAAGCTCGTCGGAATGAGCGCTCCAGTCTGCAACGGCACTTCCGCGGTCGGCGCGCGCGGCCTTCAGTATTTCCTCCCACATACGGGCTTCGGCGTCAGCAGGAGAGAGATCGGGAAAGACCTTCGCGGACCACTCGGGCGAAGGGATGGCGCCTATACACCACGGGAATCCGTTGCTCGTTTCAAGATCGCGGAAACGCTTGATTGCCTTGCCCGACGCTATCTGACTGCGCTGAATGCGATCCGGGTCGACGCCCTTGAGAAGCTCCGGGTCACCGCATTCGATGACGAGCCACGCGGCTCCATCCTCTGCCTTCGTATTATAGAGCAGAGAAGTCCAGGGAGCAAAAGAGTCAAATACTTCGTCTGCCGCATTCAGATACTTCATCCGGCTTAATGCCTCGTCCGTCCAGTTCATTATGACTTCACGGCATCCGCAGGCATAAGCTTCCTCCGCGCAGAGACGGCCGAACCACGCCTGATCGACGGGGCAGGTGATGACGATGTCCTGCCCGCTCTGAAGATTGACTCCCTCGTGTATGAGAAGCCTGACGTAATCTTTCTGCAGAAGTTTCAGATCGTTCATATCAAATCTCCGTTTAACAGTTTTTTATATTGATATTATAACAACCGTAAGCAAAAAACAAGAAATGAAAAATACCCCAAAGGTGAATTAGGCCATGTGGACAAAACAAGTCCCCGGAAATAAGTCATTTCCGGGGACTTCGATTGCTGTGAGATCAGATGCCGGCGAGCTTGAGGAGCTCGGGGATCTTGGCTTCCCAACCGAGGGACATGATGTGGACGCCCTGGCGGTAGGGCTTGCACTCACGGATGATGCGGGCGGCGATCTCGATACCGGTGATACCGGCCTTGGTCTTTTCCTTGTCAGCCTGGAGCTCGGCGATGAGCTCGTCGGGGATGTGGATACCGGCGACGTTCTTGTTCATGAACTTGCACATACCGGCGTTCTTCGGGATGATGATGCCGACCTGAACGGGCTTGCCGAACTGCTTGGCCTTTTCCATGAACTTGATGAACTTCTCGGGCTCAAACACGGCCTGAGTCTGGAAGTACTCGGCACCGGCCATGACCTTGCGCTCCATCTTGACGAGCTGAGCGTCAACGGAATCGCTGCCCGGGGAGACGACGGCGCCCTTCGCGAAAGAAGGAGCATCTCCGTCGAGAGCGTTGCCGCCGAGGTCGAAGCCCTTTTCGAGCTGGGAGGCGGTGTAGAGCAGGGAGACGGAGTCGAGGTCGAAGACGGGCTTTGCCTGCGGGTTGTCACCGAGCTTGGTGTGGTCGCCGGTGAGGGCGAGGATGTTGTCGATACCGAGCATGGCGGCGCTCAGAAGATCGGACTGGAGAGCGATACGGTTGCGGTCACGGCAGGTCATCTGGAAGATGGGGTTGAGTCCGGCGTCCTTGAGGACCTTGCAGGTGGCAAGGGAGCCGAGGCGCATGACGGAGGACTGGTTATCGGTAACATTGACGGCATGGATGCCGCTGAGATAGGTCTTGGCTTCCTCGACGAGATTGTCGATATTTATGCCCTTCGGGGGGCCGACTTCTGCGGAAACCGCAAATACACCATTGTTGAAATATTCAGTAATTTTCATTATTTTCCGCTCCTCGCTTAGTTATTTTCTTCAGTTTCTTTGCAGGCTTTGGTAACTTCATCCGTGTTGAAATCGTGCATCTGGACGGGGCAGCGCAGGATATCGAGACGACCCTGCTCTTTCAGACGCTGGATGATGCGTTCCCAACCGCAATCCATTTCGGGGCAAACTTCGCACTTGCCGTTTTTCGTGCCGCCGCAGGGGCCGTTTACGAGGCTCTTGGAGCAGGCGGTGATGGGGCAGATGCCGCCGGTGAGGTTCAGGAAACACTCGCCGCACTGACCGCAGTCATATTCGAGCGGGGTAACTCCCTGGAAGCCGGGAAGAGAAACGGTATCGCACGCGGCGATGACGCGCTGGTCTTCGAGATACGCGGAAATGGTCTGAACACCGACGCCGCAGGAGAAAACGAGTACCGTATCGGCTTCGGCTATCTCGGCCATACGGCTGCTGAGACGGAGCTTCATGTTGTCGGGATTGCAGATATAGTCGGTAGTCATGGTGCCGACGACCTTGCCCTCGGCGGCGAGCTCGTTCTGGAACTCCTTCGCTTCGGCCTCGGGGAACCCGACTTCCTTGCATCCGTGGCAGTTGATAATGAATACCTTACCCTCGATAAGGGATTTGAGAGTGTCCTTGCACTTGATAGTTGTCATTAACATTTGTTTTCGTCTCCTCCCTTACTTCTTCAAAAGAGGCTGAACAAGAGTCTTGGCGGCAGCTATCTTATCCACCAGAGGAATCTTGGACGAGCAGATGTATTCACAGCACTTGCAGGAGAAGCAGTCCATGACGTTCAGCCTGAGAAGCGTCTCACCGTCGCCGAGCTCGGCGTACTTGACGAACTCCAGAGGAGCGAGCTCCATCGGGCAGACGTCCATGCAGCGACCGCACTTGATGCAGGGCTGCTCGACGGTGTGGTCGGTGGGGACTGCGATGATGCCGTTGGTTCCCTTGTGAACGGGAACGTTGGTATCGTTGAGGACAACGCCCATCATGGCGCCGCCCATCTTTATCGTGACGTCATCTCCGGTGATGCCGCCGCAGTAATCGATGATGTCCTGAACGTTGGTACCGATCTTGACCATGTAGTTGCCGGGATTCTTTATGTATTCGCCGGTAACGGTGACGATACGCTCGACGAGAGGCATACCGGTCTTGATGGCATCGGCAATGGCCTTGGCGGAGGAGGTGTTGCTGACGACGCAGCCGACGTCCGCGGGAAGCTTGCCGCTGGGAACCTGACGTCCGGTGACCTTCTTGATGAGCATCTTCTCGGCGCCTTCGGGGTACTGGGTCTTGGCGGCGCAGATGGTGATGTTCTCATAGGGAGCGACCTTTTCGGTCATGAGCTCGATGGCGTCGGGCTTGTTGTCCTCGATGAGGATGACGGCCTTGGGCGCATCGACGGCCTTCATCATGGCGAGAGTACCAAAGACGATATCGTCGGCATACTCGAGCATGACTCTGTGGTCAGCGGTGAGGTACGGCTCGCATTCGCTTCCGTTGATGAGAACGTAGTCGATGGGCTTGCCGGGTTTCAGCTTGACGTAGGTGGGGAAGGTGGCGCCGCCCATGCCGACGATGCCCTTTTCCTTGACGATATCGATGATCTCGTCGGCGGTGAGCTCGTCAAGAGACTTGGCGGGCTGGACGGATTCGTCGATGGTGTTCTTCTTGTCGTTCTTGATGACGACGGAGAGGACGCCGGGGCCCTTGTTCGGATGAGTATGAGGCTCGACGGCGATGACGGTACCGCTTACGCTGGAATGCACTGGAGCGCCGATGAAGCCGGCCTGTTCTCCGATCTTCTGACCGACCTTAACGGTATCGCCGGCCTTGACGATGGGAGTGGCGGGAGCGCCGGAGTGCATGGAGAGCGGAATGATGACGGTATCGGGCTCGGGGAACTTCTGGAGAGCGAGATGCTCGGAGTATTCCTTGTTCTCAGCGGGGTGAACGCCGCCGTAGAAGCCCTCGAAACGTCTGTCTCTGGCTTCCTTTACGTAAGCTTTGACAGCCTCGACGCTGACCTTGTTATAGTCGCGGAGCTGAACGCTCTGAGCGAGGAACTCCTTGGTGCGGCCCTGCTTTTCGAGACGCTGGTAAATGTTCTCCCAGGCGCAGTCCTTCTTGGGGTCGATCTCGCACTTGCCGTTCTTCGCGCCGCCGCACTGACCGTTGATGAGGCCCTTGGAGCAGTCGACGATCGGGCAGATACCGCCGGTGATGTTCAGATAGCACTGGGCGCAGGCGCCGCAGGTCTTCTGAGTGAGGGCCATGCCGTGATGACCGACATAGTTCAGAGAGTTGGTCGCCGTAAAGACGGGAACGGGCATCAAGTCAGCTACGGTCTGGATGCCGAGACCGCAGGAGATGACGACGACGTTCTTGGTCCCCTCGGGAAGGATGTCCTTGAGGCTCTTCTCGGTCTGAACCTTGTTGCAGAGGAAGTCGATCTTCGCGGTGCCCGTGATGTTCTTGCCCTGTGCGGAAGCTATTTCCGCGAAGCCTTCGAGGTCCGGCTCATTGACTGTGTCGTACTCCTTGAAGCACTTGTTGCAGGCAACGACAAAGATGTCATCCTTGTCGGAGAGCAGGGCGTCCAGCTCTTCCTTGCTTTTTAACACGTACTTGGTATAATCCACCAAATCTCACCTTCTTAATAGATTTGTATATTTTTCTTCTTGTTTCGCGGTGATAAACAGATTTTCGATATATTATAGCATAAGCGTATTCCGATTGGCAAGTGTTCAGCCTTGTTTCTTTTTGCTCATTTGCCATGGAAAAAAGAGGCGTATTCCCGTGCAAATGACGATTGCACTTATTATGAATCTATTTACGGAATGGATATATATGCTATCAGGATAACAAATGAAATTTCTAACCGGAGTCAGAAAAGCATTCACCTTAACAGTTTTTCGATAGACCCATGACCTCCTTAAGCAAATAAACGCAAAAAAGCATTACTGACTGTAAAAGCCAGTAATGCCTTTTTGTTGTAGCGTGAGTTTTTGTGATAGCGATCATTTTGCTATCAAATCGAGCTTTGAAGACTCAAAAACCAAGTAAAATCAAGAGTTTCAGACTTAACGATTTATTCCCACTCGCAAACACAAAGTCGACCTTAAACGACTTTGCTTAGGGAATATGGCTCGATTTGACTCGCATTGTTTCAGATTATCCTATTTACAAAGGGTGTACTGACTAATGCTATCATTTTGCTATCACCGTATTGCTATCACCACATTTAGAGTAGTGCCAAATAAGGCACCTTCTTTTAAGATGATAGGAGAATAGCATCTAACGGTTTACATATTATAGCACGAAAGCGTAAGAATTTCAACATTTCCGAAGGAAAAGCTCCCCGTCACCGATCACATTTCATAATGAGAAGCTCTACCAAATTCATTTTCTCATTGTTTCTTCATCTGCCGTAGGAACAACAGAACTGCGGCAATCATTGTAATGGCGGTATATCCCAACACCCACCAAAGATGTGGAAAGATATCCGCAAGTTTCCCTGCAAGGACGGCTC
>JAZQQE010000100.1:0-19337 GCA_045628845.1 Oscillospiraceae bacterium
CGCGGAGAGGGCGACGAAGCAGCCGGGCGTGAGGCCGAGCGCCGCCTTGACGGCGTCGATGCGCTCGGCGTCGAACTTCGCTATGCCGCCGACGGCAGCGCCGCCTTCGTCGGTGCGGGACCAGTACGCCTTATTGCCGGAGATGGTCTCCGCGTCGGCGCAGAGCTTGTCGATGAACTTGCGGGTCTCCTTGAAGTCGGGGACGACGACGGCCTTTATCACCGCGTCCTCGAACGGGCCGAAGCCGCAGCCGGAGAGGACCTCCGTCGCGTCGGCGGCGGTGAGGTCGATACGCAGGTCGGGCTTGTCGGTGCCGTAGGTCTCGAGCGCGTCGAGGTAGGGGATGCGGCGGAAGGGCGCGGAGGAGGCGACGTTATACTTGCCGAAGCGCGCGAAGATGGGCGGGAGCACGTCCTCGAGCACGGCGAAGACCTCGTTCTGACCGGCGAACGCCATCTCCATGTCGAGCTGGTAGAATTCACCGGGGCTGCGGTCGGCGCGCGCGTCCTCGTCGCGGAAGCAGGGGGCTATTTGGAAATAGCGGTCGAAGCCGGAGGCCATGAGGAGCTGCTTGAACTGCTGCGGGGCCTGCGGCAGGGCGTAGAACTTGCCGGGGTGGTTGCGGGCGGGCACGAGGTAGTCGCGCGCGCCCTCGGGGGAGGACGCCGTGAGTATGGGCGTGGTTATTTCGAGGAAGCCGTGCTCGGTCATGGACTGACGGAGCGCGGAGACGACCTTGCTGCGCAGGATGATGCTGTCCTTGACCTCGGGATTGCGCAGGTCGAGGAAGCGGTATTTCAGGCGCGCGGCCTCGTCGGCCTCACGGCTGTGGTTTATCTGGAAGGGGAGCTCGTTGTAGCGGCAGCGGCTGAGCACATCGACCGCCGTGGGGACGACCTCGATGTCGCCGGTGGGGAGCTTCGGGTTTTTGGAGGCACGCTCGCGGACCGTGCCGTCGACGGCGATGACGGATTCGCGGGTGAGCTCGTGCAGGCAGCGGATCATTTCCTCGTCCTCGGCGACTATCTGCGTCGTGCCGTAGAAGTCGCGGAGCACCGCGAAGGTGAGCGAGGCACCGACCTCGCGGGTATTTTCAAGCCATCCGGCGAGGCGTACCTGCCTGCCGACGTCGGCGATGGTGAGCTCGCCGCAGTTATGAGTGCGCAACTGTTCCATTTCTGATTACCTTCTTATTTCTCTTTGATGCAGCGCGCACCGGCAGCGGCGGCAAGCGCGTTTTTGAAGTATTCCGAGGCCTCGTCGGGGGTGAGAGCGGTCTGCTCGCCGGAGGCCATGTCCTTGACGGTGAGCTTGCCGGAGGCGACCTCGTCCTCGCCGACGAACACGACGAACGGGATGCGGAGCTTGTCCGCGTAGCTCATGCGGGCCTTCATCTTCTTCTTTTCCGTGTAGACCTGAGTGCGGATGCCCTCGCCGCGCAGAGTCGTCGCGGCGCGAAGGGCGAAGGTGAGGTCGTCGGTCATCGGGATTATCAGGACGTCCGCCGGAGCGGGGGAGACCTCGTCGTTGAGGAGTCCCTGCTCGTCGAGAACGTAGAAGAGGCGCGTGAGGCCGATGGAGATGCCGACGCCGGGGAGCTTCCTGTCGGTATAATAGCCCGCGAGGTCGTCGTAGCGCCCGCCGGAGCAGATGGAGCCGATCTCGGGGTGAGAGTTCATGGTCGTCTCGTACACGGTGCCCGTGTAGTAGTCCAGCCCGCGCGCGATGGTGAGGTCGATGGCGAAGTGGTCGTCGGGGACGCCGAAGTCGGCCATGTGGGCGATGAGCGTCTCGAGCTCGCCCGCGCCCGCGTCGAACGTCTCGCTCTGCCCGCGGAGGGCCGCGAGGGAGGCGAGGACGGTCGCCTTGTCGCCGGAGGCGCCGATGAAGGCCATGAGCTTTTCAGCCTGCCCGGCGGAGAGCCCACATTCGGAGACGAGAAGCTCGGAGGTCTTTTCGGGGCCTATCTTGTCGAGCTTGTCGATGGTACGCATGACGTCGCCGCCGTCGGAGATGCCGAGTATCTCGAAGAAGCCGTTAAGCAGCTTGCGGTTGTTGACGCGGATGGTGAAGCCGTCGAGTCCGAGCGCGGTGAAGGCACGGTAGATGACGGAGGGGATCTCCGCCTCATTCATGACGTCGAGCGTGCCGTCGCCGATGATGTCGATGTCAGCCTGATAGAACTCGCGGAAGCGGCCGCGCTGGGCGCGCTCGCCGCGGTACACCTTGCCTATCTGGAAGCGGCGGAAGGGGAAGGTGAGCTCGCCTGCGCGCATGGCGACGTACTTGGCGAGGGGGACCGTGAGGTCAAAGCGGAGCGAGAGGTCGCTGTCGCCCTTGGTGAAGCGGTAGATCTGCTTTTCGGTGTCGCCGCCGCCCTTGGCGAGCAGTATCTCGGAGGATTCGATGAGCGGGGTATCGAGGGCGGTGAAGCCGTAGAGCGAGTAGGTGCGGCGCAGAGTCTCGGCCATGCGGTCGAAAAGCACCTGTCTTGCCGGAGAGAGCTCCATGAAACCGGACAGGGTACGGGGCTTGATGCGTTCCATTGACGAGGTTCCTTTCAGAAGTTACTTTTTGGGATTTACGATATCGCGCCAGTCGAGGTCTCCGCGGCGGAGCCCCTGTACGAGGACCTCGGCGGTGGCGACGTTGGATGCGAACGGGACTGTGTACTGGTCGCAGAGGCGGCAGAGCGTAGCGAGCTCCGTCTCATAGTCCTGCGACTGCGGGTCGACGAAGAAGAAAACGAGGTCAAGCTCGTTATAGGCGATGCGGGCGGCTATCTGCTGGAGCCCGCCCTGCGCCGCGGAGAGGTAGGATTTGACTTCGAGCCCGGTGGCCTCGGAGATGAGGCGCGCGGTCGTCCCCGTCGCACAGAGACTGTGTCCGGAGAGGATGCCGCAGTAGGCGATGCAGAACTGGACCATCAGTTCCTTTTTGTTGTTGCTTGCCACGAGAGCGATATTCATGTCCGTACCTCCTAATAGTTATAATGAAGCCTGCCTATCGGCAGCTTATCTCCTGCCAGACGGCGCGCGATGCGCCCGTACGCCGCGGCGGCGCCGCGCTCGGAGTAGAGCATGAGGGGCCTGCCGAGGTTCGCCGCGAGAATGACGTCCTTGTCCTCGGGCGCTATGCCGATGAGCCTGATGCCCACGGCGTCGACCGCGTCGTCCACCGTCGCCTTCCAGCGGCGGAGCACGGCGGGGCGGATGCGGTTCACGATGAGTCTCGCGGAGTCTATGCCGAGAGCGCGGAGCTTCTGGACGATGCGCCCCGCGTCACGGTAGCTGCTCGCGTCGGTGGTGACGACTATGAGCGCGAGGTCCGCTCCCGCGGCGGCGGCGTCGAGATCGCGGTTGATGCCGGCCGGCGCGTCGACGAGCACGAAATCATAGTCGGCGGCGAGCTTCTTCTTGTATTCCGCGTCATCGGGCAGGTCCTGCCCGAAGGGCGCGGGGATGAAGCTGAGATCCGGGATGGAGGGATGCTTCACGATGCAGTCGGAAAGCTCCGCCTCGCCGCGGAGCGCGGCGAGCAGGTCGGGCGGGGAATAGCTTTCGAGCCCGAGCGTGATGTCGAGATTGCGCAGACCGGTGTCGGCGTCGATGCAGAGCGTCTTTTTGCCGAGCGCGGCCAGCGCTGAGCCGAGCGCACCGCAGACCGTGGTCTTGCCGGTGCCGCCCTTGCCTGAGACGACCGTGATTATCTGACCCAAAGCTGTCCCTCCCTCTGTGAGATCATCTGATGAGAGAACCCTCTGCGGAGATGCGGTCGCCCGCCTCCTCCGCGCTGAAATAGTAATTGAATATCGTGCGGGCGATGCGCGTGACCGCGCTGCCCGAGCCGCCGTCCTCGACGACTATGGCGACCGCTATCTCGGGGTCGTCATAGGGCGCGAAGGCGATGAAGACCGCGTTGTTTTCGAGGTCCTCGCCGAGCTGGACGGTGCCCGTCTTGGAGCAGACGTCTATCTCATAGGTGCCGAAGGTATCCTTCGCCGTGCCCTCGCGGGAGACGCCGAGCATGCCGTTTTTGATGGCGGTGAGGTATTCCTCGGAGATGTCTACGGTGCTGAGGACCTCGGGCTCGACGTCAAGGAGAGTGACGGTGCCGTCGTTGCTCTTGACGGAGTCGAGCAGGTGAGTCGCGTAGCGCGTGCCGCCGCTGGCGATGGTCGCGCAGTAGGAGGCGAGCTGCAGCGGGGTAAAGAGGTTGTAGCTCTGACCCATGGAGGCCTGGAGCGTGTCGCCGGGGAACCACGCGGCGTCCTTGAATTCCTCCTTGTATTCTCGCGTAGCGAGCGTGCCGCGCGCCTCGGGAAGCTCGATGCCGGTCGCCTCGCCGAGGCCGAAGAGCTTGCCGTAGGGGGCGAGCTTGTCAATGCCGAGGCGTGTACCGACTGTGTAGAAGAAGTAGTTGCACGAGACCGTGATGGCCTCCGTGACGTTTATCTCGCCGTGGGAGCCGGGAGCTATCCAGCAGTGCGGCTTGTAGTCGTCGTACTCGTCGAAGTAGGTCTCGTCGAGTATCTTGTCGCCGGTGGAGATGACGTGCTCGTTCAGACCTGCGACGGCTGTGACGACCTTGAAGGTCGAGCCGGGCGAGTATGTGCCCTGAAGGGCTCTGTTGAAGAGGGGGAGCCGCTCGTCTGCGAGGAGCGAAGCGTAGTATTCGGAGTTTTTGAAGCGGGAAGCGTCGTAGCTCGGGTACGTCGCGCAGGCGAGGATGTCGCCCGTGCCGACCTCGATGGCGACGACGGAGCCAGCGCCGACCTCGGTGTAGGGCGTGCCGTTTTTGAGGTATTCGTCGCGGCGCGACTCGTTTATCTGGTCTATGGTGCTCGAAAGCGCGTCCTCCGCCGCCTGCTGGAGCAGGATGTCGAGCGTCAGCACTATGTTGTCGCCGGGCACGGCCTCGCGGTCCTTGACGATGGAGGTGATGTTGCCGGAGGAGTCGCGCGTGATGGTCATGACGCCGTCCGTCCCGTGCAGGGTGCTCTCAAAGACGCGCTCGACGCCGGATTTGCCGATGGTCGCGTCCATCGGATAGCCCTCGCTGCTGTATATCTCATAGTCCTCGGGGCTCATCAGACCGGTGTAGCCGAGCAGATGCGGGGCGTACGCCGTATGGTAGACGCGGGCGCTCGCCTTTTCGACACTCACTCCGGCGATATTGTTTTCGCCTATCATGCTGATGAGCTCGATGTCGGCGTCGTCGCAGAAGATGTATTCCGGGATGGAGAACAGCGAGCGCAGCTCGAGCTCCCAGCGGAGGCCCGCAGCGAGGCGCGCCTGCTCGTCGGTGAATTCCTTGGGGATGGAGTAGTGGCGGCGCATATATTCCATGAGCTTCGGCGCGGAGATGTCCTCGCCGAGGTCAAAATGGTCGATGTAATCCGCGAGCCTCTTGGCGACCGTCTCGCTGACGGGCTCGGTGTAGGTAAAGGGCGCGGTCATGCTGACGGGGAGCGTCTGCTCATAGGTGAGGCCGAGCCTGTCCGCGCAGTCTATGAGCGTGAGCAGGTCCTCGTTCGGGCGGCCGCCCGCGACGAGCTCCGTGCGCGAGATGACGACGCGGTATGTGATGCGGTTTGATACGAGGGTGCGTCCGTAGCGGTCAAGGACGATGCCGCGGGAGGCCTCGATGGGCTCGCGCGTGACGATCGTGTTCTGCGATTTTTCGAGGTACGCCTCGCCGTTGACTATCTGCAGGTCGTAGAGGGCCATCGCGCAGATGGCGGCGAAGACTATCGGGATCAGTATGAGCAGCGCGATGCGCACCGGCTTGAAGTTTTTCTGCTGCATGGCGTTCCTCCTATAATGACTATCGAGAGTCGAAACAATCTGTTATAAGATTGTTCCGACGAGAAATCTACGATTTGTTGTCGATTTTTCAGAGAAAAATCGACGATAGTCCTTGCAATGAGCATCGTGCAAAGGTAAATTGATTTGCCTTTGCATAAGCCTCAAATGAGGCTTATTGAAACGCCGTAAGGCGTTTCAACATCCGATGATCATTATATGCGCACGCGGCGCGTGGAACGGGTCGCCCTGTGTACGGGGTAGTAAACGGGGAGGATGAAGACCGCGGAGTACAGAGTCTGCCACAGCGCGGGCTTCCATACGGCGGAGAAGGGCGTTCCGCGGTAGAGACACGGGCCGACGAGCTGGAACGCCGCAGAGAGGACGAGCACCGCGAGGGATACCGTCAAAAACGAGGGAAATCCGCGCGCGAGCACGAATTCGGAGAGAAAGCCCGTGAAAAAGCCCGCGATGGTGAGGAATACGGTGAAGAGGCAGCCGGAATCCGTCAGCGACACGTCGCACAGAAGCCCGCATATGAGCCCCCAGATACCGCCCCACAGTCCTCCGTCGAAGAGACCGAAGCCCACGGCGACGAGCGGGAGTATGAGAGGCGCGGCTCCGCCTATCTTCAGGCCCGAGAAGAATGCGGCCTGAAGAAGATACGCCACGAGCGTGATGATCGCGTGGCTCAGTATCCTTTTTGCGGTGTCCTTTGCCATATCGTTTCCTCTTGAAGTAAGATCAGTTTTCGGGAACGGGCGCCGTCTCGCCCGCGTCCTCCGGAAGCTCGCCCTCGGAGGGGACGGGCTCGTCCTCACCGGCGTCGGAGGTATAGGTGAAGTCCTTGATGACGAAGACGTGCGTCAGCGAGGAGAGATTGACGGCGGGCTCGATGATGCCGTACTCTGTGAAGCCGCCCTCGTCGACCTTCATCGCCGTGACCTCGCCTATCACGAGGTCGGGCGGGAAGACCTCGCCGCTGCCGGAGGTCAGAACGGTGTCACCGTTGTAGACCTGCGCGCCGTCGGGCAGGTAGGTCAGCTTCAGGACGCCGTCGTGCATCGTGTCGTAGTCGCCCTCGGCGACGGCGGAGATGCCCGTCCTGCCGATGTAGGCACCGAGGCTCGTGCTTGAATCGACGAGCGTGCGCACCGTGGCGGTCGTGCCCGTGACGGCGACGACCTGACCGATGAGACAGCCGTTTTCCGTGATGACGCAGTCATAGAGCTCGATGCCGGCGCGGGTGCCTCTGTTGATAATGAAGCTCGAGGACCACGTGGAGGAGCTCCACGAGGTTATCGAGGCCATCTCGAAGTCGAATTCGGGGCGCACGTCGCTCAGCTCGAGGAGCTCGCGCAGGAGAGCGTTCTCCTCGTTGGTCGCCTCACTCTGACGGACCTCCTCCTGCATCTCGAGGATGCGGGCGCGTAGCTGCTCGTTTTCCTCGACGAGGGAGTCGTATTTGAACATGTAGCCGTATACGTGCTCGAACTGCCGCACGACCCACGTCAGCGCGCGCTCCGCGGGGCCCGTGAGCGTACGGACGGTACCGTCGGCGACGTTCGCGCCGGAATCCATTATCAGCGCCGAGACCGCGATGACCGCGAGCACGACGACGAGCACTATGACGACGCGGACGCCTTTTTTTCTGAAAAAGTTTTTCATTTACTTCTCCCGGAGGACCTCTATCCCCGCCTCGCCGAGCAGCCTTGCAGCAAGGCAGAGGGGCAGTCCCATAACGTTGAAGAAATCACCGTCTATCCTGTCTATGAGCAGAGCTCCGAAGCCCTGCGCGCCGTAGGCGCCGGCCTTGTCCATCGGCTCGCCCGTGGCTATATAGGCCCGTATCTCCGCGTCCGTGAGCTCGCGGAAGAAAACGGAGGTCTTCCCGCAGGCGCGGAGCATCCTGCCGCCGAAGCTGACGGCGACGCCGGTGTAGACCTCGTGCCGCCTGCCGGAGAGCGTGCGGAGCATGGAAAACGCTTCGTCCGCGTCGCGCGGCTTGCCGAGGATCCTTCCGTCTATGCAGACGACGGTATCCGCCGCGAGCACGGGGAGCGGCGAGGTGACAGAGCGCGCCTTCGCCTCCGCGACGGCAGCTATCGCCTCGTCCGTCGGGAGCGAGAGGTCGGGCTCCTCCTCGCTCGGAGCGGGAATGACCTCGAAATCGAGGCCGAGCATGGCCAGAAGCTCCCTGCGGCGCGGGGAGGCGGAGGCCAGAACGAGCTGCGGCATCAGTAGTATCTGCCTTTCGTGCGCGCGACGGGCTCATAGGGCCCGAGGCCGTAATATCTCGCCGTGACCGCGACGCATTCGCGCGCGTTCTCGGTGGTGAAGCTGAGCCTGCCCGCCCAGAGGCCGAGATTGGCCCAGTCCCTGCTGCGGTCGGCAAGGAAGAGCTTGCTTCCCGAGAGCATGAGGGAGCGGCAGCCCGGCTGACGAAGGACGGGGAAGGAGTTGCCGCGCGAGTTGCGAAGATGGCTCGCGTTGTCGCAGGCGCAGACGCCCGTGCCGGCCTTGATGAGGCAGGCTCCCGAATACATCAGCGGAAGCCTTCCGTATACGAGGAGCTCCGTGTCGATGCACTTGCTGACGTCCTTTATATCTCCGAGCTCGAGCTCGAAGGAGAGCCCCGCGGAGAGGATGCCGAGGTCCTTGGCTATGCGGAGCGTCTGTGAATTGTAGATATTAGCGCTGAAATCAGCGCGCACCCTGAAGCCCTTGAGCATGACGGGCAGGGCGTGCGGCAGAGAGCCGACGAGCACCTCGGAGATGTGGATGTCGCGGAGCTTTTCGAGCCCCTGCATGAGCATCTCCTCGTCCGCTGTGCGTATGACGGGCGGCAGCGAGGCGCATATCTCGGTCACGCCGTTTTCCCAGAAGGGGGTGATGGAGGTCGGCGAGGCGAGAAGCTCGCCGACGGGGACGTACAAAACGGCGGGCTTTAATCCCGCGAGCTCGGGTGAGAGCTGCGAGGCGCGCTGGACGGAGACTGTGAGCTCCGGGGCCTGCGGACGGTCGAGCATCATGGCGGGCGCGCGGTACTCCCCGCCCTTCACGGGCGGACGGGAGACGCGCTTGGCGTCGAGCGCGGCGAGCGCGCGGTTTTTCATCTCGCTGAGGTCAGCGACGGTCATGTAGAGCCCGTCGGCTATGCTCGTCTTGACGTCCTCGCAGAGGTAGGGCGTGCCGACGGTGTTGTAGAGAACGCTCTGGAGCGTGACGCTCGTCAGCTCGCGCAGACCGCTCCTTGCTGGGACGGGACCGGCGACGACGACGTTGTTGCCGTCACGGTCGGATACCGCGAGCTGCGAGGGGGAGCCGGGACGCATCACGCCGTAGAACGTGACGGGGACGCGCGGTCGCTCCATGCCCATGTAGTCGGCTCTGACGGAGCCGCTTATATTCCCCTTGGCGGGCTTTGCCCAGCCGAAAAGGGAGGAATCGTTTTTGCCGGTGAAGTATCCATCGGAGGTCCCGGCGGTCGGGAACGCCTCGCGGAGCGCGTCGACGTCCCTCTGTGAGGGGGCCTTCCCGTCGCGCAGGGAGCGCGAGCATAGGTCGGAGAGCATCGCCGTGTATTCCGGGCGGTTTTCGCGCCCGTCGGTGCTGATGCAGGCGACTCCGAGCTCTGCGATGCGGGGCAGATGCTCGAGCAGGGAGCAGGTCTTCATGCTGAGCTGGTGCTCGCCGGACTTGACGCCGAAGCCGTATGCATAGCGGCACGCGCCCTCGCAGGTGTGTATGTTGGCAGAGCGGTGCCCCGTGAAGGAGGCGAGCCAGCAAAGCCCGGAGGAGGCGGCGCACATCTCGCCGTAAACGTAAGCCGTGCAGGGCACGGGCGAGGCGGCGCATATCTCGCCTATCTCGGCCTCGGTGAGCTCCGGAGCAAGGCTGACGCCCTGCGCGCCGAGCGAGGCGAGGAGCTTGGCTCCCGCCGCGTCGTGCACGGCGTTCCTGAAGCCGACGGAGCATTTGAGCATGGGTATCGACTGCCCGAGCGCGCGGAGCAGCCCGGGGTCGGAAACGAGAGCTTCGTCCGCGCCGAGCTCGTAGGCGCGCGAAATGAGCGCGACCGAGCCGGCCATGCCGTCGTCACGGACGTAGTACTCGTGGGAGCATATGAATCTGACTCCGCGCAGGCGGCAGTATTCAGCCGCGGCGGAGAACTGGTCCTCCGTAAGGAAGCCGGGTCTTATGAAGCCGGAGGCATCGAGACGCGCGACGACGCCGTCGGCGCCGTTCTGTACTGCGGCGCGCACGGCCTCGGGCGATCCGACCGGGACTATCAGCTCCATTACGTTACTCACCTCGTTCAGAGTATAAAGTGATTAGTGCACAAGGCATAATAAGCAATATATTATATCACGGTATTTGCCAAGCGTAAATACAAAAAAGAAATTTTGAAAAGGGGCTTTTTCCGCGGCGAAAATGCTGATATACTGTTGAGACCGGAAGAAAAAACTTGGAAAGGAGTGCCGGAAGCATGGATAATCTCATCCCCGCCGCAGACGCGGTATTCATGAGCGCGGAGGCGGCGGACAAGCTGCTCACCTCGGGCAGCGGCGACGCGGCGCTCCTCTACATATTCATTTTGAAAAACCACGGCGCGTGCCCTGCGGAGGAGGCTGAAAAGCTGCCCCTTGCGGGGACTGTCGCCGACGCCGCGGAGACCCTGCGGAAGCTCGGGCTCATCAGCGGCGGGGCGAAGCGCCCGCGCGACAGAGAGCAGCCGCCGCGCTTCAACGCCGAAGAGATCTACGCCTCCGCGAAATCGGGCAGCGGCTTTGCCGAGCTCGTGCCCGAGGTGGAATCCATCCTCGGAAAATCCCTCTCTCCGGCGGAGCTCCAGTCCTTCTTCCTCGCGTTCGACTATCTCGGGCTGCCCTCCGAGGTCATACTGCTGATGACGTCGTACTGCGTCGCGGAGGCCGGGCGCAGGCAGGGGAGCGGCAGGCTCCCGAGCGCGCGCACCATCGAGACGACGGCGTTCCGCTGGGCAAACGACGAGATATATACCCTTGAGGCCGCCGAGGAGCGCATCAGGCAGGCGGAGGCCCTCCGTTCGGGAGTGGACAGACTCGCCTCCGTGCTCGGGCTCTCCGGCAGGAAGCTCGGAAAAAGCGAGGAGAATTACCTCGCCGCGTGGTCGGAGATGGGCTTCGAGCCGGAGACGGTGCTCGAGGCGTACGACCGTACCGTCGTGAAGACGGGCGGCCTCAAATGGAACTACATGAACTCCATTCTCAAGAGCTGGCACGACAAGGGCATACGCACGCCGGAGGACATCGCCAAGCTCGACGGACGCAGGACACCCGACAGGACCCCCGATAACGGAGACGATCTCCAAAGCATGAAAAAACTGCTGGACAGGCTCGTTGCGAGCGGGGAGGAGCATAAGTGAAAACGATGGACGGAAAGCACGTCGCCGCCGCCGAAGAGCGGCTCAGACGCATGGCGCAGCACCGCGAGGCGGAGGAGATACGCCGCCGCGAGGGCGTGTACGCGCGCCTTCCCCGCGCCGCGGAGATAGACAGGAAGCTCGCCATGAGCGTCGTCGCGGCGGCCACCGCCGCCCTCGAGAAAAACGGTGACGTCGAGGCGGCGATAGAGAAGATAGCGGGCGAAAACCTCGCCCTGCAGGCAGAGCGCGCCGAGCTCCTGACCCGCGCGGGCCTCCCGCAGGACGCACTCGACCTGCATCCGCTGTGCGCCAAATGCGGCGACACGGGCTACGTCGGAGGTAAGATGTGCTCCTGCCTCGAAAAGCTCGTGCGCGACGAGCAGCGCAGGGAGCTCTCACAGCTCCTGAAGCTCGGCGAGGAGACCTTCGACAGCTTCGATCCGGACTGGTACGGCCCGGAGGGAACGCCCGACCGCACTCACATGGAGATGGTATACGAGATATGCCTGCAATACGCGCGCAGATTCGGCAGCGCGGACGGGAGCCTTTTCTTTACGGGCGGCCCCGGCCTCGGCAAGACCTTCCTCTCGACGTGCATAGCGCGCGAGGTGTCCGAAAACGGCTTCTCCGTCGTGTACGACACGGCGATAAGCGTCTTCGAACGCTTCGAGAGGCGCAAATTCGCCCGCGAGCAGGACGTCGAGGCGGACGCGGACGTGGACAGGTACATGTCGTGCGACCTGCTGATCCTCGACGACCTCGGCACGGAGATGACGACGAGCTTCACGCAGAGCGTGCTGTACGACCTGATAAACACGCGCATGGTGCGCGGAAAGCGCATGATAATAAGCAGCAATCTCTCGCCGGACGATATCCGCCGCCGCTACATGGGGCAGATATATTCCCGCATAGTCGGGGAGTTCACGGTCGTGCGCTTCAAGGGCACGGATATCCGCCGATTGAAGCGCGAAAGAGATTGACAGACGCCGCGCTGCGGTATAGTATTGACTCGAAAATAAATGGGGGTGCTGGCAAGCGCCGGCTGAGATGCGGAAAGCGAACCCCGGAACCTGATCCCGGTAATGCGGGCGTAGGAACGTTCTCACGCGCATTATCATTGGGTATAATGATAATGCGCTTTTTTTCTGCGCCGTGAGGAGGAGAAAAATGAAAAAGCACGAAAGCGTGATCGCCCTATGCGAGGGCGCGGTGTGCGTGGCGATGGCTTTCGCCCTCGGCTTCATAAAAATACCGACCGGCGGCTTCGGCGGGAGCATAAGTCTCGTCATGGTGCCGCTGACGGTGTTCGCCCTGCGGCGCGGAGGCGTGTGGGGCCTCGGCGCGGGCTTCGTGTACGGCTGCCTGGACTTTCTGTCCGGCGGCGGCTTCGCGATAACGTGGCAGTCCATCATCCTCGACTACGTCGCGGCGTACACGCTGACGGGACTTGCGGGCTTCTTCCCCTCGAGACCCGTGCTCGGCGCGCTCGTGGGGGGACTCGGACGGTACGCCTGCCTCGTCGCGAGCGGCGTGTTCATCTGGGGCGAGTACATGAGCGACATCTCGTTTTTCGGCCTGACGCTCGAAATGAACAGAGTGTGGGTCTACTCGCTCATCTACAACGCGCAGTACATGATACTGACCATAGCCGTGACGCTGATATGCGTCGCGGTGCTCGCAAAAACGACGCCTCTGACGAAAAATCAATGGCTCAGACCGAAAAACAGTTGACTTTTCGAGCGGGTATAAGGTACAATACAAAAACGCGGTGAATATCGGGGTCTAATACCCGTGCGCCGCGATGGGAAAACCAACTACTGCGGCAATGCCGCTGTTGAGTATCAAATCACAGGAGGTGCCTCAAATGCTTAGAACCTATCAGCCCAAGAAAAGACAGCGCTCCAAGGAGCACGGCTTCCGCAAAAGAATGTCCACCGCGAACGGCCGCAAGGTGCTCGCCAGACGCAGAGCGAAGGGCCGCGCCAGACTCACCTGGTAAAAAGGAACGGGTGTTTTTCCGTGATATTTTCCCAGTCCCTCAAAAGGAACAGTGATTTCAGAAGGGCCTACTCGCGCGGTAGGAGCGCGGCAGGGCGCTACGTCGCCGTATACTGCCGCCGCAACGGCTCGGCGGGCAACAGGCTCGGCCTGACTGTGGGCACGAAGGTCGGAAAGGCCGTCGTGAGAAACCGCATCCGCCGCCGTCTGCGCGAAGCGTACCGTCTGGAGGAGGCCTCCTTTGTCCGGGGCTGGGATATCGTCATCGTAGCACGCGGCCGGGCCGCCGGCGCCGATTATGCGGAGCTCAGGGCGGACATGCTCGGCTGCGTCAGAACATTGGGACTCATGCGGGAGGCAACATGAAAAAGCTGCTTACCCGCCTTGTGGTGTTTTACCGGAAAAACATCTCGCCGCTCAAACCTCCGTGCTGCCGGTATATACCGACGTGCTCGGAGTATGCGCTGGAGGCATTGGAGAAGTACGGGGCGCTCAAGGGCTCATGGCTCGCGCTCAGGCGTATCCTCAGATGCCATCCGTTCCACAAGGGCGGGTACGACCCCGTCCCCTGAGACCGGAGGAACCGGTCGACAGTCAGCGAAAGGAATCGATACATGGACTTTATTTACGTCCCGTTTACCTGGCTGCTGATGACGCTGTACGCATTCGTCAAGAACTACGGCATAGCGATAATCCTCTTCGCCCTCATCGTAAAGCTCATCCTGCTCCCCTTCAACATGAAGAGCAAGAAGAGCATGATGAAGTCCACGCGCTTCACGCCCCGCATGAAGGAGCTCGAAAAGAAGTACGGAGACAACAAGCAGAAGTACAACGAAGAGGTCGCAAAGCTGTATAAGGAAGAGGGCATCAAGCCTCTGGGCGGCTGCCTGTGGTCTCTGATCCCGTTCCCGATCCTTATCATTTTGTACAGCTGCATCAGAATGCCCTTTACGAGGCTGATGCGATTCACGACCGAGCAGTGGGAGTTTATAAGAGACAGCGTTTTCCCCGCGCTCGGACTCGGATTCGAAAGCGGCGCGAGAGCGGGCTATGAGCAGATAGGCTACGCAGACCTTCTGCATCAGAATTTCAGCTCCGTCTCGGCCTACGTCAGCGAGCACACCCAGACCATAACGGACGCCGTGGGCAAGCTCCCCGCGCTGAAGGACATAGACTTCAGCTTCCTCGGGCTGAACCTCGGCGCGACTCCTGACTGGAAGTTCTTCATCTCACAGACGAGCTGGGCGCCGAAGGACGCATGGCCCGCCGTGGGTCTCTTCCTCATCCCCATCATCTCCGCCGTGCTCTCATGGCTGAGCATGAAGATTTCCAGCAAGATGAACGGCAACGTCGAGGCCGCCAACAGCACCTCCAAGACGATGACGCTCCTCATGCCGATCATGTCCCTTTGGATAGGCTTCGTCATGCCTGCCTGCATGGGTATATACTGGATCGCGGGCAGCGTCTTCTCCATCATTCAGGACGTGATCCTCACGCGCCGCTATACGAAGATCCTCAATAAGGAGGACGCGGAGCGTCTCGCCCGTCAGAAGGAGAAGGAGGCCGAGATAGAGGCCCGGCGCATCGAAACGGAACGCCTGCGCGCGGAGAACGCGACGAAGGTCAATCCGAACACGAGCCGCCGCAAGCTCCAGAAGCAGGATAAGCAGGAGAGCATTCAGAAGGCGGCCGAATGGATCGCCGCCACTCAGCCGGAAAAGGTAAAGGAGCTCAAGGGCGGCGCGTCCCGCATAGACGACCGTCCGTTCGCGCGCGGCCGTGCGTACGTCGCGGAGCGCTACGGCGAGTCGGCTGAAGCAGTGCCTGCGCCCGCCGAAGAGACTGCGGAGCTTCCCGCAGAGCCCGCGGAGCTTCCCGAAGCCGTGACGGAAGTGCTCCCGGAAGTGCCCGAGACCGGCGCCGACGCACCGGGTGACGGCGAATAAGTGGAGAGTGTAATAAATATGATAAAGTCAGTAGAAGCAACCGGCAAAACGGAAGACGAAGCGATAGCTTCCGCGCTGGCCGAGCTCGGAAAGGACAGGGACGATGTCTCCGTCGAGATTCTCGAGCGCTCCAAGCAGGGCTTTCTCGGCATAGGGTCGACGCCGGCCCGCGTCCGCGTCAGCTACGAGGAGATTGAGACCATCGTCGAGAAGACCGAGAACTTCCTCAAGGGCCTGCTCGAACGCATGGGCGCCGAGGCCGAGCCGCACGTCGAGCTGCTGGAAAACGGCGATCTGTCCGTCAACCTCACGGGCGAGAAGCTCGGGATGCTGATAGGACGCCGCGGCGAGATGCTCGACGCCATCCAGCACATCACCGGATACGTTATCAACCGCGGAAGCTCCAAGCGCCGCCACATCTCCGTGGATGCCGAGCAGTACCGCGCAAAGCGCGAAGAGGCGCTGAACGCTCTTGCAAGAAAGATGGCTGCGAAGGTCGTCAAGTACCGCCGCAACATGACGCTCGAGCCCATGAACAGCTACGAACGCCACGTCATCCACACCGCGCTCCAGGATTATGAAGGAGTCAGCACCTTCTCTACCGGCTCCGAGCCGAACAGACGCGTCGTTGTCGCATACGGACGTGCCCCGAGGCAGGATCAGCGCGGCTGAGCGAAGAAAGGCTTTTGACATGGTTTACGAGAAGATCAAGGAACTGCTTTTGGCGCAGTTCGGCATCGATGAGGATCAGCTCACACCTCAGACCGATATCATAGACGATCTCGGAGCTGACTCGCTCGATGTCATGGAGATGCTCATGGCCCTCGAAGAGGAGTACGGCATCCTCGTTGCCGACGACGACGTCAGCGAGCTCCGTACCATCGCGGAAGTGACCGAGTTCATCGAAGGCAAGATCGACGCGAAGAAAAAGCAAACGGCAGGGACCGGCGGGTCCCCTGCCGCTTTTTTATGACGTTTTCTGCCGCAGATGATGCTCCGGCTTCCAGCCGGGGAGCGGGAAGCGCTGCATCGCGCCGAGCATCTTCGCCGTCAGATCGGGCTCCTCCCCGCGCAGCTGCGCGAGCAGCCTCTTGACGCTCTCTCGCGAGGAGACACCGTCCATCGGGCAGGTGCTCTTGACGACGGGGAGACCGAGCCGCGCGGCGGCGTTCGCCGCGTCCGCCTCCGAGGCGTAGAGCAGGGGACGTATCTGCGTTATTCCGCTCCTGTCCATATTCGTGACGGGCGAAAAGCAGCTTATGCGCCCCTCGTATATGAGCGACATGTAAAAGGTCTCGACCGCGTCGTCGAGGTGATGGCCGAGCGCGAGCTTGCCTATGCCCTCCGCCGCGAGCCGCTGGTTTATGACGCCGCGCCGCATCTTCGAGCACAGCGCGCAGGGATTCTTCTCCTGCCTGTCCTCGAATACGACGCGCGCTATCTGCGTGCGTTCGAGGAAGTACGGTACGCCTATCCCCGCGCAGTATTCCTCGAGCGGGGAGTAGTCCATCCCGTCGAGCCCCATGTCGGCCGTTATGGCGAAAAGCTCGAATTTCTTCGGGTAGTAGGCGCGGATGGACGCCATCGCCGCGAGCAGCGTGATGCTGTCCTTTCCGCCCGAGAGGCCGACCGCGATGCGGTCTCCCTCGTCTATCATTGAGTAATCCTCTATGCATCTGCGCACGAGTCCCGCGAGCTTCTGCATGGCGCACCTCCGTTCATACCGGACGTGGATTTTCCGCGCCCGGGAAACACGTTCCCGCAAGCGCTTTTGACGAGTCAATATTATATGATATACTTCTCCGAAAGACAAGCAAAAGAAGCCACAGGGCGGCACGGTACTCTAAAAATTAAAATCGAATTCGAGGAAACGGGAGCAAATCGAAGCAAAACGGCGAAAAACGAAGTATATCAAGAATAACTGAAAATATATGTTGACAAGCCGCGGGGGATATGGTATAAAAGTCAAGCGTTATGATTACAACCAAGTTTGGAGGTCACATACAATGTCCACGACAATGGCTCGCAAGGAGACCATGGAGAGAAAATGGTACATCCTTGATGCTGCGGATAAGTCCCTCGGCCACACCGCGGCGACTGCCGCCACCCTTCTTCGCGGCAAGCACAAGCCCATCTACACGCCCAACGTCGACTGCGGCGATTTCGTCATCGTCATCAATGCCGACAAGGCGGTCCTCACCGGCAAGAAGCTCGAACAGAAGTATTACCGCACTCACTCCGGTTATCCCGGAGGACTCAAGGAAGTCCAGTACAAGCGCATCATGCAGGAGCGCCCCGGCTTCGCCATGGAGCTCGCCGTCAAGGGCATGCTCGGCAAGAACAGCCTCGGCCGCGCCCAGCTCAAGCGCCTCAAGATCTTCTCCGGCGCCGAGCACACTCATCAGGCCCAGAAGCCCGAGATCTGGGAATAAGGAGGAAATGAAGCATGTATACCAGTAAGAAGCCTTATATGTACGGCACGGGCCGCAGAAAGTCCTCCGTCGCCCGCGTTCATCTCTTCCCCAACGGCACCGGCGCCATCACCATCAACGGCCGTGACATCGACGATTACTTCGGTCTTGAGACCCTGAAGCTCCTCGTCCGTCAGCCGCTCGTGACCGTCGGTCAGCTCGGCAAGGTCGACATCGAAGCCACCGTCGTCGGCGGCGGCGTCACCGGTCAGGCCGGCGCCATCCGTCACGGTGTCGCCAGAGCTCTGCTCCTCGTCGATCCCAACTATCGCAGCGCCCTCAAGGCCGCGGGCTTCCTTACCCGTGACCCGAGAATGAAGGAACGCAAGAAGTACGGTCTCAAAGCCGCCCGCCGCGCTCCTCAGTTCAGCAAGAGATAAATTGCTGTACAAACCGTATCAAAATGGTTCAAAAACCCCGGGAAATCAAGGTTTTCCGGGGTTTTGCTATATAAATTTCTTTGTTTTAGTTTGGCGTTTTTTGTCCTGATTTATCCAGTTTTGACACTGTATTTTTGAGTTAAATATGGGGCAACCGCCTGTTTTTGAGTGGCTTTGAGTTAAAAAATGGGGCAAATTTTGGCCTTCGGAGCCTTCCTGAAGAGGTGTTTTGCCCGGTGTTTTTCTTCCCGATTTTGCTCCCCTGCTCCATTTGTAAGGGATGTCTGATTTTGTCCTAATCTGACCTAATTGAATATAGTTTATCGTACATAGCGCGTCTGTTACCCAAAGTGACGCTTGGGTTGGCAGACGCGCTTTTTTTATGCCCTGACGCGGGCAAAGGAGGTGTTCAGGTGAAAGCGTATGGAAGATCGTGGGACTATAACGTGTATGACTGCCAGTATTGCCTGTACTGGAAAGGCAAGAAAAAAGGCTGCGTCTATCCGGAGGGCTGCTGTTGCCCCGTAGAGCAAAAGCCCGCGAGACGAAACGGCATAGAACAGGTTTATGAAATCAAAGGCGAGGAAACTGCCGCTCCGGTTTCAGAGTGTGATGGCTGTCCCTATGGGCGTGATTCTCCCTGCATCGGGTGGTGTACCAAAGAGATCATGCGCACCGCAGGACTTCCAAAGGAGCGTGAAAGACATCATGTATGATTACTTCTACGGTGCAGAAGCTGATCAGTTTTCCTTCTACCGCATTCCCAAGGTTCTGTTCACGGAAGAACGCTTTCAGAGCATTTCCGCAGAAGCCAAGGTTCTCTATGGTCTGCTCCTTGACCGCATGAGCCTGTCCGCAAGAAACGGATGGCTGGATGCGGAAGGCCGGGTGTATATCATCTTCTCTGTCGAGGACATTATGACTGCCATGGGCTGTGCAAATCAAAAAGCCGGAAAACTCCTGTATGAGCTGGAAAGCAAATGCAGTCTCATTGAGCGCAAGCGGCAGGGTCTCGGCAAGCCCAATCTCATCTACGTCAAGAATTTCGTTAGCTCTTCGGAATCACACTTCAAGAAATGTGAAAATCATGATTCTGGAAATGTGATAATCACAGATCAAGAATCATTAAAATCACAAGGTAAGCAAAGTGATATAGACCGTTATGAAGAAATCCGAAAAGAAGCAGATGACGTTATTTACATTTCTGATGCGTACACGAAGGAATGTATGTTCCGGAGAAACAGATATTTGATTGACCACAGCGACCTGTGTATCTGCTATCTGACGGAAAATAGAGGCGGTACATTTTATACTGTACGATACGCAGAGAA
>JAZQQE010000101.1:0-32524 GCA_045628845.1 Oscillospiraceae bacterium
CGGCTGTCCGCGTCCTTCTCAAGGACGCCGAGCTCCGCGCGCAGACGCGCGTTTTCCTTTTCCTGAGCGATGAGCATTTCGAGCAGTTCTCTCCGGCCCATGCGCCGCAGATCCTTGCTTTTCAATAAGCTCACCTCGGCCCTGCGGCAGCGATGACCATAAAAAAGGCCATGCTACACCATAATAAACACTAATACAGAATTATCCTAACATAAAAGTCGACGCTTTTCAACCATATTTGTTCCATACCGACAGGAAAAGCATGGGAAAAAAGCGGGACCGGCACGGATTCTTTTCCGTGCCGGTCCCGTGCCGCGTTATGCTTTTTTCACCTGCGCGCGAGGAGCGCCCTGCGGCGGCGCCTCGCGTTGCGCACCTCGCTGCGGCACCTCGCCGAGCAGTAGAGACTGCGCCCGCCCGTCGGCGCGAACGGTGCTCCGCACGCCGCACACCTCTTCTGCCCGGGCGGCAGCTCGCCCCGCGGCGTCTCCCCGCAGAGGAAGACGTAGCGCCCGTAGCTCATGCCCGCCCTGCGGGCAAGTCTGTTCATCTCAACAATGTTCATTCAATGCCTCCGATTATGCTATACGGTAATTTTGACATGATTTTATACGATATAACGTAATCTGTCAAGCACTATTTACGTTATTTCGTAATAATCGGCTTGACTTGATATGAAATAACGGTATATACTATATATTGTAGGAAGAAATGACAGAAGGAGGTACCGCGATGTTCACAGAGGTACTTGACGGGCTGCTCCGCGAGCGGGGCATGAGCCGAACGGAGCTCTCGCGCGGGAGCGGCATACCTTATACGACGATAGACGGCTGGTTCAAGAAGGGCGGCGACAACGTACGTCTGCCGACGCTCAAGCGCCTTGCGGAGTATCTCGGCGTGTCCCTCGATACGCTCGCGGGAATGCCCGCAGACGGCGTGAGCCGCGCAGAACTCGATACCCTGCGGCGCATCCGCTCGCTCGATACGCACGGGCGGCGCATGGTGGAGCTGACCGTCTCCGAGGAACTCGCGCGCATGCGCGAGGCGGAGGAGGCGGAAAAGGCGGAGGAGCCTCTGCGCTGGATACCGTGGTATTCGACGATGGCGGCGGCGGGCTTCGCCGCGCCGAGCGAAGGCGTGGACTATACGCCCATCCCCGTCACGGGCGACGTGCCGCCTAACGCGGGCTTCGCCGTCACGATAGACGGCGACTCGATGGAGCCGTACATCAAAAACGGCGAGCGCGTCTACTGCGTCAAGGACGGGCGGGGCGTATCCGTCGGCGACGTCGGGATATTCTGCGTCGACGGCGCGCACTACTGCAAGCAGTACTGCACCGACGGGAGCAACGTGTACCTGCTGAGCCTCAACCGCGCCCGTGCGGACGCGGACATCGTGCTCTGGGCGAGCGGCAACCGCTCGCTGACGCTGCTCGGCCGCGTGATAATGTCAAAGCGCGTCCCGATGCCCTGAAAAGCATTGATTTTGTGAAAAACGGTTTTATAATATAAATGTATAAAGAGGGGCGGCAGACCGCCCGTCTCCGGAGGAAGATAACATGAAAGAGATATTTGAAGGCATCCCCGCTGTAAGCTATAAGGGACCCGCGTCCCGCGATCCGATGAGCTTCCGTTTCTATGATCCGGACAGGATAGTGCTCGGGAAACCAATGAGCGAGCATCTGCCGTTTGCGATGGCGTGGTGGCATAACCTCGGCGCCGCGGGCACCGACATGTTCGGCACGAACACCGCCGACAAGAGCTTCGGCGCCGTCCCCGGTACGATGGAGCACGCGCGCGCGAAGGTCGACGCGGCGTTCGAATTCATGACGAAGCTCGGAATAAAGTATTTCTGCTTCCACGACGCCGACCTCGTCCCGCAGGCGGACGATATCAGCGAGACCGACCGCCGCCTCGACGAGATAGCGGACTACGTCTGCGAAAAGATGGCGGGCACGGACATAAAGTGCCTCTGGGGCACGGCGAACCTCTTCGGCGACCCGCGCTTTGCCAACGGCGCCGGAAGCTCCAACAGCGCGGACGTGTTCTGCTTTGCCGCCGCGCAGATAAAGAAGGCGCTCGACCTGACGGTACGCTTCGGCGGGCGCGGCTACGTCTTCTGGGGCGGTCGCGAGGGCTACGAGACCCTGCTCAATACGAACGTCGCGCTCGAGCTCGACAATATCGCGGCGCTCATGCACATGGCGGTCGATTACGGCCGCAGCATAGGCTTCACGGGCGATTTCTACATAGAGCCCAAGCCCAAGGAGCCCATGAAGCATCAGTACGACTTCGACGCCTCGACGGCGATAGGTTTCCTGCGCCGCTACGGGCTGGATAAGGACTTCAAGCTCAATATCGAGGCCAATCACGCGACGCTCGCGGGCCACACCTTCCAGCATGAGCTCCGTATGTGCGCCGTCAACGGCATGCTCGGCAGCATCGACGCCAATCAGGGCGACACCCTGCTCGGCTGGGACACCGACGAGTTCCCGTTCGACGTGTACGAGACGACGATGTGCATGTACGAGGTCATCAAGGCAGGCGGCCTGACGGGCGGCTTCAACTTCGATGCGAAAAACCGCCGCCCGAGCCACACCTTCGAGGATATGTTCTACGGCTACATACTCGGCATGGACACCTTCGCGCTCGGCCTTCTGAAGGCCGCCGCCATAATAGAGGACGGCAGGATAGACGAATTCGTAAAAGAACGCTACGCGAGCTACGACAGCGGCATCGGCGCGCGCATCCGCTCGGGCGAAGCGACTCTCGCCGAGCTTGCGGACTACGCCGCGAAGCTCGGAAAGCCCGCCGCGCCGGCATCCGGCAGGCAGGAATACCTCGAGAGCATAGTAAACGGCATCCTTTTCGGAAACTGACGGAGGACGGACGATGGAGTATATCCTCGGAATAGACCTCGGCACCTCGGGGGTAAAGGCGGCGCTCTTCGACGAGAGGGGCGGCCTTGCCGCGAGCACGGGCGAGGATTACCCGCTCAGCCGCCCGCGCGACAGCTGGGCGGAGCAGGACGCGAACGTCTGGTGGGAGGCGACGGTGCGCGCCGTGCGGCGCGTGACGGAGGGCGGCAGGCAGATAGCCGCCGTCGGGCTCTCCGGCCAGATGCACGGCCTCGTCATGCTCGACGGAGCCTCGCAGGTCATACGCCCCGCCATACTCTGGTGTGACGGGCGCACGGGACCGCAGTGCGCGGAGCTGACGCGCCGCCTCGGCAGAGAGCGGCTCATCGAGCTCAGCGGAAACCCCGCCCTCGCGGGATTTACCGCCGGGAAGATAATGTGGACGGCTGAAAACGAGCCGGAAAATATGGCGCGTTGCCGTGCGATCCTCCTTCCCAAGGACTATATTAGATTCATGCTGACCGGGCGGCTCGCGACAGACGCGGGCGATGCGTCGGGCACGAATCTCCTCGATATCAGGACGCGGACGTGGAGCTCCGAACTGACGGAGGCCGCGGGAGCAGACCCCGCGCTTTTGCCGCCGGTGCTCGAAAGCTGCGACGTCGCTGGATACGTCACGCGCGAGGCGGGGCTGCTCACGGGCCTGCGCGAGGGCACGCCCGTTGCCTGCGGCTCGGGTGACAACGCCTGCGCCGCCGCGGGAACGGGAGTCGTCAGCGAGGGCACGGCGTTCACGACGCTCGGCACCTCCGGCGTCGTCTACGCGCATACGGACGCTCCGCGCACAGACCCGTCCGGCCGCATACATACATTCTGCTCCGCCGTAAAGGGCGGGTGGGCGCTCATGAGCTGCACCCTCGCCGCGGGGCAGAGCCTCAAATGGTTCAGGCAGAGCCTCTGCGCGGAGGAATACGCCGAGGCGAAAAAGCAGGGGAGGAACGTCTACGCCCTGCTCGATGAGAGGGCGGAGGCAGTCGCGCCCGGAGCGGGCGGCCTTCTGTTCCTGCCGTACGTCTCCGGCGAGCGCAGTCCCGTGCTCGACGAGAGGTGCAGGGGCGTGTTCTTCGGCCTCTCGGCCGTTCACACGAAGTACGATATGCTCCGCGCGCTCATGGAGGGCGTCGCGTTCTCGCAGAGGCAGTGCCTCGAGATACTGCGCTCGCTCGGCGCGGCGGCGGACGATATGCTCGTATGCGGCGGCGGCGCGGGAAAGCTGTGGCGGCAGATGCTCGCGGACAACTACAAGGTCCCCGTGCGCACGACGCTCGGAGAATCGGGCGCGGCGCTCGGCGCGGCGCTGATAGCCTCCGTCGCGGCGGGGATATACCCGGACCTTCGCACCGCGTGCGCCAATGCCGTGACGCGCGGCGAGGCGCAGGAGCCCGACGCCGCGGCAGGCGCCGTGTACGATAAGCTGTTCGAGGTCTATAAATCGCTGTACCCCGCCATGAAGGACGCCTTCGGCGCTCTCGCGGATATCCGGGAGGCGATGTGATGGAGCACTTCGGCTACACCTCGGGCGGCGCTGACGTTGCGCGCACCGTGCTCACGCGCGGCGGTATCTCCGTCACGCTGATAACGCTCGGCGCGACGGTACAGGCGCTCACCGTCCCGGACAGGAACGGCGATCCCGTTGATATCTGCCTCGGCTACGACGACGTAGCGGGCTACGAGGCGGGCGGCGACTTCATCGGCGCGACGATAGGCCGGTACGCCAACCGCATAGGCGGCGCGAGGTTCTCTCTCGGCGGCCGCGAATACAGACTCACCGCCAACGAGGGGAAAAACCAGCTCCACGGCGGGCGCGGCTTCAATAAGCGCCTCTTCGAATGCTGGGCGGATGAGACGGGCGCGGAGTTCAGCCGCCTCTCGCCGCACGGCGAGGAGGGCTTCCCGGGCGACCTCGACGTCAGCGTGACGTACGAGCTCGGCGACGGGGAGCTCCGCATGACCTACCGTGCGCAGAGTGACCGCGACACGGTCGTCAATCTCACGAATCACGCCTATTTCAACCTCTCCGGCGGCGGCAGCGTCGCGGGGCATATCCTCCGCATAGCGTCCGACGCCGTCACCGAGCCCGACGCGGAGCTCATTCCGACCGGGCGCATCATCCCCGTGGAGGGGACGCGCTTTGATTTCAGGTCGCCGAAGCCCGTCGGCAGCGGCTTCGACCACAACTATATCCTCGGAACGGATTGCCGCATGCGCGAGGCGGCGGAGCTCTATTCGCCGGAGACGGGGATATGCCTCACCGTGCTGACGGATATGCCCGGGATACAGTTTTACTCCGGCGGCGCGATGAGCTCGACGCGCGGCAAGGGCGGCGCGGTCTACTCTCCCGGAACGGGAATGTGCCTTGAAACGCAGTTCTGGCCCGACTCGCCGAACAGACCGGGATTCCCGTCCCCCGTCCTGCGCGCGGGCGAAAAATACGAGCATACGACGGTGTGGAAATTCTCCGTCAGATGACAGGAGGCAGAGACATGATATATTTCGTTGACGCGAACGCGCCGTTTGCCGGCTGCGGGAGCAAGGACAGTCCTTTCAGAACGATAGGCGAGGCCGCGAAGGCCGCTCTCCCCGGCGACGAGGTCGTCGTCGCGCCGGGAGTATACCGCGAGTACGTCGATCCCGCGCACGGCGGCACGCCGGAGGCGAGGATAGTATACCGCTCCGCAGAGCCTCTCGGCGCGGTGATAACGGGCGCGGAGCGCATAGACACGTGGGAGAATATCGGCGGGGACGTATGGCGCGCGCGCATCCCGAACGGGATATTCGGCGCGTACAATCCGTACACGACCGTCATCCGCGGCGACTGGTACTGGTCGCCCGACGACTACCACACGGGCGAGGTGTTCCTCGACGGCGCCGCCATGTACGAGGCGCTGACGCTCGATGACGTGCGCGAGCCGAAGGAGAGCCCGTATTCGTGGCAGCCCGAGCGCAGTCTGTACCGCTGGTACACCGAGCAGGACGGGGACTTCACCGTCATTTACGCGAATTTCCGCGGCGCCGACCCGAACGGGGCCGACGTCGAGATAAGCGTGCGCAGAAATTGCTTCGCCCCCTCGAAGGAGGGCGTCGGCTACATAACGCTCTCCGGCTTCGACGTCCGCTGTGCCGCGACGACGTGGGCGCCGCCGACTGCGTTTCAGGACGGCATGGTCGCCCCGCACTGGTCGAAGGGCTGGATCATCGAGGACTGCGAGATATCCAATTCCCGCTGCTCCGGCATCTCCCTCGGCAAGTATCTGCAGCCCGCCAACGAGAACAAGTGGACGACCCGCTTCGTCAGGGACGGCACGCAGACAGAGCGCGACGCGATCTGCCAGGCGCAGACGGAGGGCTGGAACAAGGAGAACATAGGCTCCCATATCATCCGCCGCTGCCACATCCACGACTGCGGGCAGACCGGCATCGTCGGCCACCTCGGCGGCGTCTTCTCCGTCATCGAGGATAACCACATCCACAACATCAACAACAAGCAGGACCTCGCGGGCGCGGAGATAGGCGGCATCAAGATGCACGCCGCCATCGACGTCATCATCCGCCGCAACCGCATCCACGACTGCACCCGCGGCCTCTGGCTCGACTGGCAGGCGCAGGGCACGCGCGTCACGCAGAACCTGTTTTACCGCAACATGACCCCGGCAGGCCGCGCCGTCGGGATGGACATCGCGCTCGGCGAGGATATGTTCGTCGAGGTCTCGCACGGCCCGACGCTCATAGATAACAATATCTTCCTCTCGGCGTTCTCCTGCCGCCTGAGCACGCAGGGCCTCGCCTTCGTGCACAACCTCATCGCCGGCTCCTTCACCTACGTCGGCATGGGCACGGATAACGGCGGCTGGACGCTCCCGACCCCGCGCTACACGCCCTATCATATGCCGCACGCGACCGCCGTCGCTGGCTTCATGACCATACTTCACGGCGACGCGCGCTTTTACTGCAACATCTTCGCAGACAGAAAGGCCGTCCCGCAGAGCGTCATGGACTACGTGCACTCTGAAAAGCTCGAAGCGGGCTACAACACCGTCGTCGGCACGGCGGCCTACGAGAAATACCCGACCGAGGAGGAATACCTCGCCATGTTCGCAGACGGTGTCCCCGACAACCGCGACTGCTACTATAAGAAGCTCCCCGTGTGGACGGGCGGCAACGTCTACCTCGGCGGCGCGAAGCCATGCTCGAGAGAGCGCGGCTGCGCGGTGTCGGACGCTCCCGTCAGCATAGAGCTCGTCGGCGACGAGCTCGTCACGGACATCTTCGACGCGCTCCCCAAAGCGGAGAGCCTGCGCGTCACGACGGAGACGCTCGGCATGGCGTTCGAGCCCGAGCAGCGCTTCGAGGCGCCCGACGGCTCCTCCATCGCCTTCGATACCGACTTCTTCGGCGCTCACCGCGGAGCGGGAGCCGTCCCCGGACCCTTCGCCGCTCCCGCGGGCAGGATAAAGGTAATAAAATAATTATCATACAGGAGGTAACACCATGATACGTACAGCCAAAGTAGAGGGCGGCGCCGTCCGCGGCATCCCCGCGGCAGACCCGCGCATCACGACCTTCAAGGGCATACCCTACGCCGCGCCTCCGGTGGGGAACCTGCGCTGGCGCGCTCCGCAGCCCGTCGAGCCCTGGGAGGGCGAGAAGCTCTGCGCGGAGTTCGCTCCCATCGCCATGCAGGAGACTCCCGGCCTCGATCCGAAGGACATCTACACCCGCGAGTGGCACGTCGACTCCTCCATCCCCATGAGCGAGGACTGCCTCTATCTCAATATCTGGACGCCCGCAAAGAGCACCGACGAGAAGCTCCCCGTCTTCGTGTGGTACTTCGGCGGCGGACTTCAGGTCGGTTATCCGCCCGAGATGGAATTTGACGGCGAGCGTCTCGCGCGCCGCGGCATCGTCGTCGTGACCGTGTGCTACCGCCTCAACCTCTTCGGCTTCCTCGCGCACCCGCAGCTCACCGCCGAGCAGCCCGACGCGCCGACGAACTTCGGCAACCTCGACCAGCAGTACGCGACCCGCTGGTGCAAGCGCAACATCGTAGCCTTTGGCGGCGACCCCGACAACATCACCATCGGCGGCCAGTCCGCCGGCGGCGGCAGCGTCTGCGCGCAGCTCACCTCGCCCCAGAACGAGGGCCTTTTCCAGCGCGCCATCATCGAGAGCGGCATGAGCACGACCGCCTTCTCCGGCGGCCCCTTCGGCACGACCTTCGAGCAGGGCATGCAGCGCGGCGTACGCTTCTTCGACTTCCTCGGCATCAAGACCCTTGAGGAGGCCCGCGCGCTCGACGCCTTCTATCTGCGCGACAAGGTCGCCGAGTTCCACGCCTTCTTCGCCACCACGCCCGACGGCATGTTCCAGACCTCCTACGCGACAAAGAAGATGCTCAAGGGCGAGCGCTGGCGCATGCCTCTCATGATAACCCGCACCGCCGACGAGTTCCGCAATCCCGTCAAGGCCGAGAACATCGAGGAGTTCCGCGCGAAGATACGCGAGGCGTTCGGCGCGCACGCCGAGGAGTTCATCGCCTACTGCGGCGACGATCTCAAGACCGCCATGGAGCGCAGCACGACGAGCAACATCGAGGTCGCGACCCGCACTCTCGCCGCCCGCAACGCCGAGCTCGGCATCACCGAGCCCGTGTATTACGCGGTGTTCAATCCCGAGATCCCCGGCTGGGACAATCCCGGCACGTTCCTTTCCAGCGACCTGTGGTTCTACTTCGAGAGCCTCGCCAAGTGCTGGCGTCCGTTCACCGGCAAGCACTACGACCTCGCCCGCGACATGTGCAACTACTGGGCGAACTTCATCCGCTGCGGCGACCCGAACGGCGCGGAGTTCGAGTGCTACGTCGGGCAGGGCGACACAGGAGATAAGATGCCCGAATGGAAGCCCATGACCGCCGACGAGCCCAACGCCATGTGGTTTGGCGACAAGCCCGAGCCCAAGCTCGACGTCCCCGACGAGGCGACGAGGCTGCACACCGCCGCGACGATAGAGAGGTACAGGAAGTAAGACCGGGCCCGCGCCGAGCGTGGTGTTGACACGAGTCAAGCTGAAAAACAAAGAGAGCGGGAACGGCGTCGCCGTTCCCGCTCTTTGTTATAAATGCAGGTATTAGGTTATAAGAAAGCCTACATTACGGAAGCTTGATTCCGCTCCAAGCTTCTATTTCATAAGGAGTGTATCCTGCTACAGCCAGAGTGCCATTAGTTCTAAGTCCGATGGTGCCGTAGTCTCCAGCATAAACGCTGACGATATTGCTCCAACTGCTAACATCGCAACGTCCATCATCTAAGCCGACAGCTACTACGGTACCATCTGCTTTAAGCCCGACAATATGCGCTCCTCCGGCCGAAATAGACACTATATTTTTCCAATTTCGAACGGAGCTCTCTCCGTAGTAGTTTCCTCCGGTGAAAAGAACAGTGCCGTCTGCTTTGATGCCGACGGTGTAGTCACCCCCCGCGGAAATCGCGATGACATTGCTCCACCCGGATACATTACATTGGCCATCATTATTGTTTCCGACTGCAACAACAGTACCGTCTTTTTTAAGTCCAACAGTATGCATTGGTGCGGCTGAAATAGCTACAATGTCTTTCCAACTGCTAACATTGTTTTCTCCAAAGTTATCAAACGCAGGAGCTGCGACAACGACAGTGCCATCTGCTTTAAGGCCAACAGTTCGTTCACCTGCTGCAGAAATAGCTACAATGTTAGACCAACCTTGGACTGGCGCTGTCAGTCCGCACGTCACCACAGTTCCGTCTTTCTTTAATCCGGAAAAGCTTTCATATCCAGCTGATATAGAGACAATATCAGTCCAGCCGTCTTCGGTACGAGGTCCTACATATATTTTGTCCTGCTCGGGATCATCACGAATCCAAGGGCCGTTGGCAACCACAGTCCCGTCCGCATTGATAGCGGCTACATATCCACCCGCAGCGATTGTGCTGTATGTAGGGGATGCGGCCGGAGTCGGGACAGAAGGAGCAGGTTCGGAATAGGGCACGGCCGTGACAAGCCTTGTAAATACTATTTTATTTCCGGCTTGATTTGTAAATGTTCTAGAAGTATTGCCATTATCGTCAGTAGACGTTATCGGAGCGGGATTAAAATCTAGAGGATAAACGCAAAGAGGCTGTCCGGCAACCATATAATAGTCCATTGCGGCTGCGTATGTAACGGGCTGTATCTGCGCCGCGTTAAAGGCAAGCTGAGCAGCGACTTCTCGAGGCAGAGGAGAATCTGTAAGGTATTCCTCGATCCCACTGAAAAGACCTGTTGCAAGCGCGTCATTTGCAACACCTAATTTCCAATTAGAGCCGATATATTCGTCTTTTGCTCCATAACCTACCATGGTCAGAAGCATTTTGCCAAAGGCATAGCCACTTAACTTGTCATCCTTGCCGAATTTGCCGTTTCCGTAGCCAGCAATAATTCTTGCGTTTTTGCAGTATGCAACGAAAGGAGCTTCCCATGCTGTTGTCGGGACGTCATCAAACGGAGCAGATGTCGCTTTGAGATTATCGGACTGCTTGCCTAATTTCAAGTACGTGATGATTTTAGCGGCTTGTCCTCGGGTCAGAGTCCCTTGCGGATCAAAATTACCGTTCTGATCACCTTTTAAGATTCCAAGCCCATTCATAACGCCGCAGGCGTCGGCGTACTGAAGGCTGATTTTGTTGCCGTCGGCAAATCCGGCGTCGGCGAAGACACAGAGAGTAAATACCATTACGACGGCGAGTGCAAGTGCAAAGAGTTTTTTTAGATGCTTCATTTTTTGTCCTCCTTTTATTTTTCCTTTTGCTCATGCAATTTTTCGAAAGGAGCAGACGCCTTTTTCAGACAATAAAAAATGCGCGGCTCCAAAAGGAACCGCGCACGAAAAACGCAGAGCTCCTTTTGCTGCCACGCAAATCTCTGACACCCGTAGGGAACGTCAAAACGGAGAATGGGTTTTTACCGATGGTAAAAACGATTCCCTACAAGAGTCAGAATATTGATTTACGTGGCAAAGTTGTTATACCACTTTTTGCCGCGCTTTGCAATATGCGATTTGGAAGAAGAGAGCGGGAACGGCAATCGCCGTTCCCGCTCTGTATAGTTGCAAGTGTGCGTAATTCTAAAGCCTTCCCCTGGGAGGGGAAGGTGGCGCGTCTGCGCCGGAAGAGGTCGCTTATCGGCACATCACCGAAGGCCGCGTAGGGGCCGATGACCACATCGGCCCGACCCCTTCATCCCTCGTCTGCCGTATCCTGCGGAGCGACGAGGGCGTCGCTCCCTACGCGCTTCCCGTCAGTTCAGCCGCAGTCAAGAGCTACCCCTCATCCGTCATCCGCCTTGCGTGAGACGGCGGATGACGCCTTCCCCCCGAGGGGGAAGGCTTTGAATGGTTTTATTCCAATCTTTCGTGTTCTTCCATGTATTTATGGATGTCGAACGAGGCGTCGTAGAAGAAATCGAGGCAGTAGCTGCGCTTGCCGCCGGCTTCGGGGACGCTGAAGGAATCGACCTTCGCGAGTATCTCGCGCGCCGTGCGCGAGGTCGCCTCGTCGCGCTTGATGTCGTAGGGCAGGCCGTCGTCGGAGAAGCTCAGCCGCATCCAGCCGGGCATGAGCCGGATATCGAGCTCTATGTCGCCGACGGTGCCGTAGGCATGGGCGATGCGCTCGGAGAGGAAGTTTTCCGCCGCGAAGCGGATGTCCGCCCTGCGCTCCGGGCCGAAGCCGACGCGCTCCGCGACCGACTCGACGAGCGCCGCGACGGGGATGATGTTGTAGCTCGTGTTTTTCAGCGTGAAGTTCATCACGCTCCAGCCGCGGCTGAGGCGCTCTTCTATCATGCTGTCGCGCAGGAGGGTCAGCATCTGCGTTTTGAGCGCGCGCTGGTCGGTCTTACCGCTGTCGGTGAGCGGGAAGCTGTCGAAGCAGTATATGTGCGAGGGGATCTTGAAGGAGGCGAGATGCCCGCGCAGGGCGTTCGTTATCTCATCCTCGTCGAAGCGCGAGCCCTGCCGCATGACGACGCAGGCGATGACCGTCTCGCCGTAGACGGGGTGCGGCGCGCCCATGACCTCGGCCTCGCATATCGAATCGAGGCGCAGGAGCTCCTTTTCTATCTCCATCGGCGAGATGTTCTCGCCGCCCTTGATGATTATCTCCTTGATGCGGCCGCTCAGGTGGAGGTACCCCTCCGCGTCGAAGTAGCCGAGGTCGCCGGTATGGAGCCAGCCGTTGACCATCGTGACGGCCATTTCCTCGGGCATCTTATAGTAGCCGAGCATGAGCCTGCCGTTGTCGCGCAGGACTATCTCGCCTATCTCGCCCTGCGGGAGGAAGCCGCGCTTTCCGTCGAATATCCGCACGTCCTTGCCGGGGAAGGGCCTGCCGACCGTCGCCGCGCGCTTCTCGACCGGGTCGTTTATGCTCGGATTGGATATGTCGACGGCGGCCTCTGTCTGCCCGTAGCCGTTTATGAACGTCGCGTTGCCGAAGGCGGACTCATAGCGCATGAGCTGGGTCTGCGTGAGCGCGCTGCCGGCGACGAATCCGGTGTCTATGTACCGCGCGACCCTGTCCTTGAAGCCCTCGACCTCCATGAGCGAGGTGAACACCGTGCCCACCGCGGCGATGGAGGAGGCCTTGTATCTCTCGATGAAGTCCGCGACCGTGCCGGGCTTGAAGTAGCGCGGCATGACGATGTGGCTTCCGTAGAGGATGTATTTCGTCGCGCACTGCGAGCCGAGGCAGTGGAACATCGGCGCGCACAGGCACAGCGTCTCGTTTTCGACGTCAGCCTCGACGGCACGGCGGAAGCCGCGTGCATCGTTGAGATAGCACGCCTGCGAGAGCATGACGGGCTTGGGAAGTGAGGTCGTGCCGCTCGTGAATATTATGAAGGAGGTGCGGTCGGGGAGCACCTCGTCATCTCCCGGTACGCTCCGCGCGGGAACGGCCCTGTAATCCCTGTCTGCGAGGGAGAAGACGCGCCCGGGCGCTATGCCGGCGGCGGCTGCGAGCTCCGAAACGGCGCCGACGCCTCCACGGTCAACAAGCTTGTTGTCGCCCCAGACGAGGAAATCGGTGTCCGTGCGGCGCATGAGCTCGGCGAGCTCGCCCGCGGGCAGATTGTAGTTTAGGAGCACAGCCGTCGCTCCGAGGTGCATTATCGCGCACCACGCCGTATACCACGCGGCGCTGTTGGCGCACCAAAGCGCGGCATGGTCGCCGCGGCGCACTCCCGCGTCGCGCAGCTCCGCCGCGCAGGTGTCGATGGCGGTGACGAGCTGCGAGAAGGTGTAGGTCCCGGTGCCGTCGCTTATGGCGGGCGCGCCGGGCTTTACCGCCGCGACGTCGCGCAGGGCGCCGTATATTGTGTTGGCTGTGATCTCCATGTTATATCCTTCCGAATTCAGAGGTAGAGGGGAATTACCAGTCAGAGTCCCAACCGCCGCCGGAGTCCCAGCCGGAATCCCAGTCGCTGCCGGAATCCCAATCGGAGCCCCAGTCGTCCCAGTCGACGCTCCAGTCGTCGTCATCCCAGTCATCGTCCCAGTTGTTGGAGTATTCGGAGGTGCTTCCGCTGTAATAGTCCTCGTAGTTGTCGCTGAACCAGTCGTCGACCTCTGTCTCATACCAGTAGTCCGAGTCGGTGTCGTACTGATACCAGTCGGAGTTGTTGTAGTAGTACGTGCTGCCGTTGTAGTTGTAGTAGCCCTTGTCGGGCGAGCAGGAGCGGAAGATCGAACTGATGATGCTTATCCCGACGATGACAAGGACGATGATTCCGATGATGCTGCCGCAGCCGCGCTTCGAGCGCTTTTTCGCGGGAGCGGTGCTCCTCACGGAACGCTGCTGCGTCTGCTGCGCCTGCTGATGGGCGCGTATCTCGAATACCTCTTCCTTGAGCTTCTGATATATCTCGTTGACGGCGTAGGCCTCGTCCGTGCCCTGATAGCGGATGGCGCGGGTGCCGTCGGCCTTGTTCTTGTAGACGATGAACTGGCCCTCGTCGTTCTTGTAGATACCGAAGGCGCGCGGCTCCTTGAAATCCTCGCCGATGAAGAAACGCGCGACGTCCGTGTCTATCTTTCTCTCGCGGCAGAAGGTGATGAGCTCCTCTATCGTGCGGGGGATGCGGCTTGCCTGACGCTTCATCTTTGCGTTCGGTGCGCCGCAGTGGGGACAAACCGGTTCGGTGTCCTTTATGAGGTTTTCGCAGTACTCGCATTTTATCTCCATGCGTGTCACCTCCGGAAATAGTCCATTCAAAATATTATAGCATACCTCGCCCGAAAAGGGAAACAAAAAAAGAAAGCCGGAGCAGGGAGCGGCCTCTGTGCTAAAAAGATAGAATTAAATCGAAGAATGAAATATCATGGTACTTGTTGCATATCAGGTCGAATCAGATTATACTTATTTTGAATAAAGAGATTATCCACGAGCGAGTTTGAGGAGGGAAAATATGCCCATTATTCCGCTTAAATGTCCGAGCTGTGGGGCCAACCTTCAAGCCGACAGCGATTCTGCGATCCTGACATGTTCTTTCTGCGGCGCAAATTCTGTCATGAAGGACGCGATAGTACAGAACTATATTCAGAACACGATCAACATTACTGCCGATGTCGTGAATATCACAGATCAGAAAGAACTCGTTATTGAAGGCGGTGTACTCAAAAAATATCAGGGTGAATCCGTTGACGTAGTCATTCCCGATAATGTCATCGAAATAAGAAAAGATGCATTCAAGGATCTCAGATTGAGGAATATTACGATCCCGCGAAGCGTTCAATACATCGAGGAAAATGCTTTTCAGGCTTGCAAAACGGTGGAATCGATCACGATTTCCGACGGTGTGACGGAGATTGGAGAGGAATGGTTCGCCGGCTGCACATCATTGCAGTCGGTCGTGATCCCTGACAGTGTGACCAGGATCGGGAAAAGAGCCTTCTCCGGCTGCTCATCGGTGGTCTCTGTTTTAATTCCCGACAGTATGACGGAGATTGGAGAGAGGGCGTTCTCCGGCTGCTCATCATTGACCTCAATTACGCTCCCGAAGAACCTGACTTCGATAGGCGATTTCGCTTTCTCTGATTGTGCAGCACTTATAAATGTCGAGCTGCCCGAAAAAGCTTTATATAATGCATCGCGTGTTTATACCATATATACCATTTTCCCCAATACTCCGATATTAGGAAAATGGGAAAAAGAAAAAAGATGTATTTACTGCGGCGGTGAGACAATGAAAAAAGGGCTTTTTTCGTCAGTATGTACGCGCTGCGGATGCGGGGCATAATCTTAAAAATGTGCCGCTGCTGTTATTCTGAAAGAGACGGGGAGCCGCGGAAAATAAAAAAGGGATACGCAGAGCGTATCCCTTTTCTTTTGGAGCACCTATCCAGATTCGAACTGGAGACCTCGTCCTTACCAAGGACGCGCTCTGCCTACTGAGCTACAGGTGCGACCCGAAAGCCTTGTGATTATACAATTTATAATCGGGCGTGTCAAGCTATATTTTGCACTTTTTCAAAAATTCTCGCTCGGGCTCGGCAAAAATATCCACGCGCTCTCCCGAGACGGGGTGGATGAACGAGAGTCTGCGCGCGTGGAGCGCCTGCGTATCTATCCCGAGCGAGCGGGAGAGAGCGTCCGACTCCTCCGTGCGGTAGAGCCTGTCGCCGAGAATGGGGGAGCCGACCGCGAGGCAGTGTACGCGGAGCTGATGGGTGCGCCCCGTGACGGGCGTGAGGCGCACGAGGGATACCCTGCCGTCCGTCGACTCTACGCAGATGCGGGAGAGGCTCGGCGCTCCGTCGGGGGAGACGACGCGCCGCAGGGCGTGGGGCGCCTCGCGCGCTATCGGGAGGTCTATCTCGCCCTCCTGCGGCACTCCGAGGACGAGCGCCGTGTATTCCTTGTCGAAGCGGAGCCTCGCGCCGAGCGCCGCTGCCCACGCATTCCGCGCGAAGAGCACGATGCCGGAGGTGTCGCGGTCGAGCCTGTTCACGGCGCGCGCTCCGGGGTCGAGGGCGAGCGCGGCGTTGAGCAGAGTCCCGGTGTTGACGTTCCCGGTCGGATGGGTGAACATCCCGGCGGGCTTGGCGAGCGCGAAGAAATCGGAGTCGGAGTATATGACCTCGGCGGCGCCGCCTGCGGGCACGGCGCACTCCCCGTCGGGCACCTCGAAAACGAGCTCGTCGCCCGCGTGCACGGGGAAGGTCACGAAGCGGTCCTCGCCGCAGAGCGTGATGCGCCCCTCGGCTTTCGCACGCCGCATGAGAGCAGCGGAGACGCGCATCGTCCCGCGCAGGACGTCTTTTATGAGCCTGCCGTCCTCCTCCGGCGTGACGGTGTGAGTGAGCCTCATCTGTTCGCCGCCTTTTCCGCCAGACGCGTGCAGGGGATGGCCGCCGCGCCGACGAGGGCTCCCGCCGCGACGCCCGAAACGAGCAGGAGGGGGAGTATGACCGCTATCTTTATCCCGCCGAGCACCGCGCAGGCGACGGCGAGCTGCGCGAGTACGTGCGCCGCGCCGCCCGCGGCGCTGACGCCGACGAGACCGAATTTTCCGCTCTTTTTCAGCAGCAGCATCACGATGAAGCTTACGATGCCGCCGCAGAGGCTGTACAGCAGGCCCGCGAAGCTCCCGAAGAGTAGGCTCCCGAGCAGTATCTTGACCGCGCTGACCGCTGCCGCCGAGCGCACGGAGAGAGCATACATCGCCGTGAGCACGACGAGATTGCCCAGCCCCAGCTTCACGCCCGGAATTCCGGTGGGGATGAGCGATTCGACGTATCCGAATATGAGCGCGAGCGCGGCGAGTATGCCGAGCATCGCGGCCTTCCGCGCGGGTCTAATCGACAATTTCTATCACTACCTTGTGAGGGAGACATACGATGAGCTCGCCGTCCTCGGAGACGGCTCCGGTGTCGACGCAGACACCGTTGGGGCAGTTGGCGCTTTCGACGCGCGCCTCGCCGCCGGATATGACGAGCAGGTTTTCCCCGCCGTCCGCGCTCTCGATGAGGAGCTCCGCGTCGCGGCCGAGCGGGAGGGAGGCATACTGCTCTCCGTCCACCGTGACGAGGACGGTGCTCCCGCCGCCGGAGGAGGTGAGGCGCAGTCCGAGCCACACCGCCGCGGCTATGATGAGGATACCCGCTATCAGCAGGATGTCGCGTTTTTTCAAAAGATCATCCATTCCGCCGCTTCGCGTCGGCACAAAATGTAATGAAAACGCCGCACCTTATCACGCGAAGCAAAGGAATGATAAGATGATCATTTTTTTAATCATTTAGTGTGAAAGGAACTTTCACACCAGTCCTCCGAAGCCGGCGGAGCGGACGCTGCTCCCGTCCGGCAGGCGCCAGAGCGCCTCCGTACCGTCGAGTGAGTCGATGAGGGCGAGGCCTTCTTCGGTGCTCATGTTGAACAGCCCCGTCGAAAGGGCGTCGGCGAGCCCCGAATCGGGGGATATGACCGTGACCGCGGCGTAGCGGCCGCTCGGCATCAGCGTCTCCGGGTCGATGATGTGGTGATAGGAGACGCCCTCGTATTCGAAATATCTCTGATCCGTGCCGCTCGTGACGGCGGCGAGGCCGACGATTTTGAGCGTCAGTCCGGTCTCGGTGCCCGTCGGGTCGGAGACCGCGACGCGCCAGGGAGTGCCGTCGCCCCTCGCGCCTATCGCGCGGACGTTGCCGCCGACGTTCACGAGGTAGCCCGTGACGCCCTCGGCCTCGAGAGCCGCGCAGACCGCCTCGACGGCGTAGCCCTTCGCGAGCGCGCCGACGTCGAGACTCATCTCCGGGTCCGCGAGGAATACGGTGCCGCCGTCGATCACGACGTCGTCAAAGTCCGTATGCAGCGCCGCCTCCGCGAGAGCATCGGGGTCGGGCGGGACGAGGGTCTCCGTGCGCGCCGTGTGCCACAGCGAGAGGACGCTTCCCATCGCTGCGTTGACGCGCCCGTCCGTCAAATCGTACGCCTCGCGCGCGTACGTGAGGAGCGCCGTTATGCGCGGATCGACCTCCACGGGGGAAGTGCCCGCCGCGAGGTTGACGGTGCGCAGATTGTTCATGCCGTCGTATTCATTGTATATGTCGTAGAGGCGGTGGTACTCGCGCAGTGCGCCGAGGATACGGTCCGCCGTCTCATCGAAATCGGCTCTGCTGTGCTCCCAGCCTGTGATGACCGTCACCGTGTCAAAGACGGTGAGGTCGGTCACGGAGTACTTCGAGGAGCCGCAGCCGCCGAACAAAATGGCCGCGATCAGGGCCGCGGCGAGCAAAACTGCGGTCTTTCGCATAAAAAACTCACCCATTTCCGTGTTGCATATTAAGAATATCCCTTGACGCGGGAGATTTCAACAGTTAAAGTTATAAGGTAGGATTTTATGCACGGAGGCTGGGCTTTGACGGACGACATGAAACGCCTCGGCGAGCTTGCCGAGCGCGCGTGGTCGCGGAACATCCGCGTGTTCTCGGAATTTCTGCCGCTCGATACGCAGGGCGAGCTCGCGTGTATGCGGCTTCCCGTTCCCGTGACGTTCGAGGGCGGCTGCGAAAACGCGGAGCGCCGCGTCGCGGTCTTCGAGGGAGGCGCGGGCGGCTCTGCGCCGATAGCCTGCATAAAGATCACGCCGGGAAGATTCGCCTCTCCGCTTACCCACCGCGACTGTCTCGGAGCCCTGATGGGCCTCGGGATAAAGCGCAGTGTACTCGGCGACATCATCGTCGGGGAGGACTGCTGCTGGCTGTTCTGCCTCGAACAGATAGCGGACTTCATCCTCACCGAGCTCGTCAGCGTCGGCAGGGAGCACGTCAGTACCGAGCGCTCCGACCCGCCGGAGAGCGCGATGCGTCCCCCGGAGCAGACGGAGGTAGTCGTGTCGTCGGAGCGGCTCGACGCGCTCGTCAGCGCGGTGTACCGCGTTTCCCGCGCAGAGAGCAAGCTGCTGTGCGAAAACGGGAGAGTCTTTATTAACGGCAAAGAGATGCTCGAGGCCTCGCGCGTGCCCGACGGGGGCGACGTCATCAGCGTGAGGGGAACGGGGCGGTTCATATACGACGGCATAGGCCGTGAAACACGCAAGGGGCGCCTCCGGGCGCTCGTCAGGATATACTGAGGAGATATACATGAACATCACAAAGCTCCACTACTTCATCGAGGTGGCCCGCTGCGGCAGCTTTTCCGAGGCCGCGCGCCAGCTCTACACCTCCCAGTCGAACCTCAGCAAGCAGATAGGTCTGCTCGAAAATGAGCTGAACATAAAGCTCTTCCGCCGCACCAACCGCAGTGTCGTTCTGACGAAGGCGGGGCAGTTCATGTACGATGAGCTCCGAAACATCCCCGATCTCATCGACGAGACCTGCGCTCAGGCGAAGATCCTTGACCGCGATACCAACGACCTCATCCGCGTCGGCATCCTCAAAAGCGGAGCCTTCAACCTCGTGCTCTCGCGGCTGTACAAGGCGCTCGCGGAGGACTTCCCCGACGTCGATTTCGAGCTCGAATACTCCGATTTCGGCCAGCTCAGAACGGGCTTCGAGGGCGCGATATTCGATATCGTCGTCACGAAGTCCTACGAGCTGTCGCAGATGGACCCGACCGTCGTCACCAAGACGCTCTATTCCTCGCAGCCTGCCATACTCGTCTCGCCCGAGAGCGAGCTCGCCTCCGCCGGTAGCGTCACGATGGCGAGCCTTCGCGACACGGGCTTCATCATCATGGAGCAGAACGAGGCTCCCGGCTATAATCGCAGCTTCCGCTCCGCCTGTACCGAGGCGGGCTTCACGCCGAAGGTCGTCCGCAGGACGCGCCGCATGGAGAGCCTCCTCATGTACGCCGCAAACGGCGTCGGCGCCGGCTGGTCAGACATGGACGTCTCCATCCCGAGATTCTCGCAGGCGACTCCCGTCCCCGTTTCGGACGTGCCGAGCGTCGATATGGTCGCCGTGTGGCACCGCGGTCGCCGCTCGAAGCTCCTCAGCGACATAGCCGACATGATAGCGGACTACGCGAAAAACAGCGCGGAATGACCTGAACTCAAAAAACGCAAAAACGCCCGGAAGATACGCTTCCGGGCGTTCGTTTTTTGGGTTGATCACTCGCCGCGCTCGCCGTTGAGCAGGGCGCGGATCTTCTCGTGCGGATCGAGAATGTCGCTGATGCTGATGTCGTGGTTGATGGCGGCGATGACGTAGGAGATGTACTTGCTGCAGTCGACCTCCATGAACCAGCGGCGGGAGAGGAGCTCGTGCGTGCGGTAGGTGAGGTTGGTGCCGAACACGCCGTCGATGACGCCGTCGTCGTAGGCCTTGTCGAAGGTCTCGAGACCGTTGGTGAAGAGGGCGTACGTGACGCAGGCGAAGATGCGCTCGGCCTTGCGGGCCTTGAGGTTGTAGGCGATGTCGAGCATGGATTCGCCGGAGCTGATGAGGTCATCGGCTATGAAGACGGTCTTCCCCTCGACGGACTCGCCGAGATACTCGTGGGCGACGATGGGGTTGCGGCCGTTGATGATGCGGGAGTAGTCGCGGCGCTTGTAGAACATGCCGAGGTTCACGCCGAGGACGGAGGAGTAGTACATGTTGCGGTTCATGGCGCCCTCGTCGGGAGCGATGACCATGAAGTGCTCGGCGTCGAGCTTGAGGTCGGGGAAGTTGCGGGTCATGGCCTTGAGGACCTGATAGGTGGGCATGAGGTTATCGAAGCCCATCATCGGGATGGCGTTCTGGACGCGGGGGTCGTGCGCGTCGAAGGTGACGATATCGTCGACGCCCATGGCCTGGAGCTCCTGCAGCGCGCAGGCGCAGTCGAGGCTCTCGCGGGAGTTGCGTCTGTGCTGACGGGAGCCGTAGAGCATCGGCATGATGACGGTGATGCGGCGTGCCTTGCCGCTGGTGGCCTGGATGAGGCGCTTGAGGTCCTCGAAATGATCGTCGGGGCTCATGGAGTTCTCGTGTCCGAAGATGGTGTACTTCATGTTGTAGTTGCCGACGTCGACGAGGAAGAAGAGGTCCATGCCGCGCACGGACTCGTCGATGACGCCCTTGCCGTCGCCGGAGGCGAAGCGCGGGCAGGTGGACTTGACGATGAAGGAGTCTCTCGCTTCGGGGCCGCCGGCAGCCCACTTGGTGAGCCAGTAGTCTATCTTAGAACCGAGCTCGCGGGCGCCCTCGGGAACGATGAGACCGAGCTTGGGAAAAGTATTGCCGGTATGAAAAATAGATTCCGCATCCATGACCTGAAATCCCGTCCTTTGTTCATATTTTGCGGCGTAAAAACCGTTATTTTGTCACGGGATAAGCATAATATCAGACGGCGGATTTGTCAAGGTGTCGGGATTTACGATAAAATGAAATAATAGTCTTTAATTTGTGGCAAAAGTGTGGTATACTACGCCATTATGATGGAGTCAAATACCCCGCAGAAAGGAAGTAATAAGAATGCAGGAGATCAAAATAACCAGAACGACTGCGCCTAAATTTAAGCCCGACCCCGATAAGCTCGGCTTCGGCAAGTTCTTCTCCGACCATATGTTCCTCATGAACTACGATGCCGGACAGGGCTGGCATGACCCCCGTATAGTGCCCTACGGCGAGATATCTCTCGAGCCGTCTGCGATGGTGTTCCACTATGCGCAGGAGGTTTTCGAGGGCCTCAAGGCCTATCGCCGTGCCGACGGCGGCATACAGCTTTTCAGACCGACCGCCAACATCGCGCGCATGAACGCCTCCTGTGAGCGTCTGTGCATCCCCACCATCGACCCCGAGCTCTATCTGGAAGCTCTGAAGACCCTCGTCCGCCTCGACGCTGACTGGGTGCCCTCCGCTCCGGATACCTCCCTCTATATCCGTCCTTTCATCATAGCCACCGAGCCGCACGTCGGCGTGCATGCCTCGAGCAGCTATATTTTCTGCATCATCACCGGCCCCGTCGGTGCGTATTATCCCGAGGGCATGGCCCCCGTCAAGATCTACGTCGAGAGCCGCGACGTCCGTGCCGTCAAGGGCGGCATGGGCTACGCCAAGACCGGCGGCAACTACGCCGCGTCCCTGCGTGCCGGCGAGATAGCCGCCGAGCGCGGATTCTCCCAGGTTCTCTGGCTTGACGGTGTCGAGCGCCGCTACATCGAGGAAGTCGGCAGCATGAACGTATGGTTCAAGATCAACGGCGAGTGCGTTACCCCCGCCCTCGTCGGCTCGATCCTTCCCGGCATCACCCGCGATTCCTGCATCACCATCCTCAAGAGCTGGGGCGAGAACGTCTCCGAGCGCATGCTGAGCGCCGAAGAGCTGTTCAGCGCCGCCGAGGCCGGCACGCTCGAAGAGGCGTGGGGCTGCGGCACCGCCGCCGTCATCTCCCCGATCGGCAGGATACTCTGGGATGAGAAGGACGCCACCGTCAACAACAACGAGATCGGCTCCCTCACCCAGAAGCTCTACGACTACCTCACCGGCATCCAGTGGGGCCGTGTCGAAGATCCCTTCGGTTGGATAGTGAAGCTCGACTGATCACCGCGGAAGCGGAGCCGGACTAATAATCCAATTCAGTTAGGAACATGTGAAATGTATCATATGTACAATCCCGGCGCAGAGACCATGTCCGCCGAGCGCCTGCATGAGCTCCAGAGCGAGCGCCTCGTGCAGACCGTGCGCCGCGTGTGGGACAACGTGCCGTTCTACCGCCGCGCCCTTGAGGAAAAGGGCCTTGAGCCGGGTGACGTCAGATCGGTCGACGATCTGACGAAGCTCCCCTTCACAAACAAGCAGGACCTCCGCGACAACTATCCCTTCGGTCTCTTCGCCGCCCCGATGGACGAGGTGGTGCGCGTGCACGCGTCGTCAGGGACGACGGGCAAGCAGACCGTCGTGGGCTACACGCGCGACGACCTCGCCGTCTGGGGCGAGGTGATGGCGCGCACGCTCGGCGCGGGAGGCGTCACGAGGTCCGACATAGGTCACATCAGCTACGGCTACGGTCTGTTCACCGGCGGCATGGGCGCGCATCTCGGCTCCGAGACTCTCGGGTGCGTGACGGTGCCCGCCTCGACGGGCAATACCCGCCGTCAGGTGTCTCTGCTGCAGGATTTCCGCCCGACGTTCATCCTCTGCACTCCGAGCTATATGCTCACCATCATCGAGTACATGGAGGAGCACGGCATCGACCCCGCCTCGCTCGCGCTGAAAACGGGCTTCTTCGGGGCAGAGCCGTGGACGGAGGGAATGCGCCGCGAGATAGAGTCGCGCTCCGGCATAACCGCGTTCGACATCTACGGTCTGAGCGAGGTCATGGGCCCGGGCGTCGCGTTCGAATGCGAGGCGCACGACGGACTGCACGTCAACGAGGACCATTTCATCATCGAGATAATTGACCCCGATACGGGCATGCCCGTGCCGGACGGTACTCCCGGCGAAGTCTGCTTCACCTGCGTCACCAAGCAGGCGTTGCCTCTGCTGCGCTACCGTACCCACGACATCGCCGCACGCATCCCCGGCGAATGCGCGTGCGGACGCACGCTGACCCGTATCACCAAGCCCGCGGGGCGCACGGACGATATGCTCATCATCCGCGGCGTCAACGTATTCCCGACGCAGGTCGAGGCGGTGCTCATGGAGCTCAACGGCACGGCGCCGTTTTTCCAGCTCATCGTCGAACGCGAGGGCAACGCCGACAGGCTCACCGTGCTCGTCGAGCTGACCGAGGCGATGTTCTCCGACGGCGTGCGTTCGCTCGAAAACATGTCGCGCAGAGTCCGCGCCGCGATAGAGTCGCAGCTCGGCATCGCCGTGGACGTGAAGCTCGTCGAGCCGAAGACCATAGAGCGTACGGACGGCAAGGCTGTCCGTGTTATCGACAGGCGCGTATTAAAATGATCCGGGAGGGCGCATAAAATGCTCAAACAGATATCCGTATTCGTTGCCAACAGCGTCGGAACGCTCGCAAAGGCGACCGCGGTGCTCAAAAAGGCCGAGGTCAACATGCGCGCGCTGAGCATAGCAGACACGGCGGATTTCGGCATCATCCGTGCCATCGTGGACAAACCGGAGGACGCGGCGGCGATGCTGCGCGGGGAGGGCTTCCTCGTGGACATCACGGACGTGCTCGGCATCAAGATACCCGACAGACCCGGCGGACTGCACGACATACTCACCGTGCTCGCGGATGCGGGCGTGGCGGTCGAGTATGCGTACGCCTTCGTAGGCGACGAGCCGGGGGCGGCGTGCCTCATACTCAAGGTGGACGATTTGGAGCGCGCGATGCCCGTTCTGCGCGACAGCGGAGTCGACAAGGTCGAATTCTGACCCCGGAAAAAAGACAAAAAGCTGCTTCCGAATTTTTCGGAAGCAGCTTTTTTTGTTCTTGTCAGCCTTTGAAAAGTAAAGCGGCGAATCTGAAATAGATGAGCAGGGCGAGCGCGTCCACTATCGTCGTTATGAACGGGCTTGCCATGACCGCCGGGTCGAAGCCTATCTTTTTTGCGAGTATCGGCAGCGAACAGCCGACGAGCTTCGCCACGACGACCGTCACCGCGAGCGTAGCGCAGACGACGAGGCAGATGGCGATGGTGATCTCGGGGTTGGAGAGCAGCAGCCTGTCGATGAGGATGAGCTTCAGGAAGCCCACGATCGCGAGCGAGAGCCCGCACATCAGCGCGACGCGGCACTCCTTCCATATGACGCGCGGCAGCTCGCGGAAATCCGCTTCGCCGAGCGAGATGGCGCGTATGACCGTGACGGAGGCCTGCGAGCCGGAGTTGCCGCCGGTGTCCATCAGCATGGGGATGAAGGCCGTCAGCGCCGCCTGAGCGGCGAGCGCGTTTTCGAACTTCGTGATTATCATGCCCGTGAAGGTCGCCGAGACCATCAGCAGCAGAAGCCACGGGATACGGTTTTTCCATATCTCGAAGACGCCCGTTTTCAGATACGGCTTGTCCGACGGCGTAACGGCGGCCATCTTCGAGATGTCCTCCGTGACCTCCTCTTCGAGGACGTCCATCGCGTCGTCGACGGTGACGATGCCGACGAGCCTGTTTTCCGCGTCCGTGACGGGGAGGGCGGTGAAGCCGTATTTCGCGAGCTGGTGCGCGACGGTCTCCTGGTCTTCGAGCGTGTTGACGCTGATGACGTTGTCCTCCATGAGGTCGCTCACTATCGCGTCCTCGTCTGCGAGGATGAGGCCGCGCAGCGATATCGCGCCGATGAGATGGCGCTTTTCGTCTGTGATATAACAGGTGTTGACGGTCTCCTTGTCGACGCCGGTGCGCCTTATGCGCTTTATCGCGTCCTCGACCGCCATGTCCGGACGGAGCGTGACGAACTCCGTCGTCATTATGCTGCCCGCCGAATCCTCCGGGTATTTGAGCAGCTCGTTTATTACCTTGCGTGTCTCCGGCTCCGCCTGACGCAGTATGCGCCTTACGACGTTCGCGGGCATCTCCTCTATGAGGTCGACCGCGTCGTCGACGTACAGCTCGTCCACGACGTCCTTGAGCTCGCTGTCGGAGAAGCTGCGTATCAGCAGCTCCTGCGCGTCGGAGTCCATTTCGACGAACGTCTCCGCCGCCAGCTCCTTCGGGAGCAGACGGAAGAGGAACGGGAGAGCCTTGTCAGAGACTTCATTGAGCAGCGCCGCCACGTCGACGGCGTTGAGCTTTATCAGGATATCCCTCAGCGCGGGATAGCGCTTTGATTCAAAAAGCGCGTCGATCGCCGTGAGGAGGGAAAGCGAAGATTCCGCCATAGTCCATGCCTCCTTTTAATTGTGATCGACTTTTACTTCGGCCTGCCGGTTCCATGGCGTTCACCTCACTTTTTCCTTTGGATATTCTGCAGAACTTATCTATTTTATCACCGGGAAAGACGCGCTGTCAATTCTTTTGACCGTAATAGGCGTTCGCACCGTGCTTGCGCAGGTAGTGGCGGTCGAGCAGCTCGCGGCTGATGGGGCCCTTTCCGGGCGCGAGGGTCAGCGCGTGATACGCCATGAACGCCGCCTCCTCGAGGACTACCGCGTTGTGGACGGCCTCGGCGGGGTCCTTGCCCCACGCGAAAGGTCCGTGCCCACTTACGAGGACGGCGGGCATCTGCGCGGCGTCGATGCCGCGGAAGGCCTCGACGATGACGTTTCCGGTCTCGCGCTCATATTCGCCGTTTATCTCCGCGGGAGTCATCGCGCGCGTGCAGGGTATGTCGCCGTAGAAGTAGTCGGCGTGCGTCGTGCCCATCGCGGGCAGACTGAGTCCTGCCTGCGCAAAGCTCGTCGCCCAGCGCGAGTGGGTGTGCACCACCCCGCCGAGGGACGGGAACGCCTTATAGAGCACGAGGTGGGTCGGCGTGTCGCTCGAAGGACGGAGCCTGCCCTCGACGACGTTTCCGTCGAGGTCGACGACGACCATGTCCTCCGCCGTCATCACGTCGTATTCGACGCCCGAGGGCTTTATCACGATGAGGCCGCTCTCGCGGTCTATGCCGGAGACGTTGCCCCACGTAAAGGTGACGAGGCCGTGCTTCGGGAGCAGGAGATTTGCCTCGAGCACCTGCTGTCTGAGCTTATCGAGCATGGCGTTACCTCAGCTTCCACGCGAGGTCGCGCAGGAAGAGCTCATCCTCGAGCTTTTCGGGCGAGGTCTCGGCAGTTATGTGGACGAATTCGATGCCCATGATACGCGCCCAGTCGCGCATCTGCGCGGCGGAGACGTCGTAGCTCAGTACGGTGTGGTGCGCGCCGCCCGCGGTTATCCAGCACTCGACGCCCGTCGTGAGGTCGGGCATCGCGCGCCACATGACGCGCGCGACGGGGAGATTCGGCATCTCCATTATGGGCTTGACGCACTCTATGTCCTGAACGATGAGGCGGAGCCTGCCGCCGACGTCTATTATGCTCGCGACGATCGCCTTGCCTGCCTTGCCCTCAAAGACGAGGCGGGCGGGGTCCTTCTCGTTCATGCCTATCGTGAGGGGGTGGGTCTCGATGCGCGGGCGGCCCGCGGCGAGGCTCGGGCAGACCTCGAGCATGTGCGCGCCGAGGCTGTATTCGCTGCCGCCGACGAGGTGGTAGGTGTAGTCCTCCATGAAGCCGGAGGCGCCCTCCGTGCCCATCGCCTTCATCGCGGCCGTCAGCGCGGCGGCCTTCCAGTCGCCCTCGCCGCCGTAGCCGAAGCCCTGCGCCATGAGGTGCTGGGTGGCGAGGCCGGGGAGCTGCTCCATGCCGTAGAGGTCCTGGAACGTGTTGCTGAATGCGCGGCAGCCCTCGGCGTCGAGCATCCTGCGCATGGCGAGCTCCTCGCGCGCCTGATAGCGGATGGCGGCGATATCGTCGGTCGCGAAATCGTACGCGGCGCGATATACGTCCATCATCGAGTCGATGTCGGACTCCGCGACGGCGTTCATCTCACGGACGAGGTCGCCCGTCGCCCACGTGTTGACGCGCCAGCCGAGGCGGGTCTGCGCCTCGATCTTGTCGCCCTCGGTGACGGCGACCTCGCGCATGTTGTCGCCGAAGCGCATGACGCGGAGCTCGCGCGAGAGCGCGGCGCCGGCGGCGGTGCGCATCCATTCGCCGAGGCGGGCAAGCACCTTTTCGTCGCGCCAGTGCCCGGCTATGACCTTGCGCGGCAGACGCAGGCGCGCGCCCGCGAAGCCGTGCTCTCGGTCTCCGTGCGCGGCCTGATTGAGGTTCATGAAGTCCATATCTATCTCGTCGTTGGGTATCTCGACGTTGTACTGCGTGGCGAGGTGGCAGTAGGGCTTGGTGAGCGCGGCGAGTCCGTTGAGCCACATCTTGCTCGGCGAGAACGTGTGGCACCACGTCACGACGCCGCCGCAGGTCATGTCGTAGTTGGCCTCGCGTATGACGTCGCAGACCTCGCGGTCAGACTGCGCGGTGACCTTGTACACGAGCTCGTAGGGGAGAGACTTCGACATCTCCGCCGCCATCTCCGAGGCGCGCTCGGCGACCGTTTTGAGAACCTCCGGCCCGTAAAGGGACTGCGAGCCGACGACAAACCAGAATTTCAGCATGATATCCTCCTTACAGATTACAGAGCCTCGACGGCGGAGCGCTCCACCGCGAGTCCCTTTTTGAATTTTTCAAGGTATTTCTCAAAGCCCGCGGCATCCGCCTCGTCGGGCGCGAGGGTGACGCTGCGCGCTCCGGCAAAGTGCGCGTCGAGGTAGTCCTCGAGGGTCTGCCCGTCCTTCTTCTGCATCATGTACGCCGCAAGCAGCGCCATGCCGAAGGGCCCGCCCTCGCCCGCAGTTTCAAGGAAGGTGACGGGCGCGCGGCATGCCGCCGCGAGGAAGCGCTGCGCGACTCCGGGGGTCTTGAAAAGGCCGCCGTGGCCCGTGAGCGAGTCTATCGCCACGCCCTCGGCGGAGAGGAGCTCCATCCCCGTGCGGAGCGTCGCCATCGAGGAATAGAGCATCGCGCGCATGAAATTCGCGAGCGTGAACGAGGCGTCGGGCTCCCTTACGAAGAGGGGACGGCCCGCGTCGAAGTGCGTGACGCTCTCGCCGACGAGGTAGTTGTAAAAGAGCAGACCGCCGCAGTCGGCATCGCCCTCGAGGCTCTTCGTGAAGAGCAGGTCGTAGAGCTTTTCCGTGCTCCCGCCGAAGAGCTCGGCGGCCTCGCGGATAAGTCCCGCCCAGCCGTTTATGTCGGAGGTGCAGTCGCTGCAATGCACCACCGGGACGGGCCTGCCCGTCGGCGTCGCCACGATGCCGACCTCGGGGTACGGGCGGCTGAGCGGCCGCTCGAGCACTATCATCGAGAATATGGAGGTGCCCGCCGAGACATTGCCCGTGCGGGGCGCGACGGCGTTGGTCGCGGTCATGCCCGTCTCCGCGTCGCCCTCGGGCGGGCAGAACGCGACGCCCGGCGCGAGCAGTCCGCCGAGGTACTCGGAGCCCGCCTCGGTCAGGTACCCTGCGTTGTCGCCCGCCATGAGGATGCCGGGCAGGATGTCGCGCAGGCGGAAGGGCATACCGCGCTCAGCGAGGAAGGCGTCGAACTTCGCCGTCATGCCCTCGTCGTAGCCGCAGTCGGGGCCGAGCGGGAGTATGCCGGAGGCCTCGCCCACGCCGACGGCGTTGACGCCGGTCAGCATGAAGTGCACGTAGCCCGCGAGCGTCGTGATGTGAGCTATGCGGGAGATATGCTCTTCGCCGTTGAGTATCGCCTGGCAGAGGTGCGCTATGCTCCACCTCTGCGGGATGTTGAAGCTGAACATCTCCGAGAGCATCGCCGCGGCTTCGCCCGTGACGGTATTCTGCCACGTGCGGAAGGGCACGAGGAGGTTCCAGTCCGCGTCGAAGGCGAGGTAGCCGTGCATCATCGCGGATATGCCCATCGCGCAGATGCTCTCACGGTCCTCCACGCCCGCTATCGCGGCACGCAGCCCGTCCCTGACCTCGTCCATCGGGTAGGTCCAGAGGCCGTTTTCGAGCCTGCTCGCCCATGTGAAATCGCCCATCGAAACGGGAGTGCGGCTCTCGTCTATCGCGACGGCCTTGATGCGCGTGGAGCCGAACTCCACGCCGAGAAATCTTCTTTCCATGGCTATGCCTCCGTTTATTTGCACGAATAGCGCAGTACGTTCCAGCTGTGCTTCGGGAGCACGGGGAGAGCCTCCGTCACCGGGGCGGAGACGGGACGCACCGTGTCGGGCGCGTCGGCGGTGTTTACGGCCTTCAGATCGTCGCAGGAGAGCACGAGGTGCCCGGTAAGCTTCGCCCCGCCGAAGCCGGAAAGGACGGCGGAGAGCTCCATATCCTCCGTGAGAGAGCGGTTGACGGCGAAGACGGTTATCTCCCCGGCGTCCGCGTCGTAGGTCGCGGCGGCCTCGAGAGCGGGGACCTTTCCGTATTTGCCCGCCTCGAGCTCGGGGCAGACGACAGCCGTGCGGAGGGAGACGCCGCGCGCCATCGAGGAGGCGTGCAGCATCGGATAGAATATCGTCTGCGCCCAGCAGCGTCCGCCCGTCTCGGTCATGATGGGCGCGATGACGTTCACGAGCTGGGCAAGGCACGCCATCTTAACGCGGTCTGCGTGGTGCAGGAGGGTTATCAGCAGACAGCCGAGCACGAGCGCGTCCTCAAAGTTGTAAACGTCCTCGAGGAGCGGCGGCGCGACGGTCCATTTCTCGACCTTTTTATCCTGCTCGTTGGAGTGGAACCAGACGTTCCATTCGTCGAAGGAGAGATTGAGCGTCTTATCCGAATGAAGGCGCATCTTGACGAGGTCGCATATCCCCGCGACGGTGGAGATGAAATTGTCCATGTCCGTGCAGCAGGCGAGGTACTCGGCGGTATCGTCCGAGCGGTTGCCGTAGTAGCTGTGCAGGGAGATGTAGTCGACGAGCTCGTACGTGTGCATCAGCACCGTCTCCTCCCACTCGCCGAAGGTCGGCATCGCCGAGTGCGAGCTGCCGCAGACGGTTATCTCGACGGAGGGGTCGACCCATTTGAGGACCTTCGCCGTCTCTGCGGCGATGCGCCCGTACTCCTCGGCGGTCTTGCCGCCTATCTGCCACGGGCCGTCCATCTCGTTGCCGAGGCACCAGTATTTAATCCCGAAGGGCTTCTCGAAGCCGTTTGCGCGGCGCATGTCGCTGTACTTCGTGCCGCCGGGGAAGTTGCAGTATTCGATGAGGTTGCGCGCGTCGGAAACTCCGCGCGTTCCGAGGTTGACGGCGAGCATCGGCTCCGCACCCGCGCGGCGCGCCCACTCCTGGAATTCGTCTATGCCGACGGTGTTGGGCTCTATCGTCGACCACGCGAGGTCGAGCCTGCGGGGACGCTCCGGACCCGTGCCGTCCTCCCACTCGTAGCCGGAGACGAAGTTGCCGCCGGGGTAGCGCACGACGGGTATGCCGAGCTCCCTGACCATGGCGAGCACGTCGCCGCGGAAACCCATATCGTCCGCCGTGGGATGACCGGGCTCGTAGATGCCGCCGTAGACGGCCCTGCCGAGATGCTCTATGAACGATCCGAAAAGACGCCTGTCGATGTCGCCGACGGGGAAATGTCTGTCGGCAAAAAGCTCTGCCTTCACGCCGCTGCCTCCCTGCTCCGCCCTTCGGCGGAGGATATTTTTACACTTTAATATAATAAATCACCCGCGCCGCCGTGTCAATGCGGACGCGCCGCCGCGTCGAAAGAAATTGACAAGCGGCGCCTGCGGGGATAGTATAGTCACACAGACTTCCGACGGGAGGTACGGAGACATGATAATAACGAAAAAAGAGCTCATCCCCGACTGCGCGTGCGGCAGGGAGCACGGGCTCATGCTCGAAAAGACCGTCATAGCGCGCGACGCGGCCGCGGCTCTGCCCGACGCGCTCGGAGAGTACGCGCTCCCGAAGCGCTTCGCGGTCATATACGACGAAAACACCTACGCCGCGCTCGACGGGAAGCGCCCCGCCGCGGCGCGCGAGGTCGTGCTCGACCCGGCCGGACTGCACGCCAACGAAAAGGGCGTAGCCGCCGCCGAGGAGAAGCTCGGCGACGAGCCTCTGCTCGTTGCCGCGGGTGCGGGCACGGTACACGACATCACGAGGTACATAGCGGCAAAGCGCGGGATACCGTTCGTCAGCATCCCGACCGCCGCGAGCGTGGACGGCTTTGCGGCCTCCGTCGCGGCGATGACGCTCGGCGGCTTCAAAGTGACGAGCCCCGCCGTGCCGCCGCGTCTCATCTTCGCCGACGTCGACGTCATAGCCGCGGCGCCCCGCCGCCTTACGGCGAGCGGCTTCGGCGACGTGCTCGGCAAGTACGTCTCGCTGACGGACTGGGAGATAGCCCACGTCCTGACGGGCGAATACTACTGCGAGGGAATAGCCGACCTCATGAAGCAGGCGGTCTCCGAGGCGGCTGAGGCGAGCTTCGGCATAGCCGCGGGCGACCCCGACGCCTACGCGAGCCTGATGAAGGCGCTGATACTCTCGGGCGCGGCGATGCAGCTCGCGGGCAATTCCCGCCCCGCCTCCGGCGCGGAGCACCACATCTCCCATCTCATGGAGCTCGGAGTGCCCTGGCTGCCGCAGGTCGACGCCCTGCACGGCGAAAAGGTCGGCGTGGGGACGCTGCTCGCCCTGCGAGCGTACGCACGCTGGCGAGTGCAGCGCGCCGACGCGGTCGCAAAGGCGGTCAGCGCGTGGACGTCGCCCTCCGAGTCCGTACTGCGCGAGAGCTTCGGGCCTCTTACCGATTCCGTCCTCGCCGAAAATGCCGATGACTGCCTCACCCGCGTGACCCCCGCCTCCGTCACCGGAAACTGGGACACCGTCAAGGCGATACTTAAAAAGCTCCCGTCCGCCGACGAGGTCGAGACGATGCTCAAGCGTGTCGGCGGCAAGACGACGCTCGCCGAGCTCGGCGTCGGCGAGGAATTCGAGGGCCGCGTCCTGCTCTGGTCGCCGTTCGTCAGAAACCGCCTCACTTTCATGCGCCTGATGAACGTCCAGTCCGCGCTTTCCCGCTTCTGCTGCTGCGGGAACATGATGATGTGATAAAACTGATTTCCATCGGATATCAGTATAAAACCGAAGACGATTGAAATGGGCGCGCTGCAAAACGGGGAGTTTAAGTCGGAG
>JAZQQE010000102.1:0-48283 GCA_045628845.1 Oscillospiraceae bacterium
CGATCCGACTTACCGCGCTGCTCGGTCTGATACTCGCAAAATGGCTCGACGCGCCGCTGACTGGGAGCGAGTACGCGCAGGTCTTCGAGATAGACGACGCGATGCTCTATCACGAATTCCTCGCGCTCATGGGTCAGGAGATACTGACTCCGCGCGAGCTGAAAAGCAAACCTTTTTTTGACGTTATCCCCTTTGAAGACGCCGAGCGCAGCATGCTCCGCGAATTCAGCGCGCTCGTATGCGGCGGCGATAAGCTCTACGTCGGAGTCGACTGGTGCGGCGGCAGATGGCTTGCCGCGGAGCTGCGCGGCACATTGATAACAGAGCGGATATTCGACGACATCCGTTCGCTCTGCGGCAGCTACGAGTCGGCGGAGGCCGTTGTCATCGACGCGCCGGTAGGACTTGCCGACAGCGCGGAAAATGAGCATCTTCGCCCCGACTCCGAGGCCCGCGCATACTTAAAAAGCAGTGCAAGGAAGTCATCCGTTTTCAATGCGCCGTACCGGGGCGTGGTTTACGCGGAGGGACGGGACGCTCAGCGCGCCAAAAGCCGTATGCTCGGAAAAGGCATAAGTGCTCAGACTCTCGCGATCCTCCCGATGATACGGCAGGTAGATTCCTTCCTAAAGGATACGCCGTCGTGGAAAAACAGGCTGCTCGAAAGTCACCCGGAGCTTGCGTTCCAGGCTCTCAACCACGGGCGCGGACTTACATATTCCAAGCACACGACAGAAGGGGTCTCGGAGCGTACCGCGATACTCCGCGAGTATCTGCCCGGCTTCGGGGTCTCCGGAAAAAACGCGGAGGATCTGCTCGACGCCGCATGCCTCGCCGTCACTGCAAGGCTCGGCAGCATATCGGGCTTCCGAACCATACCCGACTGTCCCGCATGCGACGGCACGGGGCTGAAAATGCAGATGGTACTGTGCCGGTAAAAAAGCGGCATTGAATAATGATGAGTCAAGGAGGAAATATCATGGCAGACAAGAAGCTGAATGACTGCGAGCTTGAAAAAGTGAACGGCGGCGAAGATTATCCCGGCGGAAAGGATCACTATGAGAACGTTATCCTCGGAGCCAATCCGGAAGACCACAACGTCATGCTCGGCAGCACTCTCGATAACGTCAATGGCGGGGCTGTTCTGCCTCATCTTTCGGGCATCGGCAAGGAAGTCGACGAGCAGATACTCGGTTTCGGCAATCTCATCGCCCAATGCCCCGTATGCGGCTTTGAATTTCCCGTGCCCCAGTCCCGCAAGGGCCGTCAGATCGCCTGCCAGACGTGTGGCGCGGAATTCACCGTCAAGTAACGGGAATACGAATGGAACTCAAGCTCGTCAGGCCGACTTCTGAATACGCCGAGCAGGTCATGCAGTACCGTTCGGCCATGCTCGAAAGCGGCGACAGCTTCGACGGCTGTGCTGCCCTTGAAGAGACGGATTCCTTTGCCGAATGGACGAACTTCGAGGAACGGCTCCGCAGAAAATACGGTGCGGAGTACGTTCCGTCCGAGGTCTTTCTTGCGGTACGGTGTGCCGATGACAGGGTCGTCGGCATAATAGATTACCGCCATCCCCTTTCTCCGTTTCTTTTGAAATACGGCGGGAATATCGGATACAGCGTTCACCCCGGCGAACGCAGAAAAGGCTACGCGCGCGAAATGCTCGCACTGATGCTGAACGTTTGCAGGCAGTTCCGTGAAAAGAGCGTCCTGCTCACGTGTGACAAGGGAAACGACGCATCGGAGAAGACGATAATCGGCAACGGCGGCGTCCTTGAAAACGAGATAGCCGACGACGTCGGACTGGGCAAAAGCGGTATCATCCGCAGATTCCGTATAGAGCTATGATCGCAAAAAAGTGACCTCCGCCAAGATGACGGAGGTCACTTTTTTCGTAAGTTCTACTATTCGGATAGCTTTATCGCTTCAAGAGTACGGATGAGCTCGCGGATGCGAGTGCCGTTGGACTTGCGCTGTGCCTCGTCCGGCCTTCCGTTTTTCAGAGAGCGGTGGATGAGCTCGCTGAATGCGGAAACGAGCTTCTGCTCCGTGATCTCGATGACCGTGCCGGGGTCGTCCGCTCTTACGAGCAGCGCCCTGCGCCCCTCTTTTATGCAGGCGAAAGAGAGGTCCTCGTCCTTCTCTTCAGTGATGACGACATGGTAATTCGGCAGATGCTCCATGTGCCAGAGGATGCTTCGCAGGTGCTGAAGGTAAGTATCGACGGTATACACGTTCGGCACCGGGCCGAGATCCATCGTGCACGGCATAAGCACCTCGCCAGCCGCGATCTCCTCGGGGGTCGAGAGATATATCGCGTCCGTATAAGGATGCTCCTTCACGACGGCTCTGAAGGCCTCGGTGCGCTTTGTGAAAGCATCCATGAATAGCTTTTGCTCCGACATCGAATCGGCCTTCGCTGCGGCAGCGACGGACGCGGGGAGCGTCACCGCGGACAGAGAATTGCTTCGCTGAACGCACGGGATGGAAAGCTCCTCGAATTCAAGGAATTTTGCGAGGAATCGCTCCGTGCTCTGACGCACGTCGGTGGTGATCATGTGGGGAGTACACATGGCGAGATAATCGCAGAATTCCGCTTCGAGTGCATCCGCGACCTGCGGGTCCTTGAAGAATAACGTCATTCGGTTCTGCGCGATGCGTCCTGTCGAGGTCGCGAGCAGAGCGCCCTTTCCCGGCGCGACGAGCAGCGACCTGTGATAGACGGCGTCACGCAGCCGCGGATAGAAAAAAGAAGACGCGCGGCCCGATACGTAAAGAGGGAGCCATCCGAATTTCAGAGACCCGTAGGTATAGTCGAGATCGTTCACGGGTCCGGATATCCTGCGGCAGGTAAAGCCTCGCGAGGTGAGCTCCCTGATGTTTTTCTGGACCTTGGCGATGAAGTCAGGGTCATTTTCCATCCAGCCGAGGTCCTCGTCGCAGCAGACGTCGATCTGCTGCGGCTCCTTCTGCTCGAGCATATAGCCGAGGAACGCATAGACCGCGGCGCGCTTTCCCGTTTCGCCGTAATACACGAACACGTCGCCGCTGCGGCCGTTTTCGTGCGTGCCGCCGGATCCCTCCCCCTCGCTGCTCATGCTCAGGGCCTTATAGTTGCGGAGGAAGAGCTCCGCTTTTTCTCCGCCGTCCTCCACCGTACCGATGAGCCACTCCGTCAGAATGACAGATAGAACGCTTTTTTCTATGGGCAGCCTCAGAGGCGGTCTTCCGAGCGCTTCGGCGAGAGCCGAGCGCTGATAGTCCTGCACGCATTGGGATGCGAAATGCTCTGCCATGATGCGGATGTACTCGCTGTTGCCGGGAATGCCGCGGGCGCCGCTCCTCATTCGGCTGATCTGTGATTGATGGATACTCAGGAGATCGCCGAGACGCTTGTTCGTCGTGCTTGTCAGCTTCATCAGGAAGTCGAGTTTCTCTGCGAATACCATTTAATCACCCCTTTATATATCTCAATTATACATATAGCACATAAAAAAGCAATATCTAACAGCATATTTTGTGCGATTTTTCTTTCAATTTGCCGCAGGTCCGCATCTATTCGCTTTGTGAGCTATTTTGGCTCCGAAATTCATTCTTTTCCTTTTTTTATTCGGCAGTTTAGGGTATATGGGTATTCCCATTTGCTTTTGATTGTGATATATTATTGTTACTAAAAAAGCGGCATGACGTGCCGCGGACAGGAGATACTATGCTGACAAAAAGACAGAATCTGCTTGAATGCGTTCGCGGCGGCAAGCCCGACCGCTTCGTCAATCAGTTTGAAGCCCTCGGTTTCATGATGGGCAGCCCGGTTCGCGGCTCCAGAACTGCTCTGCGCCGCGGCGGTACCGCCGTCAACGAGTGGGGCGTAACCATCACCTGGCCCGAAAACACCCCCGGCCCCTTCCCCGTCCACGACGACGCCCACAAGGTCCTCAAGGACATCACCCAGTGGCGCGAAAAGGTCCACGCTCCCTCCCTCAAGTTCACTGAGGACGACTGGGCTCCGTTCGTCGAGACTGCCTCCAAGTTCGACAGGAACGAGGTGTTCGTCACTCCGACCGTCGCCCCCGGCGTCTTCGAGCAGAGCCACTACCTCATGGGCATGGACGACTGCATGATCAACTTCTACCTCGAGCCCGAGCACATGCACGACCTCATCAAGTACATCACCGATTGGGAGCTTGAATACGCCGAGCAGCTGTGCAAGTACGTAAAGCCCGACGCCATCATCCACCACGACGACTGGGGCAGCCAGCGCTCCACCTTCCTCTCCCCCGAGATGTTCGAGGAGTTCCTGCTTCCCAGCTACAAGCAGATCTACGGCTACTACAAGAGCCACGGCGTCGAGCTCATCATCCACCACAGTGACAGCTTCGCTGCCACCCTCGTGCCCTACATGATAGAGATGGGCATCGATATCTGGCAGGGCGTCCTCAATACCAACGACGTTCCCGCTCTCGTCAAGAAGTACGGCGGCCAGATCAGCTTCATGGGCGGCATCAACAACGGCATCGTCGACGTGCCCGACTGGAAGCCCGAGGACGTCCGCGACTACGTCGAGAAGATGTGCAGAGATTGCGGACCGCTCTACTTTATCCCCGGCATGACCGCAGGAGGCCCCGGCAGCAGCTTCGGCGTCTATGACACCGTCACCGCCGAGATAAACCGCATGAGCGAGATCATGTTCAAATAAGTTAGTAATACAAATTACAAATACAGTTATCGATGAAAGAAGGAACACAATGAATCCGAAACAGAATTATCTGGCTCTGCTTCACGGCGAAATGCCCGAGTGGATCCCCTCTATGCTCGACGGCCATGGCACCCGCCTCGTCGAGGACCTGCTCACTCCGCAGTCCTGCCCCGACGGCAAGCCCATCGTCACCACTCTCGGTGTCGAATACGTCGGCTGCCCAGACCTCAACAACGGCGCCATGCCCGCTCCCGGCAAATACGTCATCACCGACATCACCAAGTGGCGCGATCAGCTCAAGATCCCCGATTTCTCCCACTTTGATTTTGAGTCCTACTATGCCAAGAAGACCAAGGATCTCGACCTCGAGAACAAGTACCTCTCCCTCTCCAACGGCGACTACTTCCTCACGCTCGTCTCCCTGATGGGCTTTGAAGACGCCATGCTCGCGCTCTATGAGGAGCCCGAAGAGGTCAAGGCCCTTCTCGACTACATCTCCGATTTCTATCTTCTCGTTCAGAAGATGCAGATCAAGTACGTCCATCCCGACGGCCTGATGCTCATGGACGACGACGCGGCCTTCCGCGCTCCGTTCTTCAGCGTCGATATGTATCATGAGTTCTTCAAGCCCTATCACAAGATGCACTGCGACCTCGCCCTCGAAAACGGCATGGTCATCGAGCGTCATGACTGCGGCAAGTGCGAGCAGTTCATCCCCGACTGGGTCGAGATGGGAATCTCCTGCTGGAACCCCGCTCAGATCACCAACGACCTCGTCGGCATCAAGAAGACCTACGGCCGCAAGCTCGCCATCAACGGCGGCTGGGACAGCGCGAAGTTCGCGAACGTCTCCGACGAGAAGGTCCTCAAAGACGCGATGGCCGAGTACGTCGACACCTTCGCCCCCGGCGGCGGCTTCTCCTTCTCCATCATGGCTACCGCAGGCGCTACTCCCGAGTCCCAGAAGCGCGCGCAGATCGTCCGTGACTTCTACTTCGACTACGTCAAGGATTACTACAAGACCCATTGATCATCTTTCATTTCGAAAGGTAGTGAGTTCTTTTGAACTGGCATGAATACGTAAACAAGACCGGTACGCTCCCTCCCTGGCCGTATGAAGTCAACTATGGTCACGAGAACGTCATCGAGTCCGACGTGCTCGTCGTCGGCGGCGGCGTTGCCGGCTGCCGCGCAGCCATAAGCGCGAGGCAGCACGGAGCTACCGTCGTTGTCGCAGACCGCGGCTTCACCAAGCACAGCGGACAGGGCGGCGCGGGCGTCGACCACTGGCACGGCGCCGTCCGCAATCCGTGCAGCAAGGTCACTCCCGAGATGTATTCCGACGTCGCGATGATGGTCTCCGGCGGCTATACCAACGGCGCCGCGCGCTACATAATCGGCATGGAGGGCTGGGATGCCCTTCAGGAGCTCGAGCAGATGGGCGTTCAGATCCGCGACGAGGAAGGCGAATTCAAGGACACGATATGGCGCGACGATGAGACGAAGCTCCTCTTCGCCTACGACGTGGACAACAAGCACTGCCTCCGCATCTACGGCAACAACGTCAAGCCCGTCGTCAACAGAGAGATGCGCAGTCTCGGCTGCGAGGTCTACGAGCGTATCTGCATAACCTCCCTGCTCACCGAAAACGGCGTCAAGGGTGCCCGCGTCATCGGCGCTACCGGCATCAACGACAGGACCGGTGAATTCTACATCTTCAAGGCCAAGGCGGTCGTCATCGCTACCGGCGGCGGCAGCCGTCTCGGCTCCTTTGCCCCCAGCATGACCGGCATAGCCGCCATGACCGATCTCAACCTCGTCAACATGGGTCACACCATAGCATGGAACGCAGGCGCCGAGATGGTCATGATGGAGGCCGTCGGCCCCGAGTTCGGCATGGGCACCGGCCTCGGCTACGCTCCGTACAGCATGGCCAACACCGACAATACCTATCAGGGCGTCCGTGTCGTCGACGCCAATGGGCAGTATATCCCCTATGCCAACACGAGAGGCGAGCTTCTCACCGAGGAGCGCCAGATATTCCAGCCGACCGATCCCGAGAACTTCGTCATCGGCCACGGCATCGGCCTTGCCACTCCGGTCAGCCGCGACTACAACGTCACGACCCTCGACCCGAAGCTCAGCCAGAGGATAAAGAGCGGCGACGTCAAGCTCCCGCTCTACGGCGACTTCGCCGATATGCCCGAGAAGTCCAGAAAGATAATCTGGAACCTCATGCTCGCGCAGGAGGGCAAGTGCCGTATCCCCATCTACACCAACCTCCAGCAGTGGGGCTTCGACCCTGCGCAGGATATGCTGCAGTATGCCATCTCCGACGACCCCGGCATCCACGCGCGCTGCTCCTGGCTCGGCTCCGTCGCCACCCCGAAGACGTGGGTCTCCACGAAAAAGCAGGGCGGTGTCTTCACAGACTGGCGTCTTGAATCCTCTCTCCCCGGTCTGTTCGTTGCCGGCGGCAACCCGCTGTTCGGCTCCGGCTGCCACGGCGAAGCGCAGACCACCGGCCGCTACTGCGGCCGTCAGGCTGCCGCGTTCGCGAAGAATCACCCCGCCGTCGAACCCTGCCGCGATCAGATCGACCGCGAGAAGAACGAGGTCTATACTCCCGTCACCTCCGGCGGCGACATAGGCTGGCATGAGCTCAACACGGCTCTCGCCCGCGTCTTCCAGGATTACTGGAACCACAAGACCGAGGACATCTTCAATCTCGGTCTCAAGCGCATGGCTGACCTCCGCAGGACAGAGGGCAACCGCACCTATGCCAACAACCCCCACGAGCTTGCTCGTGCCGTTGAGTGCTACCGTCTCATGGACCTCAGCACCTGCTTCTTCGAGTCCGCGAAGGCCCGCAAGGGTTCCTCCGATCTTCTCAGCTTCTACCGCACCGACTACCCCGCCGTCGACGAGCCCGAGTGGCACAAGTTCCTGCCCATTTCCCAGACCGAAAAGGGCATCAACGTCCGCGGCGTGCCGTGCGATTACTACCTGCGCGATCCGTATCTCACCACGCTGAAGAGCAACTACGAGAAATACGCAGAGCTTGACTGAGGAAAGGAGCGGTAATAATGGCTACATTTTCATATCCCAGTATAGCGGAACCCAGCCGCATCCTTGAATTCGACAAGGACAAGTGCGTCGGCTGCAACATCTGCGTCAATACCTGCCCGCTCGACGTCATGATCCCCAATCCCGAAAAGGGCGGCGAGCCCATAGTCCTGTTCGCCGAAGAGTGCTGGTTTTGCGGAAGCTGCGTCATCGAGTGCCCGAAGAACGCTCTGACGCTCGTCCCGCCCGCCATGCAGCGCATCTCCACCATCTGGAAGCGCAAGGCCACGGGCGAAGAATTCCGCATGGGCATGCTCAATCCCCCCGAGCCCAACAACACCCCGCCCGTCGGCCGCAACAACCGCACCTTTTGACGGTGCGGGTCTCCGCATCAGGCGGAAACTCAAAAAGCAAAAGCAGCTTCCGGAGATCAGGAAGCTGCTTTTCTTATACACGGGTTTTTATCTTACGCGGAGCTGCCAGAACGCAACGGCGCTCGCCGCCGCCACGTTCAGCGAATCGACCCCGTGCGACATGGGGATGCAGACCGTGTAATCGCACTTTGCTATCGTGTCCGCGGAAAGTCCGTCGCCCTCCGCTCCGAGCACTATCGCAAGCTTTTGCTCGGCGCAGAGCCGCGCGTCGTCAATGCTGACGGCATCACTGCTGAGCGCCATCGCCGCCGTGGCAAAGCCGAGCGAGGAAAGCTCGCTCAGGCCCTTGGCGGGCCATTCCTCGCCGATATAGGTCCATGGGACCTGAAACACCGTCCCCATACTGACTCGGACGGAGCGCCTGTTGAGCGGGTCGCAGCACGACTGCGTCATAAGTACGCCGTCTACGCCGAGCGCCGCGGCCGAGCGGAATATGGCGCCGACGTTCGTTGAATCGACCACACCCTCGAGGACGGCTATCCTCCGCGCTCCCGCGCAGATCTCAGCAGTCGGGCGCGGAGCGGGCCTTCTCATGGCGCACAGCACTCCGCGCGTAAGCTTGAACCCCGTCAGGCCTTCAAGCAGTTCTCTCTCGCCCGTGTAGAGCGGTATATCGCCGCACCGCGTGATTATCTCCGCACCGTCACCGGATATATGCCTTCGCTCCATAAGCAGGGAGACGGGCGTCAGGCCCGCGTCGAGCGCCGTCTTTATGACCTTCGGGCTCTCGGCGATGAATATCCCCTTTTCCGGCTCTATCCTGCTCCGGAGCTGCGATTCGGTAAGACGTGCGAACACGTCGAGCTCCGGCGAAGAGAGGTCTTTAATTTCGATGATATCAGCCATAGGTCGTCGTCCGTTTCATGCGTTTTCGGGTATGAACTCAATACGGGATGATTATAACAAATCGGCCAGCCGCTTTCAAGAAAGCATCGAACCGATTTTTGAAGGCGTGATCGCCTTTCGGCTCCACCTGAATCGCCCCTGCTCTGCATAAGGGATAAAATGCTTCCGTCCGGATAACGCTGCGACCATATTTTTCCTAACATTTTCAGGATGATATTGACAAGTTGCAGCGGGCAACTTATGATAATATCAAAAAAAGAAAACGGAGGCTCTGTTATGGTCCTATTCAAAAATGCAGGCAAGCAAAATACCGAAGAAACGATCATGCTGGCCCTTAAGCGCGCCATGGAGCTCGATTGCGGCATCGTCGCCGCCTCCACCATGGGTGTAACGGCAGACCTGCTGCTCACCAAGGCGAAGGAAGTCGGGTTCAAGAACAAGATCGTCATCGTACGAGGCTGCTCCAATAAGGGGCGCGGCGGTCTCAATCTGATGAAGCCCGAGATCAAGGCGGACCTCATCGCACGCGGCGCGTCCGTCGTCACTACTGCGCACGCGCTCAGCGCAGGCGAACGCGGCATCAGCTCCAAGAGCAGAGGCGTCTATCCTCTCGAGCTCATGGCGGAGACTCTTCGCTGCTTCGGTCAGGGCACCAAGGTATGCTTCGAAGCAGCTGTCATGGCACTTGATGCCGATGAGTTCCCGTACGGAGTGCCCATCGTCGTGCTCGCAGGCTCCCACCGCGGCGCGGACACCGCCTGCGTGATAACTCCCGCCCACTCCTCGAACATCCTCGAGACAGTCATCAACGAGATCATCTGCAAGCCCTTCGACGTCGAGAATCCCGATAAGTCCATGACGTTTGATTGATTTTCAAAAATTATACAGAAGAAAAAGGGCATCCGTATGGATGCCCTTTTTTTATATATAGGGATCGCCCGCGTGCGCGCGGACGCTTTGAACATTTACTCCGGCCTTTTTTGATTTGAGAGAGGGATTCGCCTGCGTGCGCGGACAGCTATCATAATAAATACTTGCATTTTTCTGAGAGAGGGATTCGCCCGCGTGCGCGCGGGCCACGGGCCGGAAAACATGCCCCCGGCATGTTTTCTTGGACGGCCCTTTCGGATCCCTCTTTCTCTCTCTCCGCCAAAAAGAGCACCCCCGTATGGGGGTGCTCTTTTTGGCGGAGAGAGAGGGATTCGAACCCCCGGTACTTTCGTACAACGGTTTTCAAGACCGTCACCATCGACCACTCGGACATCTCTCCGTGCGCAGTAGATGATAACACACGACGTCTCCCTTGTCAAATCGAAAAAGGTGCCCTCTCCTCTTCTTCCGGAAAGGGCACCTTAGGCATCAGCCTGCGGTTATGATGCGTATCTGTCCGCCCTCGGAGGCGGGCTTGTCGTAATAGACCTTCAGGTTCGGGGAGGCAGTTCGCGCCGCGTCAACGCTCGTCACCCAAGTGTTCGTATCGCGGATGTAGCACTGGACCTCCGGCGATATCGGGAAGTACGTGCCGCCTATGACGGCGTAGCCGTTTACAAAGTCCGTCCTCGTGCAGGAGGCCTCGGTGAGCAGCACGTAGGACGTCGCGGTGCCGTTTTCAAAGGACACGCCGGCGTATCTTCCATCAAGGAAGGAGCTCCCGAAGCTGCTCGGACGCGCCGTGTCTCCCCTGCTGTTGATGACTGCGACGCAGTCGCGCTCGGCAACGCTTCCGTCAAACCAGACGTAAGACTCGACGCTGCATTTCACGAGGCCGTATTCGAAGCTCGTTCCTGTCGCGTTATTGAGTACGAGCAGGTTCACGCGGCCCGCGGTATCGTAGCCCGCGTGGAGGACGTCGGAGAAGCTCGTGAGCGGGATCTCCGAGACGTTTATGCGCTTGGGGCATCTGCCGCTCGCCGTATCGTACACGGCGCAGTAGGCGGAGAGCTGCGCGTCACCGAGTGTACGCGAGGCGGTATTGAGCGTTTTGTTCGGGCGGACGAGGTCAAGGCGCGAAAGCGTGAGCTTGCCGGCGGCGTCGCTTCTGACCTTGACGAGTCTTCCGCCGAGAGCCGTGAAGTTGCCCGTGGTCGGAGCGGTGAACGTAAGTCCGTTGGAGAACGTCACGGTCGCGGAGTCCTCGGTCACGCTGTCAGCGAGCGCAACGGGCTCGCCCGTCGCCTTTGCGGTATTCACGACGGCGCCGACGCGGAGATCGTCAGTTAAGAGGAGCGTCACTCTCGCGCCCTTCGCGAGGGACATAATCTGCTTCTGCGCGAGCGTCGAGAGCTCGAATTCCTTTCCGAAGGAGGTGATCTTCGTCGGTGTCTCGTAGTTGGGCCAGGCGCTCTCATAGTAGCCTGTAAGGCGGAAATCAGAGGCGTAGAACGTAAGTGTCGACCTGTCGACGGTGACGACGTCGTACGGCTTGAGGGCCGTCACGTCGGACGCCGTGCCGTTTTTATAGAGGGTATAGTAGCCGTTCGGCTCGAGGCCGAACATGACGGCGAGGGCCGACAGATTGGCGGGAGCGGTTTCAAGCATGACAACGTCGGAGTCCGCGGCGGCCTTGGAGGTGACGGTCACGAGGACGCAGCTGCCGATATCGTCATAATAAACTGTCATCGCGGAGCCCGGCCTGATGGAGAGCCACGCGGACTCATAGGCCAGGTGCACGCCGTCGACTACGGTGACGGTGCCGCTTCCAATGAAGTGGCGGCCGCCGTTAGTGTCAAGGATGTAGGTATATTTCGCCTCATCGACGGTCACGGTCTTCGAGGAGAGCGCGTCGGTCGCGACGGCGGCACGGACGTAGCCTCTGCCGTCGGTTATGAAGCGGCAGGTCGTGCCGACGAGATTATTTTCGGGGGTGAATACGGCGGTGTACTCCTTCACTCCGCCGTCAGTCATGGCGGTTATCTTATTGCCGCCGACGGCGAGCACTACGGAGCTGTCGGTCAGCCCGCCGTATACCTTCGAGGCGAACTGCATGCCGTTCACGTCATCGCAGAGGAGCAGATTCTTGAACAGCATCACGGCCTGCGCGCGGGAAATGATGCTGGCGCCCGTGAGGCTCTCAAGGCCCTTGCTGAGGCCGATGGTCTTTGCCTCGGCTATGTATCCGTTCGGCCAGGGCAGGGCAAAATCCGTGTCCTGATAGCCGAGAACGCGCATCAGTACCGTCACGGCCTCGCTGAAATAGATCTCTCTGTCGGGCGCAAAGCTCCCGTCGCCGATGCCGAGGACTATCTTGTTTCTGACGCAGTAGTGTATGTAGCCGGACGCCCAGTGGCTTCCGCGCACGTCCGTAAACACGGAGCTCGCGGCGTACTGCGCGGCCTCGCCCTGCTTGCCGAGGATGCAGACGGCCATCTTGCAGAACTGCGCTCTGGTCAGCGTACCCTCCGGCATGAAGAGCCCGCCGCCTATTCCGTCTATGACTCCGAGCTGTTCGAGCACGGCGGCGTCGCGCATCGTCGCAGGGTCAGAAATATCCGTGAACGACGCTCCCGCTCCGACAGAAAGCGTGCAGAGCAGCAGTACCACCGCAAGCGCGGCTGCGAAAAATCTTTTCATGTGTATTCCTCCTATTCGCCGCGCAGGGCTTCGACGGGCTGGAGGCCCGATGCCCTGATGGCGGGGTACGCACCGAATATCATTCCTATAAGCACCGAAACGCCGGCAGCGCCGAGGCCTATCGTCATGCTCGGATAAAGCGTAAGATCGAATATCACTTTACCGAGCACGAGAGTGCCCAAGGCGCCCACAGCTATTCCGATGAGGCCTCCGACGAAGGACAGCACGCTCGATTCTATCAGGAACTGCCCGACTATCGCGCGGCGCTCGGCTCCTATCGCCTTTCTGATGCCTATCTCGCGCGTTCTCTCCGTGACGGTGACGAGCATGATGTTCATGATGCCTATGCCGCCGACGAGAAGCGCGATGCTCGCTATGCCGCCGAGCACTATCTTCAGCATCCTCGTCTCCTCATTCGTTGAGTCGATGTACGTGTTCGAGCTGTAAACGTCGTAGTAGCCGCTGTCGGACGATATGCGCGTCGAGAACCAGTTGCCGAGGTAGGAGATGGCTTTCGTCGTGCTCTCCTTGTCCTTCGCCTTGACGGTGAAGGAGTTTATCTGCATGGAGGGCTCGAGCAGGCGCTTTATCGTATACGGTACGACGACAACGCCGTCGTAATACTGGTGCATCCACTCATCGTCGGGATTGCCGCTCGCTTCGTCGTAAATGGGCGCGTAGGTTCCTATGACCGTGAAGCGCTCGCCCTTGATGAGTATCGTCTTGCCGACGGGGTCTTCAAAGTTGAAGAGCTCCTCGCGCGCATAGTCCCCGAGGATGCAGACGCGGTTTATGTTCTTCACGTCCGTGTAGGACAGGTCACGCCCGGAGGCAAGCTTGTAGCCTCCGCAGACGGAGTACTGGTCGCTCCCGAGATATATCTGCGGGTCCTGCAGCCTTTTCGAGCCGTGCTGAACGTTCGCGCCCCATATACTTGCCATCGGGGTCACGCCGTCTATGTACTCTTCAAGCGATTGACAGTAGTCGTAAAGCTCCTCGTCAAGACTCTTATTGGAATCCCAGACATAGTAGTTTATATCTATCTTGTTCTCGCCCTGCTTGGCCCAGTAGTCCATCATGCTGTCGCGGTAGCCCTGCACGAGCGACACGAGTATGATGACGGCGGCAACGCCGATTATGATGCCGAGCATCGTAAGGAACGAGCGGCCCTTTTTGGCGAGGACGGATTTTATCGCTATACGGAAGGACTGTCTCAGATTCAAGACGGCACCTCCCCTGCTTCGCGTGTCGTGTCGGACACGATCTTCCCGTCGATTATCCTGACTACGCGCGCGGCGGATGCTGCGATATTGTCGTCGTGCGTTATGAGGATGACCGTCGAGCCGTCGGCATGGAGCCCGCGCAGGAGCGCCATCACGTCGGCGGAGGTCTTGCTGTCGAGGTTGCCCGTCGGCTCGTCGGCGAGGATAATGGGAGGCGCCGAGGCAAGTGCCCTCGCTATCGCGACACGCTGCTGCTGACCGCCGCTCATCTCCTTCGGGAAGTGCATCATGCGACCTCCGAGCCCGACCTTTTCGAGCGCTTTGACGGCAAGCTGCCTGCGCTCCGACGGCTTCGTGCCTCTGTATACGAGCGGGAGCTCGACGTTTTCGAGCGCGGTCAGCTCGTTGATGAGGTTGAAGCCCTGAAAGATGAAGCCTATCTCCTTGTTGCGTATATGGGAGAGTTCTCTGTCGTTGAGCTCCGTTATCTCCTCGCCGTCGAGCATATACTCGCCGTAGGTCGGGATGTCAAGGCAGCCGAGCACGTTCATCAGCGTGCTCTTTCCCGAGCCCGACGCGCCGATTATCGCGACGAATTCGCCGCGGTCTATCGTCAGCGACACACCGTCGAGCGCGCGGACCTCGCTGTCCTTGTTCTCGTTATATATTTTGTATACGTCTTTTATCTCAATAAGGCTCATAGCTTACCACGCGACCGCCATACCGGGTTCATTCCAGCTGTTGGCAGAGTCTGTAATATAGGCGGTGAATACCTCCATGTCCTCGGAGACACCGCTGAGTATCTCTACGGTATAGGCATCGGAGAGGCCCGTCACGACCGGGATGGCGCAGAAGCCCTCGGGCACGATGCCCTCGCCGAGTTCTATCGCACCCTCGAGGTCCTCACCTCTGACGAAGAGGCAGGGTCCGAGTTCCGTGTACTTGACCGACTGCGTCGGCGCGAGCACGCAGTCCTCGCTCTGCGAGCCCATGATGCTGTAAGAGCAGTACATGCCGCTCTTGATATTGTTGTCCCAGTTGTCTATCTCTATGGTCGCCGGGAAATAAGACACACCGTAGTCGCTCTGGCCCTGCATGCTCACGTTTTTCACTATGCCGGTATAGTAGAGCTCGCTGCCGGAATAGAGAACGACGTCCGCATAAGTGCCGACGGTGACGTTCGCTACGTCCTGCCCGTCTATCTGCGCCTCGAGGAGCATGGTCGCGGTATTCGCTATGGTTATGGCGGCTCCCGCTCCGACCTCCTCGCCCTCGACGAGCGAGCAGGCCATGACCGTACCGGATATGGGCGCCGTCGCGGAATAGCCCTCGAAGAGTAGCTGCGCGTCGTCAACGGCCTTCTGCCTCTCCTCGACTATCGCCTGCGCGGCGGCGATGTTCTCGTTGAGCCTGTCAAGCGAGTCCGTGAATTCATCGGAGTCGAGCCTCACAAGCACCTGACCGGTGTATACGCGCAGGTAGTCCTTCATGCTGACGCTCAGCACCGTGCCCGACGCCTCCGCCTTGACGGGGGTCTGCTTTATGTATTCGAGCTCCTCGCTCTCATAGGAATACAGTATTTCACCCGTGGGGCTGATCACGGTACCGGAGGCGATCATGCCCTCGGTAAGCGTGCCGGGGTTATCCGCGACGAGCTCGGCCTCAAAAAGGAGGCCGCCCTCGGGCGTGATGCGCTCTATCATCGTGACGCTCTCGACAGTCGCAGAAAGAGTCCTCATCGTGGCGGGAACGGAGATCTCAGCCGGCATCCCGGCGTAGATCTCTCCAGCATAGGCATAGCTGAAATACTGCCTCAGGCGGAGCTTCGAATCGTCCACAAGGTTCGCGATGACCTGACCCTTGAACACGCTGTCGCCCTCACGGACGGAGCAGTCTATCAGCTTACCGGAGGCCGGCGAGCATACGTTCAGCTTCGCCTGCGACTCATAGAGCTCGCTGAGCTCCTTGTTGGCGACGTCGAGATTCTTCTGCGCGGCTTCGAGCTCTTTCATAGCCTGATCGACGACCTTCTGCGCCTCCGTGGGCTCGACGGTATAAAGCAGGTCGCCCGCCTGCACGAAGTCACCCACCTGACAACAGACCCGCTCGACGATGCCCTTCTGCGTCACGGGTACGGTCTGGCTCTCGGCGGGCTGCGTGATGCCGCTACCCTCTATCATCTTGACGATGGAGCCTCTGTACGTCCAATCCGTCATCGCCGTCTGCGTGACCTTTTCCTTCGCAAACAGCTTTATCAGGCCGAAAACTATGGCCGCGACGACCAAAACGGCTATGACGATGCCTATTATGCGCTTTACCGTTTTCTTGTTCTTCTTTCTCGGTCTTTTGAGTGACTGTTCCATTTTTTCCTCCATGCCCCCGGAGGGGAAACCGTATCGTTAGGGACTATTTGATGTCATGTATTATATATGACGTATAAATCGGCGTATATGTTCCATCCATACATCTTGATTATACCACATATCGTGGTATACTTTCTATATTAAATACAAGGAAGATGCATTTTGGAAGGTAAAAAACAGACAAAAATAGTTCGCCTGCTGCTGATTTTTTTGGCTGCCTTCAAAATGGGCGCCATAACCTTCGGCGGCGGGCTTGCCATGATACCCGTCATAGAGCACGAATACTGCGACAGGCGCGGATGGGTCTCAAAGGACGAGATAGGCGATATCACGGCAGTCGCACAGACTCTGCCCGGCATGATAGCCGTCAACGCGAGCATGCTCACGGCGTACCGCGCCGCAGGTACCGCAGCAGCAATAACAGCGGGTATCGGATGCGTCCTTCCGAGCCTTATCATTCTCTGCATCGTCGCGGTGTTCTACAACGCTTTTGTTGAAAACCCCTTCGTGCGCGGAGCTCTGCGGGGAGTCTCCGGCGCGGTCATCGCACTTTTCGTCAAGTCACTCATAAAGATGATAAAAAGCGGCGTAGTCGATATCCCGTCGGCAATTCTTTTCATCGCCGCGGCGGTGCTCGTATTCGTCTTCCCGTCGCTGAACGTCATCTACGTCATCCTCGGCGGAGGCCTCATCGGTTTCGTCGTGTACTACCTCATAATGAAGCGCGGAAGGGGGCCGAAGGCAGATGGCTGAGCTTCTAACCCTCTTCTGGATATTCTGCAAGATAGGCCTCTTCACGATAGGCGGAGGCATGGCGATGCTGCCCCTCATCCAGCAGGAGCTCGTCAGGCGCGGGCTCATGACTCTCGCGGAGTCCATCGACATGGTCGCCATATCACAGATGACGCCCGGCCCGTTCGCCGCCAACTGCGCGACCTTCGTCGGCATGAAGCTGTACGGAATACCCGGCGCTGTCGCGGCGACAGCAGGCGTGGCTCTCCCGTCGATAGTGATATGCCTGCTCGTATCACGCTGGTTCTTCAAGTTCAACGGCTCACCCGCCATCAAATCAGTTTTGTCGGGTATCAAACCCATAGTCGCAGCGCTCGTCCTCTCCGGACTCGTCTCGGTTGCCGCGTCTGCGCTCTTCCCCGGCGGCTTCGCCTTCTCCATCGCGGCGCTCGATATCCCCGTTCTCGTCATCGCCGCCCTGCTGTCGGTTTTGATGCTGAAAACGAAAATTAGCCCCGCTCTGCTCGTCGTCGGAGCCGGGGTCTTTGGCGCGATATTCCTGCGATGAGACGTGTTTTGTATTATGTAAACCTATTTGCGGATAAAAAAGCTCACGCCATCAGGCGTGAGCTTTTATTACTTGATCAGTCTTCGTGATGGTGGTGGCAGCCGCAGTCGCACTCTTCCTCGTCGTCGTCGAAGTCGAATTCGAGGATCTCGCCGCACTTCGGGCACTTGATGGAATCGAGGCAGATGACGTCCTCGTCAACGGTGAACTCGCTGTCGCAGGAGGGGCACTTTATCTCGAAGAACAGGGGCTCTCCGTCGTCCTCGCAGCAGCAGTCGTCGTCATCGTCGCAGCAGCAGCAGTCGTCGTCATCGTCGCAGCAGCAGCACTCGTCGTCATCCTCGCAGCACTCATCGAGGAAATCCTCGACGTCGGCGAGATCGTCGGAGAGCTGGTCGATCTCTTCGGCGAGATCGAGGGAATTCTCATTGAGGTCGTCGAGCTCGAGGGCGATGTCCTCAAGGATGTCGGCCATAACGGTCAGAAGCTTGCCGGTATTGTCTTCGGTGTCTATCTTCATGCCCTCCATGAGGCCTTTCAGATAAGCAACTCTTTCGGAAATGTTCATAACTAACCTCCTGTTAGTGATTCAGCGGTCATCAGCCCTTGCTGCGTCCGAGATACTCGCCGGAACGGGTGTCGATCTGGATCTTGTCACCGGGGTTGATGAACAGAGGCACCTTGACCTCGGCACCGGTCTCGAGGATGGCGGGCTTGGTGGCGTTGGTGGCGGTGTTGCCGGCAAAGCCGGGGTCGGTCTGGGCGACTTCGAGGTCCACGAAGCTCGGGGGCTCGACGCCGAAAATGACGCCCTTGTAGCTCATGATCTTGCAGATGGTGTTCTCCTTGACGAAGCGGAAGGCGTCGCCGAGGTGCGCGCTGTCAATCGGGGTGAGATCGTAGGTCTCGGTATCCATGAAGTAGTACAGATCACCGTCGGAATAGCTGTACTCCATCTCACGGCGTTCGATATAGGCGTTTTCAAACTTGTCGTTGGGGTTGAAGGTAGTTTCGGTAACGGCACCGGTTATAACGTTGCGCATCTTGGTACGGACGAACGCAGCGCCCTTTCCGGGCTTGACGTGCTGGAATTCGATGACCTGCATGACGTTTCCGTCCATGTCAAAGGTAACACCGTTTCTGAAATCACCGGCTGTAAGCATAAAAGAGTCTCCTCTCAATAGAATATAATTTAACCCGAAATATTATATATTATAATGTCTTTTTTTGCAAGATTTTTATTTGTCTGCGGGGATATTAAAGGATGATGAGCTCCTTGGGAGCCTTCGTGATGTCCGTGCAGCCCTTTTCATCGAGCACGATAACGTCCTCTATGCGGACTCCGAAGCGGCCGGGCAGGTATATTCCCGGCTCTGCGGAGATGACCGCGCCCGCGGGCAGAGGCTCGTTATTGGTCGGAGTGGCATTAGGAGGCTCATGGATATCAAGGCCGAGGCTGTGGCCGAAGCTGTGGCCGAAATATTCACCGTAGCCCGCGGCGGCAATGACGTCGCGCGCAGCCTTGTCGACGTCGTGCCCTGTCACACCTGCGGCCGCGGCGGCGATGCCGGCAAGCTGGGCCTCGAGGACCACGGAATAGACCTTGCGCATCTCGTCCGAGGGCTCACCTATCGCGACAGTCCTCGTCATGTCGGAGCAGTAGCCGTTGAGGAGGCAGCCGAAGTCCATCGTGAGGAAATCGCCCTTTTTGATGACCTTGTCGCCCGGAACGCCGTGCGGCATGCTGCTCTTCTCGCCCGTCACGACTATCGGCTCGAAGGAGACGTTCTCCGCGCCGAGCTTCAGCATATCGTAAACGAGCTCCGCGGCGACCTCGCGCTCGGTCATGCCCGGCTTGATGAAGCCGAGGATCTTATCGAAAGCCTTTTCCGCGAGGCGCTGGGCCGCGATGAGGCACTCGACCTCCTGCGGCTGCTTCACGGCGCGCAGGCCTGCCATGAGGCCGTTCTGCGGGATGAGCTCAGCATTTATCTTATCCTTCATGCGGGCAAATTCGGCGCAGGAGACGTATTCATCCTCAAAGGCGACCTTCTGTATATTCTCGGCCTTGAGGACGTCGTTCACCTGACCGAACCAGTCGAGCTTATTCGTCACGAGCTCGACCTTCGCGCCCGTTATGGCCTTCTCCGCTGCCTCGACGTATCTCGAATCGACGAAAAAGTGAGCGGACTTTTTCGTTACGAGCACGGTGCCCTCGGTGGAAGGGAACCCCGTCGCGTATCTGCGGTTGGTCGGGCTGATGAGCAGTATCGCATCGAAGTCCGTCAGTGCGGCGGTGATGCGCTTTATATTATCCATTATCTGCACCTCACAAATAACGCGGGACGACTCTGCATAAAATAGCATCGGCGCACGGCGTTTTTTTCATTATAACACCGCGGCGCGGCTTTGTCCACAGGAGGAAAGCGTTATGGAGCTGTATCTTGCCGTCCGGCCGGACGAACTGTCACGAGCTCTCAGGTGGGGGATCACGCCAGTCCATCTCGCATACCGTCTCGTCAGCGGAGCACTCCTGCGCGACGCGGCGTTCAGCGCAAGCGGCGGCATAATGGCTCTGCGCGTGGGAGAAGGCTGCGGGGCGGAAGCTGCCTCAGCGGTACTGCGGGAATGCCGAACGCGCGGCTTCCGCGGCATTTTGCTCGAGGCTGAAGCGGGCACTTCCCTCTTCCCTCTCGCTGCCGCGCTCGCGGAAGAAACGACGGTTTGGTACGGCACCGGCGGGAGACGCTTCGGCGCGGCAGTCGCGACAGACGTATGCTCCGGGAGCTTTTCCGCCTCCGTGCGCGCGAGCGCGGGAAATGCGCCGTACAACGCCATTGCCGACGTTGAGATATTGAGGCGTGTCTATACTCCGCCGTGCCCTGACGGACGTTCACGCGCCGTCAGCCGCGCTGAGGCTGAGAAGCTCATTCGCATGGCGGGAAGCAGCTTTTCGCGCGGGCTATGCACAAACTATACGCTGTTCTTTTCCGGCGGCAGGCCGCATTTCATGCTGTCCGACGACCCCGCCTCTGTTGCGGCAAAGCTCGCAGCCCTGCGCGCTGCGGGGCTCGGCGGCGCCGTGCTGATGTATTCGGAAACAACGCCCGAGATCCTGCGCACCGCGCTCAACGCCGTCCGGAAATGAAAAGCAGACGGCTTTCGCCGTCTGCTTTCGATTTGAGAATCAATAGTATCTCTTGTTCTTATTTTTTCTGGCCGCTTCGGATTTCTTACGGCGCTTCACGCTGGGGCTCTGGTAGTACTCCTTCTTTCTGAGATCAGAAAGAACACCGGCCTTGGCACAGTTGCGCTTGAATCTCTTGAGAGCGCTGTCCAGCGATTCGTTTTCTTTAACTCTAACTTCCGACACTTGTTTCCCTCCCTCCGAGGCGCCCGAAGACGCTAAGGGCCTTTATAGAGGCTTTACTCGCGTTATTATAATCTACGAGGCCCGTATTGTCAAGTTATTTAATGTGAACATTTGCCGCTGCGCGGTCACGTCTTCGGCTTGAAGATGAGGTTCACGAGCTTGTTCTTAACGACGATACTGCGGACGAGCTCCTGCCCCTCCCCAATATGCTGTATTTTCTCGTCCGCCAGCGCGGCGGCGACCATCTGCTCGTCGGTCGCGTCGGAGGGGACGGTCACGGTCGTCTTGAGCTTGCCGCCGACCTGGACGGCTATCTGCCTCTCGCTCTCGACCATGCGGCTCTCGTCGAACTCGGGCCACGCCTGCAGCGAACAGATACCTCCGAAGCCGTTCATCTCCCACAGCTCGTCGCAGATATGCGGGGCGAACGGAGAGAGCAGGCGGAGCAGGGTCTTCGACTCGGCGGCATTGGCGCCGTCGGAGAGCTCATTGACGAGGGTCATCATCGCGGCGATGGCAGTATTGAACTTCATCTCCTCGATGTCCTCGGTGACCTTCTTAATCGTGCGGTGCATGATGGCCTCGTGGGCATATTCGGTACCTGGCTTCGGATTCTCGCAGAGGTTCCAGACCTTGTCGAGGAAACGCTTGCAGCCCTTGACCGCGGTATCGGACCACGGGGCGGCCTTCTCGAAGTCGCCGATGAACATGATGTAGAGACGGAGCGTATCTGCGCCGTACGCGTCGACGACGTCGTTCGGATTGATGACGTTGCCGCGTGACTTGGACATCTTCTCGCCGCCCTCGCCGAGGATCATGCCGTGGCTCGTGCGCTTGGCATAGGGCTCGGAATAGGGCACGACTCCGATATCATAGAGGAATTTATGCCAGAATCTCGAATAGAGCAGGTGGAGCGTCGTATGCTCCATGCCGCCGTTGTACCAGTCGACCTGGCCCCAGTATTTGAGGGCCTCGGGCGAAGCAAGTGCGTCGGGATTTTTCGGATCCATATAGCGCAGGAAGTACCAGCTCGAGCCGGCCCACTGCGGCATGGTGTCCGTCTCGCGTTTTGCGGGGCCGCCGCAGTGCGGGCAGGTGGTGTTGACCCAGTCGGTCATGGCGGAAAGCGGGCTCTCGCCGTCATCCGTCGTCTCGTAGCTCTCTACGTCGGGCAGGAGCAGAGGCAACTCGCTCTCATCGAGGGGGACGCATCCGCACTTGTCGCACCAGACGATGGGTATGGGCTCGCCCCAGTAACGCTGGCGGGAGAATACCCAGTCGCGGAGCTTATAGTTGACCTTAGGCTCGCCTATTCCCTTCTCCTTGAGCCAGTCGATTATCCTGACCTTCGCGTCCTCTACGGAGAGTCCGTTCAGGAATCCGGAATTGACCATGACTCCCGTCTCGCAGTCGGTGAAGGCGGCCTCGCTGACGTTTCCGCCCTTGACGACCTCGATGATGGGCAGGCCGCAGACCTTGGCGAAGTCCCAGTCACGGTCGTCGTGAGCGGGGACGGCCATGATGCAACCGGTGCCGTAGGTCGCGAGCACGTAGTCGGAGATGAAAATGGGGATCTCTCCGCCGGTCACGGGATTTATCGCAAGCACGCCGTCGAGCTTCACGCCGGTCTTTTCCTTGGCGAGCTCGGTACGCTCGAAATCGGACTTCTTCGCGGCGGCGGCAGCGTAATCGCGCACCTCGTCTATGTTTTTCAGGAGCGGCGCCCACTTTTCGAGCAGGGCGTGCTCGGGCGACATTACCATGTAGGTCGCGCCGAAGAGCGTATCGGGGCGGGTCGTGAATATGCGCATCTTGTCGCCGGTGGTGGTCTCGAAATCAACCTCGGCGCCGGTCGAGCGGCCTATCCAGTTCTTCTGCTGTATCTTGACTCTCTCGATGAAGTCGAGTCCGTCAAGGTCATCGATGAGGCGCTGAGCGTACTTCGTGATGGCGAGCATCCACTGGCTCTTCTCCCTGCGGATGACCTCGGAGCCGCATCTCTCGCAGACTCCGTTGACGACCTCTTCGTTGGCGAGCACGCACTTGCAGGAGGTGCACCAGTTTACGGGCATGCTCGTCTTGTAGGCGAGGCCGTTTTTGAAAAGCTGAAGGAATATCCACTGAGTCCATTTATAATACGCGGGGTCGGTGGTATCGACGACGCGATCCCAGTCGAAGCTGTATCCGAGCATCTTGAGCTGGGAGGTGAAGCGCGCGATGTTCTTCTTCGTGACGTCGCGCGGATGCATGTGGTTCTTGATGGCATAGTTCTCCGTCGGGAGGCCGAAGGCGTCGAAGCCCATCGGATACAGGACGTTGTAGCCCTGCATGCGGCGCTTGCGGGCGACTATGTCAAGAGCGGTGTACGGCCTCGGGTGGCCGACGTGAAGGCCCTCGCCGGAGGGATACGGGAATTCGACGAGCGCGTAGAACTTGGGCTTGTCGCCGCCGTTCGTCGCGGCGTAGCACTTCTCCTGCTCCCAGCGGGCCTGCCATTTCTTTTCTATCGAGGTAAAATCGTATTTCATCTGAAACATCCCTTACAAACGCGGAAAACGGCCCCTGAAAAAAGGCCGCTGCCGCATGAATTTATTCCGTTACGATCGTGGAGACGTCGATGCGCTCGGCATCCGCCCAGAGGCGCTCCAGGTCATAGAACTTGCGCGTCTCCTCCTGGAAGATGTGCACGACGACACAGCCGAAATCCAGCAGGACCCAACCGCCTCCGCGGTAGCCCTCGGTGTGCAGGGGCGCCTCGCCGAGGTCGGAAAGACGCTTGGCCGTCTCCTCCTGCAGGGTCTTCACCTGCGAGGTCGAGCCGCCGGTGCAGATTATGAAATAGTCGGCAAGGACGGATATGGGCCCCGTCTTCAAGACGCAGATGTCGCGCGCTTTCTTGTCGTCAAGCGTTCTGACGGCAGCTTCCATGACTTCGGTTGCAGTTAACATTTACAGTCACTCTTTCTTATTCTTCACCGGTATCCTCTGTCCCGCCTCCGGAGGGCTGCTCCGTCCCGGACGAGGGTTCCTGATCGACTATCTCAACGGGCGGCTCGTCCGGCTCGTCAGGCGTGGAGCCCGATGAACTTGAAGAGGAGCTTGATGAGCTCGAGGAGGAGCTGCTCGACGATGAGCTCGAAACGTGGTCTCTCCAATCGTAGAAGGACTCATAGCCGCCGGATATGACGCCGGAGGTCGCATACACGTCGCCCCAGTTGTTGCGGTTGGAATCCTTGATGTTCGGGCGGGAGAGAAGGTTCACGTTCTCAACGGTTATCTCCGCGTTATAGGGGTTGAGATACTCGTTTATCATGGCGACCCAGTCGTCAACATATACGGTCCCGTAGCTCGTTCCCTTGACGGAGTCGTTCTGCTCGGAGGGCAGGGTGTGGAAATTGATGTTCGCCTCATCGAGCGCGAGGAGCTTTTCACCGTACCACACAAGGTTGCCGATGGAGAGGTCGGTCGTCACGTCTTCCTTGAATATCTTTGCGTAATCATTGATCTTCGATACACTTATATTGGCAAGGCACTGCTTTGCGACCGCCTTGAGGAACGCCTGCTGGGTCTGAATGCGGCCGGTATCATAGTAGCCGGAGCCGTCGTTATTATTGCGGAAACGGACCACTCCGACTGCCTGCGTACCGGTGAGGTACTGATAGCCCTTCGCGACGTGGATGCTGAGTCCCTGCGTCGGGTCGTCGTAGTTCATGTTTACGGGGACGTCGAAGTACACGCCGCCGATGAGGTCAACGAGGTCGACGAAGGCTCTCAAGTTGACGACGATGACGCTGTCGATCGTGAAGCCCGTGAAGTCGCGCATACCGGCCTTGAAGCCCTCTATCTTGTCCTCCGCGAGCCCGTAGCGCACGGAGTAGGCGTAGACGGTATTGACCTTCTTGACGTCCCACGGGACGTTCACCATCGTGTCGCGCGGGATGCTGACGAGGTCGAGGGTCTTGTTCACGTCGTCATACGCGCCGATGAGTATCGTATCGGTATTGCCGAATTCCTGGTCCTGACCGATGAGAGCGAAGGTGTAGAATCCGTCCTTGCGGAGCGGGACGACCTCCTCGCTCGGGGTCGGGGTCGGAGTCTCCTCGGGCTCGTCACTCGGCTCGGGAGAGACGTCGGCGGTCTGCTGCGGGGTGGGCTCGGAGCTTACGACGGTGCCCGGCGTATTGAGGCCGGGGTCGTCCGTTATCTCGGGAGGCTTGACCGTCGCCTTGACGAACACGATGACGCCGATGGCGATGACGACGAGAATGCCGAGGATTATGAAGCGGCGGATCATTTTCTTCTTCTGATATGCCGCGATCATGGCCTCTATGGCTTCTTTTTCCTCCGGGGTACGCTCGGGAGTATCGTCCGCGGTCACGGCAGGCACTGCACGGACGGGAGATTCTGCGGGTCTTTTCTCCTCCGCCGCCGTCTGCTGAGCGCGGCTTCTTCTTTTCTTAGAGCTCGTATTTCCAAACAGTTTCATTTTACGATTCCTCTGTAATATTCCAGTGCATGAAGAGTTGCTGCGTCCTCAGGCAGGTTTCTTTGTCTGATACTTCTGACGCTTATTTCAAGAGCCTCGTACATCGCGCGGTCGATATCCTCAAAGCAGAGCCCGCGCAGGTGCTCGACGCCCTCAAAGTCGCGGTTCGGTTCGACCATGTCCGCAAGGTAGATTATCTTTTCCAAAAGAGTCATCTCCGGACGGCCGGACGTGTGCCAGCGGATGGCGTCCCTCAGCTCGTCGGAAATACCGAACTCGCGCTGTGCCAGCTCGGCTCCCGTGACGGCATGGAAAAGCTTCTCCGGAATGGCAACAATCGACATTGTATCACGCAGTGACTCAAATTTCAACTGTTCCTCGCTCGTAAGGCGCTTGGTGCAGTCGTGCAGCAGCGCCGCCGTTCTCGCGTCGGCTTCATCGGCGCCCCATCGTACCGCCATCTTCGCCGCAGTCTCCTCCGTTCCGAGGACGTGGGCGACGCGCGAGGGCTTGAGGAGCTCCATCGCCTTCCCGCGAATCCAGTCGAGGTCGGGAAGCGCGCCGTAGAGTCTGCTGCGGATGATGTGGGAATATACGGCGTCCGTCAGGTATTCCCTGCCGCCGCGCTTCGGAAGCTCCGCGCGCAGCGTCGTCGAGGATATCTCGATAACTTCTTTTTCCACGACGCGCACGTGCGCTCCGAGCGAGCGCAGGCGCTCCGCGTGGGCGTATATCTCGGGCAGACTGTCGCTTCTGGCAAATACGGCAAGCTTTACGTTGTCCATGAGCCAGCGGCTGTCGTACCAACGCTCGAACGAGAACAGCATGTCCTCGCCCATTATGAGCCAGAGCTCCGTGTCGGGCTCGGCGGCGAGCAGAGAGCGCACTGTGTCCGCCGTATAGCTCTTGCCTCCGCGGCGTATCTCCTCGTCGGACACGACGGCGTTTTCTATTTCCGCTGCGGCGAGCTTCGTCATCTCGAATCTCGCGTCCGCGTCCGGTGCGCCGGGCTCCATCACCTTATGAGGCGGCGTGCCCGTCGGCATGATTATCAGCTTGTCGAGGCCGAGGCTCCGCACCGCCTCGGCGGCGGCGGAGATATGGCCTGCATGCGGCGGGTTGAACGTTCCGCCGAAAAGTCCCGTTCTCGTCATTTCGGAAGCTTGATGACGGGGTCCTTGGCCTTCGCCTTATAGATGGAAAAGCGGCTTCCGATGACCTGCACGCCCTCGGCGCCGGTCTTTTCGGCGAGCTCGTCGCAGGCCTCACGCGCGGTGAGCATGGAGTTTTCGAGCACGCGGCACTTGATGAGCTCGCGCGCGGCGAGCGCGTCGGACGCCTGCTTGACGATATTTTCCGTGATACCGCCTTTGCCGATGTGGACTATCGTATCCTCGCTGTTAGCGAGGCTGCGCAGATATGCGCGCTGTTTTCCAGTCAGCATGTTTACCTCCCGAAATAGCGGGCAAGCTCCGCTTTGAGAAGCGCGATGGCCCTTGCCCTGTGAGATATGCCGTTTTTTACCTCGGTACCGAGCTCGGCAAACGTCTTGTCGAAGCCGTCGGGCATGAAAAGCGGATCGTATCCGAAGCCGCTCTCACCCTGCATCTGCCCGGTTATCCGGCCCGCACATTCGCCGTGGACGACGATCATGTCGCCGTTCGGGAACGCGCAGGCTATATATGTGACGAAACGCGCGGTGCGTTGTTCCGCATTTTCCATCTTTTTAAGGAGAAAAGCACATTTTTCGTCGTCGGGAACGTCGTGTCCGCCGGCAAATCTCGCACTGCGGACGCCCGGCGCGCCGTCGAGCGCGTCCACCATGAGGCCGGTGTCGTCGGCTACCGACGGCATCCCGGAGGCAGCGAGCGCGGCCTTTGCCTTGATGATTGCGTTCTCCTCAAGAGTATCGCCCGTCTCCTCGGGGTCGCTCACGATGCCCGCTTCGCGCATGGAAACGCAGTCGAGTCCGAGCGAATCGAATATCGGACGGAGCTCGGCGAGCTTGCCCGCATTGTTCGTGGCAAGCAGGAACACCGGCGCGCTCATTTGAGCAGCGCGGAGACGAAGCTCTCCGCATCGAACGGCAGGAGATCGTCCGCTCCCTCGCCGACGCCGATATATTTAACGGGGATGCCGAGCTCGGACGCGACGGCGAACACTATGCCGCCGCGCGCGGTACCGTCGAGTTTCGTCAGCACTAAGCCGGTCACGCCCGAGGTCTCGCCGAACTCGCGGGCCTGGATGAGTCCGTTCTGTCCGGTAGTCGCATCAATAACGAGCAGGCACTCGCGGGAGGCGCCGGGAAGCTCGCGGTCTATGATCCTGTTTATCTTGCTGAGCTCATTCATGAGGTTGGTCTTGTTGTGGAGTCTTCCCGCGGTATCGCAGATTATGACGTCGCTTCCTCTGGCCTTGGCGGCGCTTATCCCGTCGAACACGACGGCACCGGGGTCCGAGCCCTCGGAGTGGCGCACTATGTCCGCTCCCGAGCGCTCCGCCCATATCCCGAGCTGCTCCGCCGCCGCGGCGCGGAACGTATCGCCCGCGCACAGGAGGACCTTCTTGCCCTCGGAAGTGTACTGCTTTGCGAGCTTGCCTATCGTCGTCGTCTTTCCGACGCCGTTGACGCCGACCATCAGGATGATGGAGGGCTTCGTCTCGAGCTTCATCCCGGTATCCGCGGAGAGATAGCCGGAAAGGATGTCGCCGAGCTCGCCCTTTATGGCGTCCGCTCCGCGCAGGCCCTTGCTCTTGACGCGGTCGCGCAGGACGTCGACCGTCTCGGTAGCGAGCGTCACGCCGAGGTCCGCGGTTATGAGCGTCTCTTCAAGCTCGTCGAAGAAGTCGTCATTTGCGCCGGTGAAGGCGTCGAACATCCCGTGGAGCTTCTTTGTCAGGCTGTCACCGGAAGCCGAAAGTCCGGCTTTGAGTTTTTCGAAAAATCCCATATTGCCTCCGATTTTTCAGTCTTTCAGGCGTCCTTGAGCGCCTGTTCAAGATCCAGCGAGAGGAGCTTGGATATGCCGTGCTGCATGGTCACGCCGTAGAGCATATCGGCTTCCTCCATAGTTCCGCGTCGGTGGGTTATGACGAGGAACTGCGTATTCACGGACATCCTGCGCAGATACTGCGCGAACTTGTCCACGTTCTTTTCGTCGAGCGCCGCCTCTATCTCGTCGAGCACGCAGAAGGGCGTCGGTCTGACCTTCATGATGGCAAAGTAGAGGGCTATCGCGACGAAAGCTCTCTCTCCGCCAGAGAGCAGGGAGATGTTTTTCAGCGTCTTTCCCGGCGGCCTGACCCTTATGTCTATGCCGCAGTTGAGAACGTCGTTCTCGTCCTCGAGCGCGAGCTCCGCGCCGCCGCCGCCGAAGAGTTCTGAGAAGGTCTCGCCGAAGCTCTTGTTTATCGCGTCGAATTCGCGGATGAATATCGTCTTCATTTCGTCCGTGACGTCACGGATGATGCCCTCGAGTTCTTCCTTGGCCTTGGTGATATCGTCACGCTGCTCTGTCAGGAAGTCGTATCTTCCGCTCACGCGCTCATATTCATCGATGGCGCCGAGGTTCGGCGTACCGAGCGCGGCGATGGAGCGTTTGAGCTCGGAAATGCGCCTGGTCGCCTTCGGGAGCGACTCTATCTCGCAGCGCAGGCGGGCGGCCGCGCTCCTCGTGAGCTCGTACGTCTCCCAGAGCTTGTCGGTTATCTGACGCTCCTCCATCTGCGCGGCGAGCTTTCTCTGCTCGAGTGTGGAGAATTCCCGCTCGCGGTCGAGCAGCTCTCTGTTTTTGTCCTGCGCGGACTTGTCGCACCTGTCTCTTCTGCCCTCGTATTCGAGGCGCTCGGCTGTCAGCGCCGAGAGGAGCTGACGCTTTTCGGAGACGGCGCTGCGCTGCTTTTCGGCAAGCATGCGCTTCTCGGCGAGCATTTCACGCATATCGCCGAGGCCTCCGCGCTTGGCCTCCAGTTCGCGGAGCTTCGTCTCGCGGTCCGTCTCCATTCCGGCGAGCAGGCTCTTCCATTCCTCTATCGCGGAGAGAGTGGAGAGCTTCTCCGCCTCGAGGGACGCCTGACCCGCGCGGACGGTATCGAGCGCAGTCTGCATCTTTTCAAGGCGTGCGTCGAGCTCCGTACGGCTCTCGGATATCTCTTTTGCTCTCGCGGCGGACTTCTCGGCGGCAGCATCGTATTCGGATGCCTGCGCGTCGTATCTCACGATATCGCTGCGTGCGGCGGCGAGCTTTGCCTTCGTATCTTCAAGCAGAAGTCCGAGCTGGGCGGCGTTGGCCTCCATGTCCTCCACGAGCCTGCGGAGCTGAGTCTCCGCGGAATTGAGGGCGAGCAGCTCGTCCTGCGCGGCACGGAGCTCTCCGAGTGCGGTCTCCGTCTCGAAGCTGGCCTTCGCCAACTCCCGCTCTGCCTCGGCGAGCTTCGCCGTCAGATCCTTTTCTATCTCTTCGGCCTTCTCTGCCTCCGCGGTCAGCTTTTTGAGCTCGTTGGCCCTTGAGAGTATGCCCACGTTCGCCGCCTTGCTGCCGCCCGTCATGGAGCCGCCGGCATTCATCATCTGCCCGTCGAGCGTGACGATGCGGAAGCGCGCGCCATTGCGGCGCGAGACTCTTATCGCGGTATCCATATCCTCGGCTACGACCGTTCTTCCGAGAAGGTCCGCAACGATGCCGTCATACTGCGGATCGAAGCTCACGAGCTCATAAGCCGTGCCGAGTATCCCGTATTCGTTTTTGAGGCCGCTCTCATTGAGCAGACGGCCCTTTACGCCGCTCATGGGAAGGAAGGTCGCGCGGCCGGCATCCCTGCGTTTGAGCAGATTGATGCCCGCTTTGCCGTCCTCCTCCGTTTTGACGACGACGTTCTGCAGCGCTCCGCCGAGCGCCGTCTCTATGGCGACGGTGTATTCGTCGCGTGTCTTGATGATGTCAGCGACCGTACCGCAGACGTTTTTGAGGTTTCCGCGGGCAGCCTCCTGCATCACCGTCTTGACAGCGCGGGAGAAGCCCTCGTATTCCTTTTCCATTTCGGTGAGCAGGGATATACGTGACGCGAGTCTGCCCTGCTGCAGTTTCAGGCCGGACAGCTTCTCACGCAGGTCGGCGGCACGCTTCTCCCTCGCTTCGGAGCGGAGTCTGTTGCCCGATACGACGTTTTCACACTCCGTCCTGCGCGCGTCCGCGGCGGCTATTTTGCCGGTGCACTCGCCGTAGGACGCTTTTTCAGCTTCGAGGCGTTCCTTTGCGGCAGTGCAATCCGCCTCGGCGGCGGCAAGTCTCGCCCCGAGCTCCTCGGCGGACGCGGCGGCGGCCTCGGACCTTGCTCTCGCCGCCTTTGCCTCGGACGAGAGGGACGCGGCCTCAGCCACGCAGGCGTTTATCTCGCGCTCGCGCTCGTTCCCGTCTGCAACGGCGGACTCGTTCTCTTTCAGGACGGCCTGCATCTCGTCGGCAAGTCCCGCAAGAGCCCTGTCAATTTCTGACACCCGTTCGAGCTTCTGCTCTATGCGGGCGTTCATCTCCTCGTTTCTGCCCTTCTGCCCCGTGAGCTCTGCCTCGGCGCGCTCTATCTCCTCTTCGGTCGACCTCGTGCCCGCCTCGACAACGGCGGCGGCGCTCTCATATTCGGCGGCAAGGGCCTCCATGGCGGTTATCTCACCGCGCAGGCTCTCGGCCTCGGTATCTTTTTTCCTGATCATCTCAGAGAGCTCCGCAGAGTCTGCGTAAAGGGCTTCGAGCTCTTCCCTGCCCTTGTCGCGGTTTGCGGAGGCCTCGTCGAATTCACGCTCGAGCTCGACCGTCTTTACTGAAAGCTTTTCGAGGTTTTCGACCCACACGGATATCTCAAGGTCGCGCAGCTCGTCGCGCAGGATGAGATATTTCTTCGCCGTCTCCGCCTGCTCGCGCAGGGGCCCGACGGAAAGCTCGAGCTCGGATATCTTGTCGCCCACGCGCAGGAGGGCGTCGTCCGTCTTTTCGAGCTTGCGCTCGGCCTCCTCCTTGCGGTATCTGAAGCGCGAGATGCCCGCCGCCTCCTCGAAGACCTCGCGGCGGTCCTCGCTTTTGGCGGAGATTATCTCGTCTATCCTGCCCTGACCGATGACGGAGTAGCCGTCGCGGCCGAGGCCGGTGTCCATAAGGACGGAATACACGTCCTTCAGGCGGACGGATTTCTTGTTGATGTAATACTCGGACTCGCCGCTTCTGTAATAGCGGCGGGTTATCATCAGCTCGGGAGCGTCGACGTCAAAGAGGCCTCCGCTGTTATCGAGTATCAGCGAGACCTGAGCGAAGCTGAGCTGACCGCGGTCCTCGCTGCCGGCGAAGATGACATCCTCCATCTTGTTACCTCGGAGGGCGCGGCTCCTCTGCTCACCCATTACCCAGCTCACCGCATCGGATATATTGGACTTGCCGCTGCCGTTCGGGCCGACTATCGCCGTGAAATCCTTTTCAAACGACAGCGTGACCTTTTCCGGAAAGGACTTGAAGCCCTGTATTTCCAAAGCCTTTAAGTACATTCGAACACTCCAAATGTTGATGAATTTGCCTGTTTTTGCTCAAAATTAACCTAAATATTGTATCATCCTTTTCAGGAAAAATCAATCAGTTTTACCTCTCCGCGCCCAACTTCCGCGCCGCGTATCGAGATTTTCACGGGGAAAAACTCTCTTTCGAGCGCGAGCGTATTGCCGCGGCGGTTGCCCGCCATGTACGATACGTATTTCGGCGTGACTCCGAGCGTCACGCGTGAGCATCCGCGCACTCCTGCGAGCACTTTTCTCGCCTCGTCGAGGTATATGCGCGAATAGACGAGTGAGCCGAGCGCCGGATGATACGCTCCGGCAAGCGCCTCCCCGTCGGAGAGGCCGTCGGTCGGGTTGAGGCCGAGGCGGATTATATCGATACCGGCCTCCCAAAATGCGCGCACGACGTGAGCGCACCATTCCACAGCCTCGTCTACCGTGTGTTCCTTATATATCCCCGCGCGCCACAGCTCCTCGAGCGGCGTATCGCGGATTATCACGGTCGGATATATGCGCACGCCGTCGGGCGCAAGAGCGATTATCTTTCGCGCGGTGGCGAGCGTTTTTTCCGCCGTATCGCCGGGGAGGCCCGTCATCATCTGCAAAATGAGACCGAACCCCGACTCCTTCACGAGGCCGGCGGCTCTCTCTGTGTCTGCGGCCCTGTGACCGCGGCCGGACAGACGCAGCACCTCGTCGTCGAGCGACTGAGCGCCGAGCTCGACGGTCGTCACGCCGTATTTTCTGAGCAGGGCGAGCTTATCGGGGTCTATCCTGTCGGGCCTCGTGGAAACTCTTATGGCGTCGATAAAGCCGCCGTAACGTGCCGCGGCTGCAAGCAGGCTCTCCTGCTCGGAGACGGGTATCGCCGTGAAGCTCCCGCCGTAAAAAGCAAGTTCGGCGGTCTCCCCGTACGGGATGACCGCCTTGGCACTCTCTATCGCGCGCACTACGTCTTCGGCCGCCGCGGGTGAGGCGGCACCGGAGATCTTCTTCTGGTCACAGAATACGCAGTTGTTCGGGCAACCCACATGCGGCACGAAAACCGGTATGATGCGTCTCTTCGGGATCATCGTTCCATCTTCTCCAGCGCGGCGCGGGCGGCTGCCTGCTCCGCTTCTTTTTTCGTTCTGCCCGAGCCCACGCCCGCCGCGACGCCGTCTATCTCGGCCTGCGCCGTGAACGTCTTGGCGTGATCGGGTCCCGATTCGCCTACTATCCTGTACAGCGGCGCAGCGGCGCCGTCGTGCTGGACGCGCTCCTGCAGGAGCGTCTTGTAGTCCGTTATCTCGGATGGTATGTCCGTCAGGATGAAGCCGAGGACGAATCTCTTCGCCTCCTCCATGCCGCCGTCGATGTAGACAGCGGCAAGCAGGGCCTCGACGGCATCGGCAAGGATGGATCTGCGGGTACGCCCGCCGTTTTGCTCCTCGCCCTTTCCGAGAAGGAGCACGGAGCCGAGGCCGAGGATGTCCGCCGTCGCGGCAAGGCTCTGCTCGCATACGAGTTCGGCACGTATGCGCGTCATTTCGCCCTCCGGCTTCGAGGGATACTTCCCGTACAGATATTCCGCAGACACGAAGCCGAGTATCGAATCGCCGAGGAACTCGAGGCGTTCGTTGCAGAATATGCGGCTCTTCCCGCGCTCGTTGGCGTACGAGCTGTGCGTAAGCGCGTTTTCGAGGAGCTTCTCGTCACGGAAGCGGTAGCCTATCAGATTTTGCAGTTTTCCAGTGTCCATGGCTCTTCCCTTTCAGGCGGAAACGGAAAGAGCCCGCCGCACCCCGTCGGTCCCGCGGGACGTGCCCGCATACCGGCGTAACGAGCGACAGGCTCCGGCATTCAGTCGATGATGTTCGAGATATAACGTACGACGTCTCCGACGGTCAGCAGCTTGGGGATGGCGTCCTCTGGGATCTCGGGGATACCGAACTCCTCTTCTATCGCCATGGCCAGCTCGACTATATCCAGAGAATCCGCGCCGAGATCGTCGATGAACGACGTCTCCATGGTAATGTTCTCCTCGTCGGTCACGAACTGCTCGGCAAGGATACTCTGCAGTTTTTCAAAAACCATTTTGTCACCCCGTATAAGTCATTATGCTTTCTATATCGTATTCATATATGTACGGATTGTCAACCCGTTTTTTCAGTTGTTTTCGACTTTCATGTTCTCGATGTTCGCGGTTATCTCCTCGACCATGCCGCCGTTCACGGCTCTCACGGCCTGCGCTATCGCGTTTTTGACCGCGGAGGCATCGGATGCCCCGTGAGCCTTGATAACGGGCTTGGAGATACCCAGGAGGACGCTGCCGCCCGTTTCAGAGTAATCGAGGCGCGAGCGGAGCGCATAGACGTCCTTTTTGATGAGAGCCGCGGCTATCTTCGTGCGGAGATTCTTGGTGAACGTCTTTTTGAGTTCCTTCAGGATGAAGAGTCCGACGCCCTCCATGCCCTTGAGCAGGACGTTGCCGCTCCATCCGTCGCAGACGAGGACGTCGCATCTGCCGCTGAGGACGTCACGCCCCTCCATGTTGCCGATGAAGTTGAGCTTGTTCTGCTCTTTGAGAGCAGTGAGCGCGGCGTACGTCTCCTTGTGGAGCGCGTCGCCCTTCGTTGGCTCTTCGCCGATATTGAGAAGCGCGACCTTCGGATCGGTGCGGCCGAGCACGCATTTGGCATAGGCGGCGCCCATGTAGGCAAACTGCGTGAGATACTCGACGGTGTTTTCCACGTTCGCACCGACGTCTATTACTATGCAGCCACCGGTATCGGTCGGCATGACGGGCGCGAGAGCCGCGCGCCTGATGCCGCGTATGCGCTTGACTATGAGCGTCGCTCCCGAAAGGAGCGCGCCGGTACTTCCCGCGGATACGAGCGCGTCGCCCGTTCCGTTGCGGAGAAGCTCAAGGCCGACCGCCATGGAGGAATCGCGCTTTTCGCGAAGCACCGTCGTGGGCTCATCCTCCATCGTGATGACCTCGGAGGTATGCGCTATCTCTATCCCCTTGGGAAGATTGCTCATGCCGAGAGACTGGATGCAGCGGAGTATCTCCTCGCCGCTTCCGACAAGTATGACGTCCGTGTCGAGCTCTTCCACCGCGCGGACGGCGCCCTTGACTATCTCGAGAGGCGCGTTGTCTCCGCCCATGGCGTCAACGACTATCTTCATTGTTATCTCCCTTCCCTGTCCTGCGCGGCAAGCCCGTCGATGAGGGCGAGCGCACGGGCGGACAGTTCCGTGTTCTTGTTCCGCTTGCCCCTCACCTTGTGGTCAAGCGGCATGATGATCCCGAAATTCACGTTCATCGGCTGGAAATTGCCGACGCTTCCGCCGGATATATAGGCGGCAAGCGCGCCGGTCGCGGTGCAGTTGGTGAATCCGAGTGGCGCAAGACCCGCAAGCCTGCGGGCGGTCTGTATGCCGACGAGCATTCCGGATGCGGCGGACTCCACGTAGCCCTCCACGCCGGTCATCTGACCGGCAAAGGAGATGCGCGGGTCGCTCCGCAGTCTGTACTGGTCATCGAGCAGACGGGGCGAATCAAGGTAAGTATTCCTGTGCATTACTCCGTAACGCACGTATTCGGCGTGTTCAAGCGCGGGGATGAGCGAGAAGACACGCTTCTGCTCGCCGAAGGTCAGGTGTGTCTGAAAGCCGACGATGTTGTACAGCGTCCCGTCGGCGTTGTCGCGGCGCAGCTGCACGACGGCGTAGCCCTCGTGCCCCGTTCTCGGGTCGCGCAGACCTATGGGCTTCAGGGGGCCGTAGCGCAGGGTGTCCTCCCCGCGGCGGGCCATGACCTCAACAGGCATGCAGCCCTCGAACACGGCTCCGTCGTCGAAGCCGTGCACCTCGGCCTGCCTTGCGTTTTTCAGCTCTGTGACGAAGCGGAGATAATCGTCACGCTCCATCGGGCAGTTTACATAATCCGCACTCCCTCTGTCGTAGCGGGAGGCGAAATACGCCTTGTCCATGTCTACGCTCTCGAGCGTGACTATGGGCGCGGCGGCGTCATAGAAATTCAGGCGCGCCGTATCCGGGAAAAGGGCGGCGATCCTGTCCCCGAGCGCGTCAGACGTGAGGGGCCCCGTGGCGATGATGACCTCGCCCTCGGGTATCTCCGTGACCTCGCCGCGCACGAGCTCTATATTGGGAAGAGCGAGCAGGCGCTCCGTCACCATCTCGGAAAAGCCTACTCTGTCCACTGCAAGGGCGCCGCCCGCCTCCACGCGGGTCGCGTCGGCGCAGGACATGATGAGGCTGTCGAAGCGGCGCATCTCCTCCTTGAGGAGACCCACGGCATTGGTGAGGTCGTTGCTGCGGAGAGAATTCGAGCATACGAGCTCGGCAAAGGTATCGGCGACGTGCGCAGGAGTCCTCTTATACGGCTTCATCTCCATGAGCTGCACGGACACGCCTCTGCGCGCGAGCTGCCACGCGGCCTCGCTTCCCGCGAGACCTGCGCCTATCACGGTGACGTCAGCCATTTTTATCACCGGACGCTTTGCGTTTGGGCGCGGAGGGCTTCTTCGCGGTCTTATCAGCGGCGGCGGAGGCATCGGTGCTCTCCGTACGGCGCTTGTAGCCGCGCTTGTCCTCCGGCACGAAGGCCGTGCAGGTGGAGTTTGCGCAGAAGGGCTTATTGTATCCGCGGCCGGAGCGCTTGAACATGGTAAGGCCGCATTCGGGGCAGGTGTTGGCGACGGGGATGTCCCACGTCAGGAAGTCGCATCCGCGGTTGAGAAGCTCGCAGGCATAGTACGGATTGCCGTTTTTGGACTGCCTTTTGAGCATGCGCGCGCCGCACTTCGGGCATCTGCCCGGCATCTCGACGACGAGAGGCTTGGTGAACTTGCACTCGGGGAAGCCCGGGCAGGCGAGGAATTTTCCGAAGCGGCCGGACTTGATGACCATTTTCCTGCCGCACTCGTCGCATATTTCGTCCGTCTCCTCGGCGGGGACCTTTATGCGCACGCCCTTCAGCGAGCTCTCCGCGCCGGTGAGGGATTCATCGAAGCCGTCATAGAATTCCCTGATGACCTGCTTCCATTCCTTTTCGCCCTCGCCGACCTCGTCGAGAGACTGCTCCATGCGGGCGGTGAACTTGAGGTCGACTATGTCGGCGAACTTGTCCGTAAGAAGGCCGTTGACGGCCTCGCCGAGCGCGGTGGGCTTGAGGAGCTTGCCCTCCTTGGCGACGTACTCCCTGTCGAGTATCGTGGACATCGTCGGAGCGTACGTGCTCGGGCGGCCTATCCCCTTTTCCTCCATGGCACGGATGAGCGTATCCTCCGTGTATCTGGAGGGGGGCTGAGTGAACTTCTGCTCGGTCTTTATCTCGGAAAGAGAGACCTCCTCGCCCTCGGCAAGAGGCGGAAGGGCGGTCTTGCTCTTCTGCTCCTCGTCGCGCGAGTCGTCGTAGAGGACGGTGAAGCCCGGGAATTTCACGCACGAATGCGTCGCTCTGAAAACGTATCCGGCGCTCGTAACGTCTATCGTAACGGTATCGTTTATGCAGACGGCCATCTGGCTCGCCATGAAACGGCTCCATATCAGCTTATAGAGCCTGTACTGCTCATTGGTAAGATACTGCTTTATGCTCTCCGGCACGAGCTCGACGTCGCTCGGGCGGATGGCTTCGTGCGCGTCCTGCGCGCCCGCGCGGGTCTTGAAGACTCTCGCAGAGCGGGGATAGTACTCCGGCCCGAAATTCGCGACTATATATTTCTTCGCGGCGTCCTGCGCCTCCTTGGAGACGCGGAGGGAGTCAGTTCTCATATAGGTTATGAGGCCGACGGAGCCGAGCTCGCCGAGCTCTATGCCCTCGTACAGCTTCTGGGCGACGGACATCGTCCTTTTCGGGGCCATGTTGAGCTTGCGCGAGGCCTCCTGCTGCAGAGTCGACGTGATGAACGGGCCCGCAGGCGTGCGCTGCTTGTCGGCACGCTTGACGCCGGTAATGACGAACGGGGCCTTTTCGACGGCCGCCCTGACCTTTTCGACCTCGTCGGCGCTGTGGAGCTCAAGCTTGCCCTTCTCGTCGCCCGTAAGGCGCGCGTTGAAGCCGCCCTTCCCGCCCGCGCAGGTGAGAGCGACATCGAACATCCAGTATTCCTCGGGGACGAAGGCACGTATCTCGTTTTCCCTGTCGACTACCATCCTCGTCGCGACGGACTGCACTCTGCCGGCAGAGAGGCCGCGGCGTATGGTCCTCCAGAGGAGGGGGCTGAGCTTATAGCCAACGATGCGGTCAAGCACGCGGCGCGCCTGCTGGGCGTCGACGAGATTCATGTCTATCTGGCGCGGCGCGGCTATGGATTCGTTGACGACCTTCTTGGTTATCTCGTTGAACGTGACGCGGCAGGCCTTCTCATCGGAGAGCGACAGAAGCTCCTTCAGATGCCAGGATATGGCCTCTCCCTCGCGGTCCGGGTCGGTCGCGAGATAGACCTTGTCGCTTTCCTTCGCGCGCTGCCTGAGCGCGGCTATGGTCTCCTCGCGCCCGGGGATCTCACGGTACTCGGGCTCGAAATCGTTTTCGATGTCGACGCCGAGGGTGCTCTTGGGCAGGTCGCGCAGATGGCCCATGGAGCTCGTGACGTAGAATTTGTCGCCGAGATACTTCTCTATGGTCTTCGCTTTCGCGGGAGACTCAACTATAACAAGGCTCTTTTTTGCCATTGGTAGTCCTCACTTACTGAATTGGAATGGACCGCTTCACAGCATCCCGCGCGAGGTCGGTCCGTAACGGTTATCGTCCCCGGAGGTGACGAAGCCGCCTATCTCGAGCATGGTCAGCGCGGCAAGCACGTCCTGCGTGGGCATGGAAAGCTCCGCGGACAGTTCATCCGCCGTCCTTCGTCCGAGGTTCAGGGCCATTATGACCCTGCCCTCGTTTTCGGAAAATGCTCCGAGCTTATCTTTTAAGTCAATATATTCTAAGCCTTTCGGGTTGTCAACCTCTTTTTTTGTAATAATCTGGCGGTCCTTTTCGGCTCTGTCTGCCTTCTCCGCGCTCCGGAACGTGCTCGTAAGGCTCATTTCGGCGGGAAGAAGCGCGTTCATGCCGCTTATCACGTCCTCCGGCTCAAGGGCGATGATGGCCCCGTCACGCAGGAGAGCGTTCGAGCCGCGGTAGCCCGGATCGTCTATCCGGCCCGGGACGGCGTACACGTCCCTGCCCTCCTCGATGGCTCTCGCTGCCGTTATGAGCGCGCCGCTCTTCATGGGCGCCTCGATGACGAGCACCGCCCTTGAAAGGCCCGCGATGATCCTGTTTCTCATGGGGAAGCTCCCGCGGGTCGAAGGCGTTCCCGGCGGGTACTCGCTGACGAGCGCGCCCGCCGCGGCGGTCTCCCTGTGAAGAGGCGCGTTCCACGCGGGAAAGGCTCTGTCGACTCCCGTGCCGAGCACGCCGATGACCGTTCCGTGTGCCTTGATGGCGGCAGATATGGCGGCGCTGTCTATGCCCTCGGCAAGACCGCTTATCACGACGGCGCCCGCCGCAGCGAGCTCCGCGCCAAACCCGGCGGCGCAGTCGAGTCCGTATTTGGAGGCGCGGCGTGTTCCGACGATGGCGACGGCAGGCGTCCTGTCGATGTCGGGCAGCTCGCCGCGCACGTAGATGACGCAGGGTGGGTCGTATATCGAGCGCAGCCACGTCGGGTATCCGGCATCGTCTATCGGAAGGATGCGCACGGAGCGCTTCGTGCAGTCTTCAAGTATCTCCTCCGCACGCTTGAGGCTCTTGTCGGAGAAGGCCTTTATCTCGGCCTTCGTCGCCTTTTCGACGCGCGCGAGCTCGGCTTCGCCCGCGTCGTACAGCTCCGTCACCGTATTGAAAGCGCGCAGATAACGGAGCATCGTCACGCTTCCGATACCCTTGAGGCTGGCAAGCCACAGCCAGTGCAGAACGTCGTTCATGTCAGCGTTCCTTTCCGAAGAGCTCCCACATGGACACGGCGGCCGCCGCGGCGGCATTGAGCGATTCGCTCGCCTCGTCCATGGGGATGATGAATCTCCTGTCACATAGTGCAAGGAGCTTTTCCGACAGGCCGTGGCCCTCATTGCCTATGGCAAGCGCGGCCCTTGAGGCACGCTCGAGTCTTCGTATATCCGCCGCATCGTCTGACAGTACGGCGGCATAGAGGGTCATGCCGCTGTCTTCGAGCAGTGCGGCAAGCCCTTCGATATCGGTCCTTATGACGTTCACGCGGAACGCCGCGCCCATCGACGCGCGCAGGGCCTTCGGCCCGTAGGGGTCGGCGGAGGCTCCGACGAGGATGACCGCATCCACCCCGAAGGCCGCGGCGGTACGTATCACAGTACCGACGTTGCCCGGGTCCTGCACCTCCTCGAGGACGACCGCGGAGCGCACTTCCCCGCCGCATTCCGGCACGGCGCAGGTGAACAGCAGCTCCGGTTCGCCCTTCGACACGTAGTCGAGGAGTTCCTGCGGTACCTCATACAGCTTCGCTCCGGGTGCCTGTGGGGCGCTTTCACCCGCAAACAGCACTGTACCGACGCGCATGCCCGAGCTGAGCGCCTCGCCGAGCAGCTTGCGGCCGCGGCAGATCATCTCCCCGCGTTCCGCGCGCACTCCCGCGTCCGCTCCGAGCTCTCTCATATATTTTATGACGGGATTTTTTCTGCTCGTGATACGTTCCATCGTTCTCACCTTAAAACAGGGCTGTCCGGCTTTACGTCAGGACAGCCCCACGATTCAGTTTTCCGTAAGCGCCTTCGCGACGCGCACCGCGGCCTCGGTCTGCGCCGCCTTTCCCTTTCCGACGGTCGTCCAGTCGACGATGGAGGCGTAGTACTCAAAGTCCGCTCCGATGTCCCGCAGGACCGCCGCATCCGTCACGTTCACGCGGCAGTTCGATTTCTCGTCCGGCGTTATGCCGAAGCGCGTCAGGTCGTCGAAATAGTCCTTGGCGCAGTAGTGCGCGCTCAGCTCCTCGTCGAGGATGAAGAGAGTGTACTCCGGCTGGCTCATGAGGAGCATAACCTTGTACTGGTTGGCCTCGGCGTATTCGAGGTCTCCGAGATTGACTATCTGGAGGTCGATAACCGTCTTCCCGTTGCCGTCGATATCGCCCACGGCATCGGCAACGAGCGCGCGGAGTTCTTCGGTATCGTCGTACATTATTCCGCCGGAGACTATCAGGCCCATCTGGAAATCGTACTTTTCCTTTTTTGAGCCCGATACCGAAAGAAACACGATGACGGCGATGGCGACAAGCGCGACGAGCGCCCACTTACCGTAGTGATAAAGGAACACGTTTTCAAACCAGTATGAAAAGCCCTTCTTTTCACCGTCTTTTTCCCTTTTCACGCCGCGCACTTCCTTTCACGAATAACATTCGATTTTTTTCAATATATCATACCGCGATCGAAAAAGTCAACGCCGCCCGCTCCGGGGACCGGTACACGGAAAGATCCGCCGCCTTTCCGGGCGACGGATCTCGTCTTCATTCTTCCGTTTTGAAGGCTTCGGTGAGGTGCTCTATGGAAAAGAGCTCGCCGGTGGCGTCCCCTTTCAGATCGTACGAGCTGTACGTAATGGAACCGTCATCGGGGTCGGTGGGATATTCGCGCACGTACAGCGACGGTCTCCCGCTCTTATCGAGGAAGTAGCGGCAATCCGGGTCCTCGAAGGCGACGAAGGCATAAGTCTCGTCGGACGAGGCGTAATCTATGTCGGCAAGATGGACGCGGCCGTCCTCTCCGAGGTCGAAATAGCGCCGCGCCGTCGGCTCTATATCGCTCAGCGAGCCCACTCCGTCGGGGTCGAGCGTCTCAAACGGGTACGTCTCATACGTGACCGGGCCGGAGAAATGCCCCTCTTTGAGCGCCCCGCGGACGGTCATCATCGGGAAGATGCCGTTTTCCTCGGCGTAGAAGTATTCGTACACCGCCTCCCGCGCGCTGAGATCCTCCGAAATGTCACCGCGCAGAACGTCCGTCTCGCCGTTGCACATATAGACAAGGTACGTCTCCGTCCCGAGTCCCTTTCTCTTTTCAAAGCGGAATACGAGCTCACGCCCCGTTCCGGACGAGCTCATGCCTGCCTCACTCTCGCCGAAGCTGACGAGCATGAGGCCTTGTCCCGCTCCGTCGGACTCGCGCACGGTGCCGTCGTATTCGAGCAGTCCGCTCCCGTTCAGGCCCGACAGTGCGTTCTCATTCGCGGCGAGGCATCGTGCCGCGTCGTAGAATCTGCCGTCGGAAAATGCCTCGTACACGTCGGTGAAGACTCCGTCGAGGAAGCTGTAATCCGCTTCGGGCTCCGGCGTCGCCTCGGGAGTCGGCTCGGGCGTCGGCTCCGGCTGTTCGGACGGAAGTATGACCTCGATTATCTCCTCCGGCAGGACTGACACTGCGGGGGTGACCGTCGCGGCGGTCGCGCCCGCGGTAACGGCGACGGCAGTGAGAGCCGCCGTCACGAGGTAGCCCATCTTCGACTTTTCCTTTTTCTTTTCTCTGACAGCCGGCCGCATATATTCGAAGAATTCATCCGACGGCTCGGCAATTTCCGGAGCCGCGCTGGGATGCTCCTCCCCGCACTCGGGAAACTCCGGAGCGAGCGCCATGCTCTTCTCGGGCGGCGCTACTTCCGTTCCGGTGGAGAAATACTCGTCCCGCTGTTTCGTTTTCAGATCATCTGACACCGAACGTGACCTCACTTCATGTGAACGTCTATCTGCGGGTAAGCGATTTCAATCCCCGCCTCGTCGAACAGTGCTTTTATTTCGCGGTTGAGCAGGCGCTTGCCCTTGAAGATATTGCTCTCATCTACCTCGGCGGTAAATTTGAGCGTAACGGCTGAATCGCTCAGTTCCTCGACACCGAGGTAATTGACCGTTCCGGTGAATACTCCGGGATTGCGCTCTTTTATCGTTTTAAGGATGAATGGCAGCTTCTCCTCGACCTCGGCTATGTTGTGCGCGTAGGAAATACCGACTGTCGTCACGGCGACGGAGCCGCGTTCGGAGCGGTTGATGATGTTTTTGATATCGGAATTGTTGATTATCTTCACGTTGCCGCCCGCGTCGCGGATACCGGTCGTGCGTATGCCGATGGAATCGACCGTACCGCGGTAGCCGTCGAGCTCGACTATGTCGCCGACGTTATACTGATTCTCAAACAATATGAACGCGCCCGTCACGAGGTCGGATACGAGGCTCTCTGCTCCGAAGCCTATTATCAGGGCTACGATCCCGACGCCGGCGAAGATGGTGCCGACGTTCACGCCTATCATGGCAAGACCCCATATTATCCCGATAAGGACTATGACGTACTTCACGAGGCTCGAAAGGACGGTCGAAAGCGTCTGACTGCGCTTGCGTTTGCCTCGGACGAGATGCAGGATAAGCTGCAATATCGCGTTGACGGCAAAGAGGAAGGCTATCATCGCTATCAGGCCGAGGACCGTCGTCAGGTTTATCTTCAGCTTCTCGCCTATCGAGCCCACATCCTTGAACGCGCCGAGGAGCATTCCCGCCGCGCCCGATACGAGCATCACGGCGATGCCTATGACCAGCTTTATGACTGTATGCTTGGTTATGTTCTTCTTCATTATATATCCCGTTCTTTCTGTATCAGTTGAGTGCGAAGGCGACTATCGCGCGCACAGCCGTCTCCTCCGCCTCCGGATCCTTGTCATAAAAAACCGAATGAGTGCCGTTCGGCACTTCGGCCACGTTCGCCCTCTCTCCGACGGCCTCCCTGTACAGCTTAACGGAGGGCTCGGATATCACCTTGTCGAGCATCGGATATACGACGAGGTGCTCATGAGGCACCTCCCCGACGGTACGCAGGGCCTGCTTCATGAGGCGGTAGTATTCGAGCAGCCTGCCCGTGAAGTAATACTGCCAGTACTCATGCCCGAGGTACTGCTCGTCGCAGGGAGCGTTTTCATAGTGGAGATGATATTTCGAGCTCGCGTGCCAGCCGCATTTCACCTTCGGAGTAAACGGAGAAAGGACCCGCAGTACGATGCGGGCGAAAAATCCCATCTGCCTGTTTTCAAAGCTCGGCGAGGCGTAAACGAGCTTCCCCGCTCCGCTGTCGCCGCAGCCTATGAGCGCGGCTATCGAGCTCCCCATTGAGTGACCGAGGATATGTACCTTCGCGTAGCGTGTTTTCAGGTCCGCAAGCGCCGCGCGTGCAAGCCCCGTCCAGTCCGACGAACGCGAGCGGATGAGGTCCTTTCCCGAGGTGCCGTGGCCCGGCAGGCGCGGAACGTACACGTCGAAGCCCGCGTTGAAAAGGTCCTCCGCCGGCCTCACGAGCTCTCCCGGATAGCCGCGGTAGCCGTGGATGAGCAGCCAGCATTCCGCCGTCGGTGTCTCATGCATCAGCGTGAAGGGACGCGCCGCAGAGCAGCACGGAGTTTCATCTTTATAAAGGCCGTCGTACCACGACGCCGGCACGGAATATTCATACTGCAAGAGCGTCGCCCTCCTTTTTGTTTTAGCTTATCTCATTTTATACTCTTTTGTCAATCTCCGCGGGTGCTGCCTCTCAGTTTTCGCCGCTGGCACGGCTGTTTTTCTCCGCGTTACGCAAAAAAGAGACCCTGCCTCGGCAGGGTCTCTCTGCGTCTCATATTCAGTCGAGCGTCGCTCCGTAGAGCTCCGCGATCATCTCGGGAGTTTCGTCCTCGCGCAGAGCGCGGCACACGAGGAGCAGACGTCCGTCAGATTGGAAATAGCTGCACGTCGAGAGTATGAGCAGCTTGTCGTTTTCGTTGACGTCGGTCTTCGCCTCCCAGAGGGACCGCCCCGTCACGTCATCAAGAAAGGCGCGGTACTCCGCGCTCCTGCGGTCGCCTCCGGCTCTGTCGGAATCGGGATCGTCCTTGAAGCGCCACTGCGTGATGTCGAAGTAGTCGGGGTTGTTCGTCTTCATGGAGGCGTTGAACACGGCAACGGGAGTGTAGTACACGTCTGCCTCGTCGTATATCGTCCGGAACGTGACTATCGGGTACGAGCTCATGTATTCAAGCTGCATGAACGCGCTCAGGTTGCCGAACATGGCGCCGCTCTTCATGTTGTGCCCGTGGATGAGCAGGACGTCGTCACGCGGATACAGTTCGTTGTTGACGTCGAGGAAGAGCGTGCCGTTGCTGTCCCACCGGTCATAGAAGTTATGGCGCAGATAGTAATCGTTGTCGTAGCACACGACGGGATAGTCTATCGTCCTGCCCGCCGTCACCCAGCCGATGAGATCGTCGTTCACGTCGTACAGGGGCCGGAAATCCTCCTGAAATACGGGAGCGGGCTCAGCAGGCTCTGCGGCAGGGTCATCCGCGGGAGTGCCCGGCACCGGATTGGTCCCGGGCTGTGCGGTGGGAGCTGCCGGGGCGGCGTTCTGCTCGCCGAGTTCTTTCAACGCGAGGAGCTCATTTTGTACCTTGTCAGCCTTCGCGCCGGTCAGCTTCTGATTCAGCAGCAGCGCGCACACGAGAACGAGCACCACCGCCGCGATTATGATTACTATGCGGCGCAGTCCGGTCCTCTTTTTCATGGCAGTTCTCCTTTACTCAAACCGAGTCTTGCAGGTCCGGCCAGACCTTTTTAGGGGTCTGGCCGGATGATGGGTTTATCTGTTCTTTCTGCTGCGCTTATCCTTTTTCAGTATCGCGCAGAGCAGAGCCAGCAGCGACGCGCCGCCCAGAGCATAGAGCAGATTGTCGCAGTCAGGACCGTAGCCGGTCTTGGGGATTCCGTTATAGAGCGGATCGTCGCCATCTTCGCCCTCGCCCTCGGGAGGTACGATCTCGCCGCCGTAGAGGTCCTCGTCGTCGATGTCTTCGTCTTCATCCTCGGGGTTGTAGTAGCTGTTGGTGAAGACGACGTCGGAGACGACCTCACCGTTCACTGTCCACAGAGCAGTGAGCACGTGGTCAGTCTCGGTGACGGTAACGGTTATCGTACGTACCGCGGTATCGTAGGTGTAGTAGGGCTCAGCGGTGTCGCGCTCGGCCAGCTCGTAAACGTAGGTGCCGGGGGCGGTGAAGCTGATGGGTCCGAAGGAAGCAGTGCCGCTGCCCGTGATGGTCAGGGTGGTTTCCGTGGGCATCGGATCGGTGCCGGAGACGGAGGTCAGGTCGAATATGAAGTCCTTGACCTGGCTGGCAGGCACGGAGCCCGTAACGACCTTGCGGACGGGGATGCTGACCTCAACGGGGTTGATCTCGTACTTGTTGGTGAAGACTACGTCTCCGCCCTCGGTCACCTCGTAGGAGGCGGAGAGCACGCCGCCGAGGTCGACGACAGAAACGAGTACGTGATAAACGGTGGTGTCGTAGGTGTAACCGAAGGCAGAGCCTGTGACCTCAGACACGGTGTAGCTGTACACGCCGGAAGCCATGTATGTGATGATGCCGAAAGCGCTGGAGCCGCTGCCCATGATGGTCACGGAATCAGTGCCGCCGAAGCCGCCGGGCATCGGGGTAAGAGCGTTGGCAGCCGTCAGAGTGAACTCAAAGGCTTCCTTGTCGGCGGGTTCGGGTCCTTCAAGGACCTTGGTCACGGGGATGACTACCGTCGCGGCGGCGGGCTGATACTCGTTGTTGAACACAGCCGCGGTATCGGTGGTAGCATCGACATGCCATTCGGCCTTCAGGGTACCCTTATCGTCAGTGATCACGACGGTGTAGGTGTGCGTAGCTTCGTCGAAGGTGTAGCCGTCGTAGCCGGACGCGGGCTTCGGATCTTCGGATACGGTGTAGGTGTAGGTGTCGGCCTTCGTGAATTTGATGGTGCCGAAGTCTCCGCTCGCGGCGCCGGTCACGGTCACCTTCTCACCGCCGGAGGCAGGCATCGGGGTAAGCGCGGTGTCGCCTGCGAGGGTGAAGGTGAAGTCCTTGTCGCTCGGAGTCGGGTGTCCGTTCAGCTGCTTCGTTACAGGCAGAGCGATCTCGACGGGTTCGGGCGTGTAGACGTTCGTGAACGGGAGCTCATCGGCGTTGATGATGCCATCGGTATCGCTTTCAGCGGCGAGCACGTAGGTGTCGGTCTCATTGTCATAGAGCGAGTACGCGGCTTCGAGCTCACCGTCGTTGTCCGTCACGTCGACCTTGATCTTGTAGACGGTGGTATCGAAGGTGTAGCCCTTGTCGGTGCCGGCGATCTCATGGAGCTCGTAATAGTAGGCGCCGATGGTATCGAAGGTGATGGAATCGAAGGAAGCGGTCGCGGAGAAGCCGGAAAGACCCGTGGTGTCCTCAATGGTCTTCACGAGGATTCCGTCATCGGGCGCGGGCGCGGTGCCCTGCGGGATGAGTTCGAAGGAGAAGGTCTTCTTCCAGTCATCCGGACGGTCGTTGCCGGAGACGGTCTTGCGAACGGTGAGATTCAGGAGGGCGTCTCTCGGATCGTACACGTTCGTGAACTTGATCGTGCCGTCGGCATCCTTATCGGGCGTGGAGGTCCAGGTCGCGACGTAATGTCCGTCAACGTCCTCGACGGTAACGGTCACGGTGTACTTCTGGGTGTTGGCCTCGAAGTATTCCGGAGCGGCTGTCTCGGTGATCTCATAGACCCAAGTGCCTTCCTCGGTGTAGGTGATCTTGCCGAACTTGCCGGACTTGGATCCAATGACGTCGGCGATGCCAACGGTCGCGGGGGTGGGCATCGGGGCACCGGCTGTCACGGCGGCGATGGTGAACGTAAAGTCATCCTCAAAGTCGTGGACGTTGCCGTTGCCGTCGATGAGCTTGCTGACGGGCAGTTCGAGTTCGGCGTTTTCGGGTTTGTAATCGTTCGTGACGTAGACAGTCGGGGTGACGGCCGGATCCGCGGTCGAGAGATACTCGGCCGAGCCTATGGTCGCCTTCCAGGTCAGCTTTCCGCCGATGTCGGTGACGTCAACGATTACGGTGTATGCGGTTCCGTCGAAGGTGTAGCCGTCGTAGTAGTCGGCAGCGTAGGAGTTCGCGGCGATGGCGGTGTCCTTGTCAAGCTCCTTGACGGTGTAGGTGTAGGTGCCGGGTACGGTGAAAGTAATATCACCAAAGCTGACAGTTCCCTCGCCGGTCACGGTGACGGCGGTCGAGGTCGGCATCACGGCAGTCGGGTTGGAGGCGCTGCCGATAATGACGAAGTGGAAGTTCCTGTCGGTCTTGGGGGCGATATACTGGATCGTCTTGTCGACGCTGAGAGGCATCTTGACTTCGCCTGCGCCGTACTTGTTGGTGAAGTCGACGTTCGGAGTGACTGCCGGGGTCGCATTCGAGAGTATCTCGGTCGAGCCTATGGTCGCCTTCCAGGTCAGCTTGCCGCCGACGTCGGTGACGACGACGTTGACTTCCTTGGTCGCGGTCGCATCGAAGATGTAGCCCGGATAATCAACGCCGGTGGCCTTGCTCTCGG